>NZ_JBITPU010000002.1:0-345385 GCF_044684115.1 Acinetobacter sp. ABJ_C1_1 | reverse complement strand
AGCCATAAATGTATAATTAATCCTTACCAAGTTAATAAAAAAATATATTTATTGGATGTAGATAATTTAGCAACTTTTTTATTTGATAATCGATTAGAAGCTTATAATAGTGTAACTAAAAATGAATATTTGGAAAGTATTAATGAATTGTTAAAGGATCTTGACTTACTTATTAAGAAATATAAATTTACTAAATATTTTAGAAGATAAAAAAAATCCCCGCATTGAGCGGGGATTTTTTTATCTTGGTGTTAATTAAACACGTTCGATAATCGTTGCAATACCTTGACCAAGGCCAATACACATAGTCGCAAGACCAATTTGAGTATCTTGTTGTTCCATTACGTTTAACAACGTAGTGGTGATACGCGCACCAGAACAGCCTAGTGGGTGACCCAAAGCAATCGCACCACCATTTAAGTTAATGATGTCTTGCTTGTCATAAACGCCTAAGCCTTTCATTACTGATAAGCCTTGAGCAGCAAATGCTTCGTTTAATTCGATAGTTTGAATATCAGCCATCGTTAAACCAGCACGTTTAAGCGCTTTTTGAGTTGCTGGAACTGGACCGTAACCCATGATTGCTGCATCACAACCTGCAACTGCCATAGAGCGAATGACAGCACGTGGTTTTAAACCTAATGCTTGTGCACGCTCAGCAGACATAAGCAACATTGCAGAAGCACCGTCAGAAAGAGCAGAAGAAGTTGCTGCTGTTACTGAACCACCTTTAGGGTCAAACACAGGTTTTAATGCTTTGAACGCTTCAAGGTTTGCATCTGGACGAATAACTTCGTCGATGTCACAAAGGATTTTAAAGCCATTTGCATCGTGGCCTTCAACACCAACGATTTCATTTTTGAAACGACCTTCTTGAGTTGCAGCCCAAGCACGGCGGTGAGATTCAACACCGAAGGCATCTTGTTCTTCACGAGTAATGCCGTTCATACGACCTAACATTTCAGCAGTTAAGCCCATCATGTTAGATGCTTTTGCATAGTGTTTAGATGCTTCTGGGTTAAGGTCGATGCCGTGCATCATACCTACGTGGCCCATATGCTCTACACCACCAATAATGAAGATGTCACCTTGGTTAGTCGCAATTTGTGCAGCAGCAGTATGAAGCGCTTGCATAGATGAACCACAAAGACGGTTCACTGTTTGACCAGCAACAGTTTTAGGCAAGTCAGCCAATAAACCGATGTTACGGCCAATGTTCATACCTTGTTCTAGAGTCTGGTTTACACAGCCCCAGATTAGATCTTCAACTTCATTTACATCAAACTGGTTACGGGCAACGAGCGCACGTACAAGTTCAGCAGATAAACTGTCGGCACGTACATTACGGAACATACCGTTTTTAGATTTGCCCATGGCAGAACGAACGCCATCAACAATCACAACGTCACGTGGATTTAAAGTAGCCATTCACGTCGCTCCTTAACCGTAGAATTTTTTGTTGTTAGCAGCCATGTCGCGCAACATTTGCGGCGCTTCATAAGCCTTACCTAAGTGTGCATATTTATCGCAAAGCGCAACGTATTCAGCAACACCTGTTTGGTCGATGTAACGGCATGGGCCACCACGGAATGGAGGGAAACCTACACCCATAATCATTGCCATGTCTGCTTCAGATGCAGTTGCTACAATCTTGTCTTCTAAGCAACGAACTGTTTCGTTACAGAAAGCAAGCATCATACGGTCAATGATTTCTTGGTTATCAAATTCGCGTTTTTCGCCAGTGACGAACGGAGCAATCACTTCATACGCTGTTGGATCAACAGTTTTTGCTTTCTTGCCTTTCTTGTCGAGTTCGTATTTGTAGAAACCTACGTCATTCTTTTGACCAAGACGCTTCGCTTCATACATTGCTTGGATTGCGCCTTTGTAGTCTGGCTTCATACGGTCAGGGAAACCTTCCGCCATGACTTCAGCACCATGTACACCTGTGTCGATACCTACAACGTCGATGAGATAAGCAGGACCCATTGGCCAACCAAACTTAGACATTACATTGTCAATTTGCTGGAAATCTGCGCCGTCTTTTACAAGAAGGTCAAATGCGCCGAAGTAAGGGAACAATACACGGTTAACTAAGAACCCTGGACAGTCGTTTACAACGATTGGTGTTTTACCCATTTTTTGAGCAAGAACGACTGTTGTTGCAATTGCTTCTTCAGAAGTTTTTTCACCACGAATAACTTCTACAAGCGGCATCATGTGAACTGGGTTGAAGAAGTGCATACCAACGAAGTTTTCAGGACGTTGTAATGCTTTTGCTAAACGTGTAATTGAAATTGTAGAAGTGTTAGAAGCAATGATCGTGTTTTCACGAACATTTTTCTCAGTTTCTGCAAGTACGATTTCTTTAACTTTTGGATTTTCAGTTACCGCTTCGATCACGATATCAACTTCTTTAAACTCATCGTAGCTTAAAGTAGGACGGATACGAGCAAGTGTTTCACCCATTTGCGCAGGTTTCATTTTCTTGCGTTCAACTTGTTTAGTTAACAAGCTGTTTGCTTCTGACATACCTAGTGCAAGTTGTGGGTTACCAATATCCTTCATGATAATTGGTGTGCCTTTGCTTGCCGCTTGGTAAGCAATACCACCACCCATAATACCAGCGCCAAGTACAGCTGCTTGGTTTACAGGGTGAGCACCTTTTTCATGTTGTTTAGATGCTTTTTTCACAACTTGGTCATTGATGAATAAACCAATCAATGCACCAGCTTGTGGAGTAATTGCTGCTTTAGCAAAGCCTTCAGCTTCAACTTTTAAAGCTTCATCACGTGCAAGGCTTGCACCCGCTTGTAATGAATCAAGTAATAATTTTGGAGCAGGGTATTGAGCTGGGTTTGCTTTAGCAAGTACAGCACCTTTTGCTGTGTTGAACGCCATCATTTGTTCAAGCGGGTTCAATTTTACAGCGTCAAGTTTTTCTTGGCGTTTTGCTTTCCAGTTTAAACGACCAGAAATCGCTTGCTTAACCAAGTCAGTTGCAGCATCAAGTAATTTGTCCGCAGCGACAACCGCATCTACAGCACCATCTTTAAGCGCAGCAGCCGGTTTTTTAGGAGCAGCCATTGCCATCCATTCAACCGCGTTATCGATACCAATAACTCGGCTTAAACGAACACTACCACCGAAACCAGGATAAATACCAAGTTTGATTTCTGGTAAGCCCACTTGTGCAGCTTCTGACATCACGCGATAGTCACAAACTAAACACATTTCAAAACCGCCACCCAAAGCCATGCCATTAATAGCAGCAACTTTTGGAAGGTCTAAATCTTCAAAGCTATTGAAGATTTCGTGAACAGGCATAAGCCAGTCAACAATCGCTTTTTCGCCTTGTGCGAAGTTTTCACCAAATTCAGTAATATCTGCACCAACAATAAATGTAGATTTACCAGAAGTTACAACTAAGCCTTTAATATCGTTATTGGCTTTTACAGCCGCGATAGCAGCTTTGAAATCTTCAATTGTTGCACGGTTAAATTTATTGACCGACTCACCTTGTAAGTCAAAGCGGAATTCTGCAATTCCGTCCGCAAGCATTTGGACGGTAATGGCATTGCCAGCGTGGATCATGCCTGATCTCCTTAGTTTTGGAGGACTTCTAAGTTGATGTTATGAAGCGTGTGTACAGCTCCGGTACACATTTATGCTTCGCTAATCTTACGATAACTATATCTAAAAAGAACCCGACAAGTTGTATCAAGCCGTGACGCAAGGGTCATCTTATTTTTTATTGAATTCATACCACTTAAATGCATAAAGAAAATCATATACATAGAGAGCGTATAAAGGCTTTTGTTTTAGTTTAAGTTTTTATTTATGAGAGACTTTAGTCGTGAATTTTCTATATAAAAAATGGCATTTATAAAAAATTGATTTCTTGTCAAAAAAGTCAATTGCCTAGTAATACTGCTTAAAAAACTGAGCTATAAATTCACTAAACTTGGGTTATTTATACCTATAAAAAATAAGTTATGTTTTATATTTTTAAGGGGTTGATACACCTAAATAGGTTCTTTAATTTTTTGCATTCGCTTTTTATAAGTCAATTTTGTTAAAATTTGCGCCAGTTAAATATTCTTCTGGTTACTATTACCTTCGAAAATTAAGGTAATGTTGCCCTAAACTTTTGAAAGAGTAGCAATATGATTAAGTGGATCGTATTAGCGATTTTTGTAATATCTGCATTGTATATCCAACATCGCGGCAAAGTGCGTCACTCGTTTTATCGTCAATTTTTTGACCATTCAACCTTGCTCGCACCGATTAACTTTTTAATGTACATCTTTTCAAAGGTACCGAATCAGCCTTATATCGATACTCAACACTTTAAAGATTTAAAAGTGTTAGATGAAAATTGGGAAATGATTCGAGATGAAGCGAAAGCTTTATATGACCAAGGCGGGATTAAAGCTTCGAGTACCTATAACGACTTAGGTTTCAACTCTTTCTTTAAAACAGGATGGAAACGTTTTTACCTGAAATGGTACGAGTCAAGCCATCCTTCGGCTGCTGAGCTTTGCCCAAAAACGACTGCTTTACTTAAAACATTACCAACCATTAAAGCGGCAATGTTTACCGAACTTGCTCCTGACAGCCGTTTGGTTAGACACCGTGACCCGTATGCAGGTTCACTTCGTTATCACTTGGGTTTAATTACACCAAATGATGATCGCTGTTTTATTGACGTTGATGGTGAAAGATACTCTTGGCGTGACGGTCAAAGCGTTGTGTTTGATGAAACGTATATTCACTATGCTGAAAATAAGACCGATCAAAACCGTATCATTTTCTTCGCGGACGTTGAGCGTCCGATGAAAGTGAAATGGATGGAACGTTTTAATCATTGGTTTGGCCGTAATGTGATGACTGCAGCAAGTTCACCGAATGAAACAGGTGACCAAACTGGCGGTTTAAATAAAGCTTTTGGTTATGTGTACCAAATTCGTATTAAAGCCAAAGCATTAAAAGCTAAAAACCGTAAATTATATTACTTCTTAAAATGGTTCCTCATGCTTGGAATTTTCTTCCTGATTTTTGTACGACCATATGTATTTTAATTAAAACGCCCGAAAGGGCGTTTTTTTATTGTGATTATTTAAATAATTTAGATTTATTTTTATGCATTTAAAACGATGATTATTAGCGTGGGGAGTATTTTATTTAAAATTTTAGGTGAATTTTATATTAATTATTGGGATGATAATGCGACTGGTAAATATATGCCTTTCTTGTACTTAATAAATTTTAAAAATTTGCGTGGAATATAAATGAATACGGTGATGAAACAAGCTTTAGTAATAACTACATTCAGTGCAGCAGTAATATTAACTGGATGTGGTAAATCTAAGCCAGAGCCAAAATCAAAAACAGAAAAAGTTGAGGCAATTTCGGATTGGAGCTGTACGCATCCTGACAATTTAAATCAGATTCAAACCTCTTTGAAAAAAGAATATTTGAAGCAAATCGAACGTAGCTTAAGACAAAGTCAATATCAGGTTGATGCTGATATTCTTAATAAAATTAATCAAGGTTTGAAGTTTGAAATTAAAAATATTCGCACTTTACCGTTAGAAGATGAAAGCCAAAAAAATACACAACTCAGCTGTGAAAGCCAGTTAGTTGTTTCATTTCCTAAAGGTTTACAAAAACGTGCGGAAAAAGCATATGTTGAAGAACTGCGTCACTCTAATGAAGAATCGCAAACGCTTAATGACTATTTTTCGGATAATGAATCATCTTTGACTCTTGAAAATGACCAATTGAAAGGTGAATTTTTCTATAACATTACAAAAACAGATAAAGAGGGGTTGGTGTTTGACTTGCCAAGTCAAAACACTGTGATTGAAGGATTGGTTTTTGTTGCTACTAAAGCTGTGCAATATGCTGCTTATGTTAAAGAAAATGAGTTGATTGACGAAAATATTGAAGAAAATCGACAAATATCTGAACAAAATAATGAAGAGCAGACTGCTTTGGCTCAAGAAGCCATGGATGTTCGTAAAAAAGAATTGGATAGCGACAAAGTGAAGCAAGTGGAACGCTTAAATCAGACTTGGGATAAATTGAGCGCTGAGAAAAAAACTCAATTTAAACAAGATCAATCGGATTGGTTTAAAAAACGTGATGTTGAATGTAAAGTACTGGCACAAAAAAGTGTGGAAGAAATTCCCGAAAAGGACTTAGAAACTTACCAAAAGCAATCCGATTATTGGACTGCTGATATGCGTAAGCAAAATCAGGAGATGCAATATACACAGTGCTTTATTCAAAAAACTGCAGAGCGAACAGTTTATTTAAATAATTTAAATTAATCTGAAATTCTCCATAAGCGCTGGTCAATCGTGTTGAAATAGATGGGATTGACCAATCTTTAGTAAGCTCGAAAGAGATTTTTTTATAGAATAAATTCGATAAATTGTTTTTGTGACTCATTTCACAGTGCTGGCAATTTGTTACAACTATTAAAAGCCAACGCATAATTTTGATTCTACAATTGCTCCGTTTTTTCGAAGACTGGTTAGCGGAAGTAGGTTTCAAAATGGCTCATGCTCATCACGTAGCTCATGCACATGTTCACCACATTAAATTGAGAAAAGAAGAAAGTTCTCAGGGTGACTTAAAAACGAAAGCGATGTTAAACAAAGCTTCGGCTGAGACTAAAAAGCATAGCCGATCAACTTCTAAAAGACATAAAGTAGAAGACCAAAATATCGATCTGCATAAGTTCTCAAGCAAACTTGAAAGCATGTCAGCAAAACATAGTAAAGAAAAATGCGCCAAGAATATCCGTATTGCTTTACAGGCTGCAGGTGCAGATGTTTCAAAGCATCCAGTAGCTGCATCTGACTGGGGGCATACTCTAGAAAAGAACGGCTATAAGAAAATCAAACCAGCATTCAATCGTCCTCAAGAAGGCGATATTTATATTATTGAACGTACCAGTGGTCATACCTACGGACATATTGCTGGCTATACGGGCAATGGCTGGTTCTCAGATTTTCGTCAAAAAACCTATGCGGTGTATAAAGAAAAAGACGTGAAATATAGTTACTATCGTCTCGATTCTTAAAGATGTACGACACATTTTGTCGGTCTACTTTGTCATCCCTTGTCAAATTTAGGTTCTGGCACAGTAAAGCACTTGAAAAGTAAGGATGAAAACATCACATTAGGTATTCAGTATTAAAGCCGTGCATGCCAATAGTGAATCAAAACGCTCGTCCTCATATTGAAAAAATTTTAGCCCATATGACCCAGCTTCCAGGCGTTTATAAAATGCTAGGGAAAGATGGTGAGTTGTTATATGTGGGCAAAGCGAAAAACCTAAAAAATCGGGTATCGAGTTATTTTGTTAAAACCATTGAGCACCCGAAAACTCAGGCCTTAGTTGCACGAATTTATGATATTGAAACGCTCGTTACGCGTTCAGAAACTGAAGCGCTGCTTTTAGAACAAAACTTAATTAAACAACATCGTCCGCCTTATAACATCATGCTGCGAGACGACAAGTCATACGTCTATATCTTTGTATCAGCAGATAAACCTTATCCGCGCATTGCCAGTGGGCGTGGCAAAGGTAAGCACCAAATTGGTAAATTCTTTGGGCCTTATCCAAGTGCTTATAGTGCCCGAGATACCTTACTGGTTTTACAAAAACTTTTTAATGTTCGTCAGTGTGAAAATAGTTACTTCTCACAGCGTAAACGTCCATGTTTGCAATATCAAATAAAGCGTTGCTCGGCTCCGTGTGTAGGCTTGGTTTCAGCAGAAGATTACAAAGAAGATGTGAATAACAGTATTCGTTTCTTACAAGGTGATACCAAAGAATTAAATCAAGAGCTGATTGCGAAAATGGAGCAGGCAGCGGCAGATCTTGAATTTGAAAAAGCTGTTTTTTACCGGGATCGATTATCTTTACTCCGTGAAGTACAGGCACAACAAGCTGTTTTCAAAGTGAAAGGTGAAGCTGATATTTTGGCAATTGCCTATCAGGCTGGCGTGACATGTGTGCAGATTATGCATGTACGTAATGGACGTATGCTAGGCGGTAAAAGCTATTTCCCTGACATGTTAGGCGATGACCTTGGTCAAATGCTAAGTGACTTTATGGCAAACTTTTACTTTCAGGTTGCCGATGAAGTACCAAGCGAACTGATTGTAAATACTGCCTTACCTGACCGTAAAGAGTTGGAAGAAGCCTTAGCACAGCAGTTTGGAAAGAAAGTCCAGATTAAGAGCAGTGTACGAGAAACACGTGCTGAATGGTTAGAACTTGCCGAAATGAATGTTCAACATGCGATTAAAGGGCAGTTGAGTAACCACTTAGAGCTCAATGAGCGTTTCCACCAGCTTGAGCAGGTGGTTGGCCGTCCAGTTGATCGTATCGAATGTTTTGATATTAGTCATACCATGGGCGAAGCGCCGATCGCATCATGCGTAGTGTTCGACCAAGGCGGTGCACGTAAACGGGACTACCGACAATTTGCCATTCAAGATATTACCGCGGGCGATGATTATGCTGCGATGCGACAAGCTTTAACGCGTCGCTATAAAAAGGCGATGCTGCCTGACTTGCTTTTAATTGATGGTGGTAAAGGTCAACTTCATATGGCCATGGAAGTGATGCAAGAGCTTGGGCTTGACGCTTTCATGATTGGTGTATCAAAGGGTGAAGGACGTAAACCAGGACTTGAAACGCTTCATTTTACTGACGGTACAAAAATCCAGTTACCCGAAGATCATAAAGCGCTACATTTAATTCAACAGGTACGTGATGAAGCTCACCGTTTTGCCATTACCAAACACCGAGCTAAGCGTGATAAACGCCGTAGTACCTCAGTTTTAGAGGCAATTCCGGGTTTAGGACCAAAACGCCGTCGAGATTTATTAACACATTTTGGTGGGATTCAAGGTGTGTTAAAAGCATCGGAAAAAGAGTTGACTGTGGTACCGGGATTAGGTGAAGTGATGGCAAGAACGATTTATAAAATTTTGCATGAGTAGCCACGTATTTAAAATTTGAGTGACAAAAGCGCTCGTAAATTAATAGCTGAATGATCATTCACATGATGGTCAAAATAATGAAAGATACTTCCTAATCACGCACATGACTTAGGGATATGCATGTCATTATTACAGCTATTTGAAGATGTAAAACAAAATGAATGGATTGATATACCCGCAGGGTGGTTACAGGGTCGAACGGTTTTTGGCGGCCTTGTTGCTGGGTTATTAATGCAAAAAGCATGCTCCCACATTCAAGATTCAAATAAAAGATTATTAAGTTGTAGTGTTACTTTTGTGGGCCCTGTACAGCAAGGTTCTGCCCGATTGACTATTGAAATTTTAAGAGAAGGGAAGTCAGTCACTACGCTTGAGACACGTTTATGGCAAGATGGTGCAGTACAAACCATTTTGGTCGCAAGTTTTGGGGCACCTCGTGTATCGAGTATTGAGGTAAAACAAGAACCCGTTGCTCCTGTATATGTGCAGCCTGAAAATTTATCTGTTATTCCTTTTGCCAAACATATGCCTGAATGCTTTCAGCATTTCGAAGTGTGTTGGGCTGAGGGTAATTATCCAGTGACAGCAAGTGAGCATCCGGACTTTGGTGGCTGGTCAAGGTTCTCACCAGAGCAACATGAAAATCGTCAACTAACATTGCCTGATTTGATTGTTCTTATGGATATTTGGCCGCCGGGTGTTTTGCCCATGTTTAAGCAAGTTGCGCCTGCAAGTTCTTTAACGTGGCATATTACTTATGTGAACCCAGTCCAGCATCAATTGCTTGACTGGTTTAAATATAAAGTCGTTACAGAACATGCGAGTGAAGGTTATTCCACAGAATATGCATATCTTTGGGACCAAAGTGATCATTTAATTGCAATTTTGCGGCAAACTGTTACGGTATTTACCTAAGCAATCTACTTTCTCGATTCACTTATTTCGTATAAAGTGACTGTTACAGATAGATACAATATTGAAGTATGTGTCTTTGTCTGTTAAAAGATGCGTGAAGACTAAATTGGCGGTGTTTATGACCACAGGGCGAATCCTGAATATCCCAAATATCCTAACTTTGGCGCGTATCGCGCTTATTCCTGTATTTTTGGTGATTGCATATTGGCCGCCTGCAATAGGTATTGGTGAGCACGTAGGAAGTATGACTCGTCATATTATCTTGACTGCAATTTTTGTGCTGGCTGCCGTAACCGATTGGTTTGATGGTTATCTAGCACGAACGTTAAACCAGACTTCAGCATTTGGCCGATTCCTAGACCCGGTTGCAGATAAACTGATGGTCGCAGCTGCACTTATTGTTCTAGTGCAGTGGAAACCTACCATTGCGATGGCTTTTGCTGCAATTGTTATTATTTCACGGGAAATTACTGTTTCTGCTTTACGTGAGTGGATGGCAGAACTTGGTGCGCGAACCAGTGTAGCAGTGTCAACTGTAGGTAAATATAAAACCGCATTTCAAATGATTGCGATTAGTGTATTCCTGCTGAATTGGCAGCCTTTAGAAATGTTGGCTTATGCTTTGTTATATACCGCAGTCATTCTGACTTTGTGGTCAATGTTTATTTATTTAAAAGCCGCGTGGCCATATCTAAAGCAGCCATAAAACCAAATAAGATTCTAAAAAGCCTTTACTTGATAAAGGCTTTTTTTATTGCAAAGTGCCAGAATAGAGTGACTCTCGCAATTGGTGTGGTTAATAAATATCATTGGCAAAAAGGGCGTAAAATGGCATTGTTAGCTTGAGAAATGGCTAAGTAGCAAGGGGAGATTGCATGACACTAGATTTATTTTCTCCAGAACCTTGTACAAATTTATTACCGTATGATGGTGAAGTTCAAGACTACGGATGTATTTTAAGTGCTGAAGAAGCCGAGCAATATTTTCATTATTTGTACCAACATCTGGCGTGGCGACATGATGAAGCGAAGTTATACGGCAAGCATTTTATTACTCCCCGTAAAGTCGCTTGGTATGGTGACGAACATTATCGATATAAATATTCTGGTGTTTTTCGTGATTCTTTACCGTGGGACAGAGGGCTTGCCAAGCTAAAACAGCAAGTAGAGCAGATACTTTCAGAAAAATTTAATTCTTGCTTAGCCAATCTTTATGAAGACGGAACGCAAGGAATGGCTTGGCATAGTGACTCGGATGTGTCCTTAGCCAGAACAACCACCATTGCTTCCTTAAGTTTTGGAGCAACGCGAAAGTTCTCTTTTAGGCATATTCAAAGCAAAGAAAAAGTTGAAATGTGGTTACAGCCAGGTCAACTCATTGTGATGCGCGGTGAGACTCAACAATATTGGCAACACCGTTTAAATCGTTCGACAAAAATTTTACAGCCACGTATTAATCTGACTTTTCGTCAGTTCAAGTTTTCATAAGTTTTTGCTAAAAATTAAGCAAGAAAAAAGCCCATGATGGCAGCATGAGCTTATTCCTCTGAGGGAGAGCCTTCTATTGATGAGCTGCTGATGAAAAGAATCATCAATAGGTGCTAAAATCATAATATGAGAATATTTAGATATTTTCAATGCTCTAAAGTGTAAGAAAACTTTAAATTATCAAAAATATTATTTTAGATCTCACCTTTTTCTGAAAGTTCCATAAAACGCTGCTCAATCAATCCAGCATTTTCTTGCAAAATTTCAATCAGTTTTTGAATATTTAAAAAGTCAAAACGGTTCTTGGATGCCACTAGCGTTAACGCTAAAGGAACTTCTTTACTCGAAAAACGAACGGGTACGGCAAGGCCTGAAACATTAGGGTCAATCTCACCTTGTGAGAAATAGAAGCCTTGTTTCTTTATTTTACGCATGCGTTGAATAAAGCTTGGTTCGTCTAGAGCAAACCCTGACTGCGACAGTTCATGTTTAAAACGTTCATAGTAGTCATGCATGCGCTGTTTACTTAAATGTGACACCATTGTTTTTGGTGATGCCCCAACATATATCGGGCGTGGACAGCCTCGGCCATACGAAAGTAATTCAGTATCTTTAAAAATTTCATGATGAATATCAATACAGTAGTCATCATTTAAATAGGTGAGTAAACAGCAAAGTTCAGTGCGTTCAACAATGTTGCGCATAAACGGCGTACTGATTTGGACCAATGGGTCTGTTGTTCTTGATACATAGTCAAGAACTGCTATTTTTGAGCCTAAAGTGTAATCGCCAGAAGTACCATTAATACGTTTTAATAAGTCGGCTGATACGAGTTCTTTTAGATAACGGTAGCTAGTCGGTTTAGACAAGCCAAGTTCTTCGCAAATAATATCGACATTAATCACTGGTCGTGAAACTGAAAATAAATCCAGTACGGTTAAAATTTTGCCAAAACTTGAAATTGCCATGATGTCTTATTCGTATCCTTAATAAACGGGTCACACTTGAGTTCTTATAACAGAAAAATTGAAGATTTGTCTCAATTCCAAGATAACTACCTGATTTAAATATTTTACGCTCAGAATCAGAAAAGTTCTCTTGATTCGCACATCATATATGATTAACTAAAAACATATCAAATTATCAAATTAAGATATTTTAGTTGACTAAATAACTTTAATTTGAAAAAATTATGCAACAAAATATCTAATCGAGAAATTGGTTTACTCTACCGACTTTTTCGATGTCTCTCCTTTCCTAAGCTTGGTCGTATAAATAGCGGTCAATCTGAAATCATCTCGGCACATTATGCAGAGATGTAGGAAAAATCATTGTATTGAAGGATGCTCTCATTAACTCATTTGTCTATAAGGCAAATGACAAAGTCGTGTTGTCTTTTTAAAAGGCAAGGGGACACTGAGGAGCATGCTCATCAGTTCAAATCTGTATTTGAGATGAGTTCATGTTATTAAAGCAAATACTGGCTTTTCGCCCGAGTAAGCTTGATCTAATTTTTGCAATAAAGACATTTATTGCCGGCATGTTGGCATTATTTGTCTCGTTTGAATTAGACCTGATTAATCCAATGTGGTCGATTGGTACCGTCCTGATTATCGCCAACCCTTATTCGGGTATGGTGTCGTCTAAGTGTGTCTATCGTGTTTTAGGGACGGTGGGTGGTGCCATTGTTGCGTTAACAATAACACCTCATCTGATTAATACGCCGTGGATATTTACGGTGGTGTTATCACTGTGGGTGGGCTTTGCGCTTTATGTATCCTTACTCGATCGGACGCCTCGCAGTTATGCATTTATGCTGGCGGGTTATTCAACTGCAATGATTGCGTATAACGCGATTACTTATATTGATCAGTACAATATTTTTGATATCGCTTTGGCGCGTGTACTTGAGATTTCAATTGGTGTGATTTCCAGTGCTGTAGTTTCGGCAACTATTTTGCCCATGCATATTGGTTCGGCAATTAAGCAGCGTGTAACCAAAACACTCAAAGATACAGAGAATCTGTTTGCAAATTTGTTAAATGCAGATCAACAGCAAAACAATACACAGCTTTTGGCTGCGATTACTCGTGATACCACCGATATTCATGCTTTAGCAGTTCACTTGAGCTATGAAAAAGGTGAGTTGCATGGCATGACCAAGCCTTTGCAAGAAATGCTCCATCAAATGTCGATGGTGGTTGCAAATTTGGTTGCCTTATCTGAACGAATTAAACAGTTGCAAGAACTTAATTTTATTGAAAGTCATTCAGACAAATTAAAACAGCTTTCAGGTCATGTGATTCATTTTCTTGAACAAAAAGACCAGATGACTGATGAAAATGTTTTGCAGTTACCTGACGAGTTTGAAAATGACTTTTTGAACTTAAATGACTCTGCTTCTGAACATCAACAAGTGCTATTGGCTGCCATGAAAATGGATGTCCGCCACTTTATTAGTAATGTTCTAGCTGTAAAAGTTTTATGGCAACGCATCAAGCAGGGTAATAAAGAGATACCAGATAACATTACCCCAATGACAACTAAATATCCAAGTTTGCACCGAGATCATGGCGTAGCCGTCAGAGGCGGTATTAGTGCGGTACTCATTACATTTATTGTGACTGGCGTGTGGATTCTGTCTGGCTGGAAAGCTGGGTTCATGATGGCACAGATCGGTGCAGTAACTGCCTGTATCTTAACGGCCCTAGATAACCCTGTTCCTGTCTTGCGTATTTTTATATGGGGCAGTGTGGCCTCGGCGGTTTTAGTTTTTATTTACGCGTTTGGTATTTTTCCTCATGTCACAACGTTTTGGGAACTTGGACTCGTTTTATTACCAATGTTCTTGTTTGCGGTTTCCATGATGGCGAATCAGGCACTCATGCCAGTCGGGATGGTGCTAGGTATTAATACCATGATGGGGCTGAACTTGCACAATGCTTACAGCATGGACGCAGTGTCTTATTTGGATAGCTCATTTGGTATGGTCATGGGCGTATTGGTGTCATTAGTCGTTATTGATGTTGTGCGTGCCATGTCACCCGATACCAGTGCAAACCGTATTTTGGCTTTACATTACCGTGCGATGCGCCAAGCCATATACATTCCTTATGGTATTGAATTTAAAGTTCACTTACGGGGGATGTTAGACCGTGTTGGTGTCTTAAATACTAAAATGGTTCAGTCAGAAGAGATTAAAAAATCTATTCAACAGGCTTTGGTTGAATCAAGTGCGATCATTGATTTAAGCCGACTACAAGAGCTAGCAAATCAAGTTCCGATATCTTCGGAATTAGCCCATCACATTGGCCGTTTGCAACAAGATTTAGATGAGCTATTTAGAGCTAAAGAAAATGAAAAAGGTGAAAGTGATGTATTGGTACAGCACATTCACCAAACCTTATTTGAACTTAAACAACTTGCTTCAAATATTGAAGATATGACTCTGCGTCAAAGATTATTTATTTCACTAAATAATATTGCTTATAGCATGTGTCATGTTTCATCAAATCAAATGAATGCAGATCGTACGTTTACAGGAGCCACAGCGCATGGGTGAGTTTAATGTCTACGGTATTTACGTGCCTGCTTTGCTCGTCCAAGCCATTTTTGCATATATATGTTTTCGCTGGTTAAGTCCCTTAACCAACAAATGGATTGCACAAGGCTGGATTGCATTACCCAGTATTTTCAATTTGTGTTTTTACCTTTTACTACTTTTGGTGATACACCAAATTTTTGTTGGGTTAGGTGCTTAAAGATGATTGCCAGATTAAAGATTGAGTTAGGTGAGTAAAATGAATCAATTGGAGTTGAAAAAAGTCATCCGTCCAGTGATTTTGATTGTCGCATTAATGATTGCTGTCTATACCATTGTGCATTTATGGAACTACTATAATGCAGCGCCGTGGACACGTGATGGTCGAGTTCGTGGTGACGTTATTCAGGTCTCTTCAGATGTAGCAGGCCTTGTAACGGAAGTATTGGTTCAAGATAACCAGACTGTAAAAAAAGGTCAGGTGCTTTTTAAAATTGATGTCTCTCGCCGAGCTTTAGATGTAGAGCAAGCAAAATCTGATTTGGCAAAAGCAAAAGCGGCCTATGCTCAAGCACAAGCGGGTCTAGCCCAAGCCAAAGCAAACTTGATTAAGTCGAGTACTAACATTAAGTTAGCCGAGAAAAACGCAAATCGTTATTCAAACTTAATGGATGGTGCGATTTCTAAGCAAGAACAAGATCAGGTCTTTGCAACTCGCGATCAATCACACGCGGAACATGAGCAACTCCAAGCTGCTATTCAACAAGCTGAAGCGACTATTAAACAGCAACAGGCACTTGTTGAAGCAGCAACAAGTAATTTACATTTAGCAGAACTCAATATGCACCGTGCGGCTGTTGTGGCGCCAGCAGATGGAACATTATCTAACTTTGATTTGCGTCCGGGTAATTATGTTCAAGTTGGACAAGCGGTTGCAGCATTGCTAGATCGTAAGCAGCTTTATGTTGTGGGATATTTTGAAGAAACAAAATTAGACCGTATTCATATTGGCGATGAAGCAACTGTGCAATTAATGGGTGATAGACAAAAAATTAAAGGCCATGTGCAGGGTATTGCATCGGGTATTGAAGATCGTGAGCGTTCAAGTAGTTCGAAACTGCTTGCAAATGTAAACCCGACATTTAGTTGGGTTCGTTTAGCGCAGCGTGTACCTGTAAAAATTGTATTAGACGAAGCACCAAAAAATGAGTTGGCTTTTGTGTCTGGCCGTACTGCTACAGTACATATTATTGAAAAATAAAAAGCTTAAATTTTTAAACTCAATAAAAAAGCATGTTTGAAACATGCTTTTTTATTTTATGGCGTTAAACCAACAGGATTGCGATACCAGCTCTGAATTAGCAAAGCCGCGGCAAAACTATCGGCTGATAACTTCTTGGCACGACCTTGTTCTTGATAAAAGCCAAGCTCTTCTCTTGCCTCACGAGTGGTGAGTCGTTCATCGACCATCCACGTTTCAATATTGGTTTGATGGCGTAAGCGACGTGCAAACTTACGTGCCCGTGTTGAAAGTTCTGACTCGCTATCATCCATATTCAATGGAAGACCAACAATAAATAAATCAGGCTGCCACTCTTTCACAATTTTTAAAAGTTGGTCCCAGTTGGGAATACCATCTTTCATCACAAAAAGTGGTAATGGGTTAGCACTTTCAATTGCAGACTGACCAATCGCCATTCCCATCTTTTGAGTGCCAAAGTCAAAAGCCATAATTGATTTTGATTGCGTTGCGGTCATTAGGCGTGCCCGATTTCAGAAGCCAGCCATGTACGATCTACACCAATTTTTTTATAGGCTGCATCCCAACGATCATCGTACGGCAAGTTAAAAATCAGATCCATGTCGGCATCACAGATGAGCCAGTCACCACGAGCAATTTCATCTTCTAACTGGTTTTTACCCCAACTCGCATAACCAAGTGCGATTTGGTAACGACCAACACCTTCGTTATGTGCGATTGCATCGAGAATATCTTTACTGGTAGTAATACAGACATTTTCACCCACAGCAATCGAAGAGTGCCATGTTGGTTGGCCAGTATGAAGGACAAAGCCAGCTTCTGGGCGTAAAGGACCACCTTGTAAAACCTCATGCGGATTTACATTGTCTGCATCAATGTCTAAATCATTGAGTAGTTCTTTAATTTGGATGCCAGCAGGGCGATTGATAATAATACCTTGAGCACCTTCTTCATCATGACGGGCAAGATAAATTACAGTATTTGCAAAAAAGTCATCTGCCATTTCTGGCGGGGCAATCAGACAACGGTGAGTCATATATTGTTTGGTCACCTAAGCGGTTCTCCCTCAAAAAATGTCGCTATAGGGTCTCTCGACCCTTTTTATGTATATAGGTTCTTTTTATCAACATACAAGAGTTAATCGGATTTCGCCAATCTTTTTCTCTCATTTTCTTTATTAATTTGAAGAAGCTTGAAATTTAAGTTGACGTAATTGTTTGGCATGCTGCAAGGTTGTTTCATTAATTTCAACACCGCCTGACATACGTGCCAACTCAGAAATAATCTGATTTTCATCGAGTTGTACAATGGTACTGCTTGCCGGATCAGTTTGCTGCTTTTTAACTAACAAATGTTGGTCAGATTGTGCAGCGACCTGTGCTTGGTGAGTAATACATAGCAGTTGGACATGCTGAGCTAAATCGGCAAGTAAACGACCAACCACTTCAGCTGTACCACCACTAATCCCGACATCAATTTCATCAAATACCAAAACTTCTGCCTCGGTCTTTTCAGCATTCATCACTTGCATAACAAGTGCAATACGTGAAAGCTCACCACCCGATGCCACACGTGCCAATGGTTGTGGTGGTATGCCTTTATTGGCAGTAAATAAAAGTTGAATGAAGCTTAGACCTTCTGAGCTTGGTTGCTCTAATGGTTCAAACTTAAACTCAAAGTGAGCCTCAGGTAGCGCTAAAGGTTTTACTTGTTCGGTTAACTGTTTGGCAAGTGGGATAGCTGCTTCACGACGAATATTGTCTAAATGCTGGGCTTTGTCTAAGAACTCTTGATGTGACTTTTCTACTTGTTCTGCAAGAGTTTCTGGGTCTTCAAGTTGATGTAACTGTTCAAGCTCATTTTGCCAAGTTTCATATTCTTCTTTAAGTGTCTCTGGCTGAGTACGATATTTACGTGCTAGACGATGGAAAACTTCCAACTTAGAGTTCAGTTCTTCCATTCGTTCAGGATCAAAACTTTGGCGATCAATAAACTGACGTAAATTTGATGTGGCATCATCAATTTCACTTTGAGCATTGAGTAAAGAATTATAAATTTCAGAAAGCTGTTCACTACGCCCCGCATGAGATTCTAGACGGCGAATGATCGATGACATTTCTTGAGTAATGTTTTGCTCAGCTTCATCAAGCGCATTCAGGCTATAGCTACAATCTTGCATGATATGTTCATGATGACTGAGGCGATCGAACTCTTGCTCGATTTCTTTGTAATCGGTTTGAATGACTTCTTCAAGCTCTTCGATTTGTAGCTCTAAGGTCGCAATACGTTGTAGACGGGTTGCTTGAGCATCTAAAGCTGCTTGGTGTAAACGAATTGTGCGTTGCCACGTGCTATAGGCCTCACGAACATCGTTTGCTTCGACATAAAAATTGTTATAACGGTCTAACCAATGCTTTGGATAAGGTGGTTCAAGTAGCTGTTGTTGGCTGTGCTGGCTATATAATTGAACCAATAAACGACCTAATTCTTTAAGCTCAGAGAGGCTGCTCGGACGTCCATTGACCCATGCTTTACTACGACCAGTTGCGAAAATAACACGACGTAAATGAATTTCCCCAGAGTCATCATCAAGCTCATGATCTTGTAGCCATTTTGCTTCTGGGCTATTGTCCTGATAAGTAAAAACAGCGGTGATATCCGCCTTGTCCGAACCATAGCGGACATAATTTGTATCTGTACGTTCCCCTAAGCAGGCAGAAAGTGCATCCAGTAATAATGATTTTCCGGCACCTGTCTCACCTGTTAGAACATTAAATCCTTGTTCTATATCAATAGCTAAATGATCAGCTAATGCAAAATTGATTAAAGTTAAATGTGTGAGCATAAACGCATCCAACGCGCCAAATTATGGGTTAAAGATAGAGAAGTTTTGAATTTGCTACAAGTGATCTATTATTCTAACTGAAATAATAGAACAGCAAGATTGCGGATCTTTACAATGAAAAAAACATTAAGCTTACCGAAAGCACCAATAGGAATGATGAACCGCCATAAAAAAATTAATCCTGCTGAAATGAATAAAATTTTAAATCAGCATTTTAATGCATTTAAACAGGCTGCTGCACAAGGCGATTATGCCAAAGCTTATCAGCATGTAAAAAAAGCGGTAAATCTAGTACCACAGCATCCGGGAGCATTATCTGATTTAGCTTATACTGAGCTGCGGTTACGCCGTTATGAAGATGCATATCAACATTATATGCAAGCCATTCAAGCAAGTGGTTCTAACGTTAATACAAATCTATACGATGGATTAACTGAAGTTTGCCATCATTTAAATAAAAAGGAAGAAAAGATTAAATTTGGGCGTTTAGCTATTTCAACAAAAAAAGAACTCACAAAGAATGAGCCTGCTTTAAATATACCCACTTATAAGCCTGTACCCTTTAGTTCCAATCCACAAGAAAACATTATTGCTTTTTCTTTATTTGGAGCAAATCCGCGTTACTGTGAAACTTCAATTTTAAATACTAAGCTCGCTCAAGAAATCTATCCTGAATGGACTTGTCGGTTCTATTTAGATGATACCGTTCCTGAACTTGTGCAGCAGCGTTTACAAGCAAATGGCGCACAAGTGGTACAGGTGAGTGCCTCACAGAAACAATTATCCGGCTTATTTTGGCGCTTTTTAGTTATGGATGATCCAACCGTTAAGCGCTTTTTGATACGTGATGCTGACTCTATTGTGTCTTATCGTGAAAAAGCTGCCGTCGATGCTTGGCTCAAAAGTGATGAATGGTTTCATTTAATGAGAGATAGCTACTCTCATACTGAATTGATTTTGGCGGGTATGTGGGGTGGATGCTCAGGTATTTTTCATAATATTGAAGCACATATCAGAGATTATGTTGCTACTGGAAGGTATCCGGACAATCGAGTCATAGATCAACATTATCTGCGTTATTGTATTTGGCCGACTTTAAAACAAAGTGTGCTTGTACATGATAGCCAGCAATTTGATGAAAATAGTGCCGATTTTCTGGTTTATGAGTCAGCTTCAATGCAAAATGACCCAGACAATTTTCATGTTGGCATGGATAATGGTTCACCAGTGGTTACAACTGCTGTTACTCACCCAACAGCAGAGAAAGTTTATTGGGTTTTACTCGATGAAAATCACGATGAAGTTTGCAGATATGATGCAATAGTGTCGAAGAGTCGAAATATTGAAGTAAATTTACCGCACGCTTTTGCTAAAAAAATTCAGTTACAGCAGTGGAAATTACAAGTCTATCCATATGAAAACTGATTGATTAGTTATTTAGGCACAATTAAACTACATTCATCATAATTTATATAAATGCGGCATTATCTGGAGAGTGTGCATGAGTTCAACCCAATTTGATCATGTAACGGTCATCAAAAAATCAAATGTTTATTTTGGTGGAGCATGTATCAGCCATACCGTGCAATTTGAAGATGGAACGAAAAAAACATTAGGTGTTATTTTGCCGACTGAGCAGCCTTTAACATTTGAAACACATGTTCCTGAGCGTATGGAAATTATTTCAGGTGAATGTCGCGTTAAAATTGCAGATAGCAATGAAAGTGAATTGTTCCGCGCTGGTCAATCATTTTATGTACCAGGCAATAGCGTTTTTAAAATCGAGACTGATGAAGTACTCGATTATGTTTGCCATTTAGAAGGCTAAGAAATTCCTGTTTAAATCGGGTACACTATGCCCAAAGAAATCCTGTGAAGTTGGCTTTGCAGGATTTTTATTTTTTGCTCAAACGTTGTTAGAGGTCATTCATGGCAAAACCGGAATATTATTATGGCGTTCACTCAGTGGAGTCATTGTTAGAACTTGAGCCGGAGCGCGTGCTGACCTTGTTTACATTGAAGGGGCGCGATGATCAACGTTTACAAAAGATTTTACAATTGGCTGAGCCTTTTGGAATTAGCGTACAAAAAGCAAGCCGTGAAAGTCTTGAGAAGCTTGCAGGCTTGCCATTCCACCAAGGTGTAGTTGCAGCAGTACGTCCGCATCCGACGTTAAATGAAAAAGATCTAGATCAGATTTTGGCTGAAACTCCAGATGCCTTATTGCTGGCATTAGATCAGGTGACTGACCCACATAACTTAGGCGCTTGTATTCGTACAGCCGCTGCAATGGGTGTTCAGGCCGTGATAGTGCCTCGTGATCGTTCAGCAAGTTTGACCCCAACTGCTCGTAAAGTGGCAGCGGGTGGGGCCGAGAAAGTTAAGTTCATTCAAGTAACAAACTTAGCTCGTACATTAGCCCATCTTAAAGAAACCACTCATACCCGTGTCATTGGCACCATGCTTGATGAAAGCGCATTACCAATTCAAAAATGTGATTTCTCTGGCCCAGTCGTGATCGTAATGGGAGCTGAAGATACGGGTTTACGCCCAATTACTCAGGCACAGTGTGATCATAAAGTTTATATTCCAATGTCTGGAAACTTGCAGAGCCTAAATGTAAGCGTGGCAACAGGTATGGCACTTTATGAGGCTTGCCGTCAGCGTTCTAAGGTATAATTGAGCTGCCTTTCTCGTTTTAAAGCAGTCTTAGTATGTCTCCCCGTAAGCAAGGGTATTTCTTTGTATTGGTAACCATGTGCATTTGGGGTGGGTTTACGCTTTTTGCCCGTTTAAATGCACAGTGGCATATCAGTGCTTGGGATATTGCTGCACTGCGCTTTGCTATTGCTTTTCTAATTTTGATGCCTATCTTAATTTATAAAAAAGATCTCGCTTTTTTATGGAGTAAGCATGCGGTTATTTTGGCGCTCATTGGTGGAGTCATTTATTGTCTTACCGTCTACACCGCGTTTCTTTATGCCCCTGCTGCACATGCTGCAATTTTCTTAAATGGTTGTATTCCAATTTGTACTGCAATTGCAGCATACATTTTATTTAGACAACCATTTGATAAGCATACATGGGTGAGTCTGGCAATTATGATCACTGCCTTGGCTCTCATGAGTGTGTTGATGTTGCAAGGTAATGCTTCTGCTTTTGGCCTGGGGGATTTGCTTCTTTTTATTAGTGCGATTTGGTGGGGTATTTTCACTGTATTACTTAAACAGTGGAAACTTTCCGCATGGCACTCTATGGCAAGTGTTGCGATTTGGTCTGCAATTATCTATTTACCCATCTATGCTTTATTTCTGCCTAAGCATTTTATGGAAGTTAGTCCTGTTCATTTAGCGATACAGGGCATTTTCCACGGTGTATTTGTCGTTATTATCGCAACTTTGACTTATGTTGCTGCCATTCAACGACTAGGCGCTTTTAAAACGGGAAGTATTGTGACTTTGGCGCCGTTTATTGCTGCTATTTTAGCTGTACCTTTACTTGGCGAGTCATTAAGCCCATCGATTGTGGTGGGCTTAGTAGGTATGGGAATAGGTGCTTTACAGCCTTGGCGTTGGTTTAGGCAAGATAGCTTGGCACAAAAGATTCAGCAGCAAAATAAGCAAGATTAGTTGGCGCGCTTCAAATAGCTTTGATGTAAAGGCTCTAATTGCTGATATAAATGTTCGAGTAATCCGTCATTAAACACAATGTCATTGGCAAGTTCACGTTTACGCTCGCGTGGCATTTGTGCAGCAATAATTTTCTGGATTTGTTCTTGGTTTTGCCCATCGCGCTGACTTGCACGTTGAATTTGAGTTTGTTCGCTCGCATCAACTAATAGGGTGTGATTAACTAATTCATGCTGGTTGGTTTCAAAAAGAAGTGGTGAAACTAAAATCACATAGGGACTTTTGGGATTTTGTAGCTGTTGAATAATAGATTGACGGATTGCAGGATGGGTAATTTGTTCGAGTGTGTGGCGCGCTTCTGGATTTTGGAAAATATATTCACGTAAGGCGCGGCGGTCTAAACTACCATCGGGTTGAAGTACCCAGTCTCCAAAAGTTTGCTGAATTTTTTGAAGAGCAGGTTGGCCTTTTTCAACCACTTCACGCGCAACAATGTCGGCATCGACGACTTGGATTCCCTGGGACTCAAACCATTGTGTTGCAGCAGATTTTCCACTACCAATTCCACCTGTGATTCCCAGAATAAAAGCCATCTTAACCTCCCAAATAAATTTTCATAATCTGATCACCCCATAAAAAGGCAACCCAACCAGCAATCGCAATATATGGACCAAAAGCAAAAGGCTGATTTTCATTACGTAACTTTAATAAAATGATGCCAATAATTGCACCTAGTAAAGATGACAATAGCACAATTAACGGCAGCATCAATGGCCCCATCCATGCCCCTAAAGCTGCAAGTAACTTAAAGTCGCCGTAACCCATACCTTCTTTGCCGGTAATCACTTTAAAGAGGTAATAGACAATCCAAAGACATAGAAAGCCGATAAGGTAGCCCCAAATGGCTGAGTTTGGTGAGGTATAAATATTAAAGGTATTAATACCTAAGCCAAGGGCAGCTAAAGGTAAGGTAAAGCGATCAGGCAAAAGTTGTGTATCAAAGTCAATAAAGGTGAGGGCAATTAGTATCCATGTGAGGACTAGGCCGAAAAGCATTTGTACGGTTGGGCCAAACACCATAACCACCACCAGTGAACATAGCATGGTGAGTAGTTCAATCGCTGGATAGCGAATGCTGATCGGGTGCTGACAGTGTCCACATTTTCCTCTTAGCATTAACCAGCTTATGACAGGAATATTTTGATACCAAGGAATCTGTTGATGACATGAGGGGCATGAGGAAGCAGGTTTGCTTAATGTCAGTTTTTCATGGTCAATAATCGGTTGTTCTGGATTGAGGAGCATTTGACATTCTTGCTGCCAGTCTTGCTCCATCATCTTTGGAGTACGATAAATCACTACGTTCAGAAAGCTACCAATACATAGACTCACAAGTGCAACAGCAATATAAAGAGCAGTTAAGTTTTGAATAAAATAAGCAATGATTTCTTGCATTATACAACTGAGCCCATTTGGAAAATTGGAAGATACATAGCAATTACTAGACCGCCTACCAGTACCCCTAAAATTGCCATAATTAAAGGTTCCATCATTGCAGTTAAGCCATCAACGGCATTATCAACTTCATTTTCATAATAAGTAGCCACTTTATCGAGCATGCTGTCTAGTGCACCAGATTCTTCACCAATTGCAACCATTTGTATAGCCATAGAAGGAAAACGGTTAGATAAACGCATGGCAAACTGAAGTTGCTGACCTGTTGCGACATCTTCACGAATTTTCATAACGGCTTTTTCATAGATGACATTATTGGTTGCACCAGCAGTCGACTCAAGCGCATCAATGAGTGGAACACCTGCTGCAAATGTTGTGGCAAGCGTACGGCTATAACGGGCAATAATTGCTTTATAGACCAGGTTCCCAAAAATAGGTAATTTAAGCGTTAGTTTATCTAAACCATCACGGAACTTTTTACTACGTTTTTTTGCTTCTAGAAAGGCGACAATAATTGCGCCAAATACAATAATCATGATGAACCAATATTCTTGCATCCATTTCGACATATTCACGACCATTTGTGTGAATGCTGGTAATTCTGCTCCAAATGAAGAAAACAGATCCTGAAAAACGGGTACGACTTTAACCATCAAAATAATAGTCACCACAATCGCTACTACAATAACCGTTGCAGGATATTTCATTGCTTTCTTGATTTTCTGCTTGAGCAATTCACTTTTTTCTTTGTAAATTGCAACGCGGTCTAGCATGGTTTCAAGTGCACCTGATTGTTCACCAGATTCAACAAGTGAACAAAACAAATTATCAAAATGTTGAGGATACTTTCTTAAAGCTGAAGCAAAGGTACTGCCACCTTCAACTTCACCTTTAATACCAAGTACTACCTCACGCATAGCTGGGTTTTCCAAACCTTCAGCGACAATTTCAAAGCCTTGTACCAGCGGTACACCGGCTTTCATCATGGTCGCCAGTTGTCGGGTAAAAATAGTAATATCAAGCGTTGATACTTTTTTCTTGAATAAACCTTCAAGAATATTTTTACGTTTCTCACGTATGGTTCGAACAGTCACCCCTTGTTTGCGTAAGGTTACTTTAGCTAAAGCCATATTTTTAGCTGGAAGTTCCCCCTTAATTTTTAAGCCCTTACGGTCAACCCCTTCATAAGCAAAAGTCGGCATCATTTGTGCCTTTTTGACAGCCATTAGATTATCCTTATTTTAAATAGTGTCTTATTCACTGGTCACACGGTTGACTTCTTGTAGAGAGGTCACCCCTTGCATTACCTTTTGTAAACCTGAACGACGTAGATTATTAAACCCCAGTTTTTCAGAAGCAGCCGCGATTTCTAAAGCATTGCCATCTTCCATAATAATCTTGGAAATTTCAGGTGTAACTTTCATTACTTCATAAATACCGACACGGCCTTTATAGCCTTCACGACATTCAGAACAACCTACCGGTTGAAAAACGCGAAAGTCTGGATGTGCTAAATCTTGTTCGGTAAAACCCATTTCTAATAAGCTTTGTTTAGGAATGTCAGCAGGTATTTTGCACTGAGAGCAAAGACGTCGTGCCAAACGCTGTGCAATAACTAGGTTTACTGATGTTGCAATATTAAAAGAGGGGACCCCCATATTGCGTAGACGGGTTAGCGTTTCTGGAGCACTGTTAGTATGCAGTGTTGACATCACCATGTGACCCGTTTGTGCAGCTTTAATTGCGATTTCTGCTGTTTCCAAGTCACGAATCTCACCCACCATAATAATATCAGGGTCTTGACGTAAAAAGGATTTAAGCGCGGCGGCAAAAGTGAGACCTACTTTGGGGTTCACGTTAACCTGATTAATACCTTCAAGGTTAATTTCCACTGGATCTTCGGCAGTAGAAATATTAGAACTTTCAGTATTTAAAATATTTAAACCTGTATATAAAGATACAGTTTTACCAGAACCTGTTGGCCCAGTAATTAAAAGCATACCCTGTGGTTTATCTAAAGCTTCCATAAATAAAGCTTTTTGTTCTTCTTCGTATCCTAATGCATCAATCCCCAGCATTGCACTTGATGGGTCAAGAATACGAAGAACTAACTTTTCACCAAATAAGGTAGGGAGTGAGTTCACACGGAAATCAATTGCTTTAGTCTTTGATAGTTTGAGTTTGATACGACCATCTTGTGGAACACGTTTTTCGGAAATGTCCATTTGAGACATGACTTTCAAACGTGAGGCCAAACGGTTCGCAAGTTGTAAAGGTGGATTGGCAATTTGACGTAACACGCCATCGACACGATAACGTACCCGATATGATTTTTCATACGGTTCAAAATGTAAATCTGAAGCACCCATACGAATGGCATCAATGAGCAACTTATTAATATATTTAACAATGGGTGCTTCATCACCTTGTGGTGTTTCTTCTTCATCCTCTTGAGTGGTAGGGCCATCAAGACTGACATCAAGATCAAACTCTTCATCATTAAAGTCAAAGCTGCTTTCTTCTGCAAAATGCTGACCTAAAACTTTTTCGAGTTTATGGTGCTCAACAATGACAGGTTCAACCATCAGTTTGCTGTTAAAACGGATCGCATCAATCGCTTCAATATTGCTTGGATTGCTGGTCGCGACATATAAAATTTGCCCTCTTTGAATAAGGGGCAAAATCCGATGTTTTAAAATCAGTTTTTGATCGACCAGATCTTTAGGAATCTGAGATGTGTCATATACATCTAGATCAAAATATGGTTCAGCAAACTCAGCAGAAATTGTTTCAGCCAATAAAGAAGGGGAGAGATGAACCTCTTCAATTAAATATGCGACTGTATCCTGCTTAGCTCTCTTTGCTGCATCTAATGCATTTTGCATGGTCGCTGCCGACACATGCTTTTCTTCGACTAATCGCCGAAAAAACCCCGTAAATTTTGGAGATGTATGTAATGCTGACATCTGCCTGCCTATGCTAATGTGTTTATAATTGGTATATGAAAAATTATACTTTTGTTATGTAAAATTACTACCTTATAAAATGTTGCTCTAGTCCTACTCAGACTGTTAAAGCTTGAACCAGTCGAAGTTTTTATAGATTAATTTTTAGAATGTTTAAGTTTGAACCCTTAGAAAGTTTTTTTAATTTCAAAGAGTAGAAAAGATATAAGTAATCCCATTAAAGAAAAGTATCTGAAATTTGTATAAATGCGTGTAGAATGTGCTGCATTTTTGATGAAAGGTGAGCAGTATGTCGGGTTCGACGATTACGCCTTGGGTAGTTGGCAACTGGAAAATGAATCCAATGCGTGCTAACGCCAACCAACTTATAGAAGAATTTAAACAATTATTGCAACAAAACCAAATTGCAGATGAAAGCTGCCATGTGGGCGTTGCCCCTGTTTCTATTGCACTTACAACAGTACAGTCGCAATTGCAGGATGCTGCAAGAACAGTATATACAGTTGCGCAAGATGTATCGCGTGTTGCAGGTACAGGTGCTTATACTGGTGAAGTTAGTGCAGAATTATTAAAAGATAGCCAAATTAATTTCGTACTGGTCGGGCATTCTGAACGCCGTGATATTTTTGGCGACAACGTTGAAATTTTGAAGGCGAAACTCCAAAATGCATTAAATGCGGGTTTGACTGTCATTTATTGTGTGGGTGAAAGTCTTGAACAGCGTGAGCAAGGCCATGCAGAGCAAGTTGTTTTACAGCAAATTTGTGATATTGCACCTGTAGTGACTGCTGAACAATGGCAAAACCAAGTCGTGATTGCTTATGAACCTATTTGGGCAATTGGTACGGGTAAAACAGCTTCTCCACAAGATGCACAAGCGATGCACGCTAAAATTCGTGAAGGCTTATGTCAGCTTACTTCAGCAGGTGCAGATATTGCTATTTTATATGGTGGTAGTGTAAAAGCTGAAAATGCTGTTGAATTAGCTGCATGTCCAGACATTAATGGTGCGTTGGTTGGTGGTGCTTCATTAAATGCAGCATCTTTTTATCAAATTGTACAAGCCTTCGCGCAAAGCAAATAACGAGGATAGGGTATGCACTCTTTTGTACTTGTTGTACATATTATTTTAGCTGTACTGATGATTGCATTGATTTTAGTGCAACATGGTAAAGGCGCAGATGCTGGTGCTTCTTTTGGTGGTGGCGGTGCAGCAACTGTATTCGGTGCATCGGGTTCGGGTAATTTCCTTACTCGCTTGACTGCTGTTTTAACTGCATTGTTCTTTGTAACGAGTTTAACTCTCGCTGTTTTTGCGAAAAAACAGACGACGGAAGCTTATAGCTTGAAAACTGTACAAACAACAGCACCAGCTCAAACAACATCGCCTGAAACTTCACCAAATGCACCAAAAACGGGTCAATAATTCGAAATAGGGCTTTCCTTTTGCAGTTGGAAGGACTAGAATGCGTCCCACAAGCTGCGGTGGTGGTGGAATTGGTAGACACGCTACCTTGAGGTGGTAGTGCCTTCGGGCGTGGGGGTTCAAGTCCCCCCTTCCGCACCAACTTTGAACCAGAAAGTTGAGTGCAAGCAGTTTATTGATGCGGGATGGAGCAGTCTGGTAGCTCGTCGGGCTCATAACCCGAAGGTCGTTGGTTCAAATCCAGCTCCCGCTACCAATTTGATTAAGGTGCAACTTAATCAAGCGAATATTGGATAAGTTTACATTGACTTTTTTCGATATTTGTATATAATTTTTGCACGTTGATGCGGGATGGAGCAGTCTGGTAGCTCGTCGGGCTCATAACCCGAAGGTCGTTGGTTCAAATCCAGCTCCCGCTACCAAGTTTCTTAAAAGAGGCTCACAGACAGGTGGGCCTTTTTGCACAGTGGACTATTGTTTTCTGTGCTACATAGGGGCGATTAACGCCCTTTTTTATTGGTTATCGTATCGCTATCGTGTAGTGTCGACATCAATTGGTCAAATAGTCATGCTTCACTATAGTAGGTCTGTGTCGGTTAAAACAACCGATTGAATCGCACGAGAATGACGAGAGTAAATGAAATTATCAAATAAATCCCAAGCATTGTATGACATGATTGCTCCAGCAGTGCAGGCATGTGGTGTTGACCTGTGGGGAATTGAATTCCTTCCACAAGGTAAACGTTCATTATTGCGTATTTATATCGATAGACCGGTTGATGAAAATGCTGAACCAGTGATTAATGAAGATGGTGAAGTAGAACAAGGTCGTGGTATTGGCGTACAAGATTGTGTACGAGTTACACAACAAGTCGGCGCGATGTTGGATGTTCATGATCCGATTTCAGGTGAGTATTCTTTAGAAGTTTCTTCACCAGGTTGGGATCGCCCATTTTTTCAACTCGAACAATTGCAAAGTTACATTGGACAACAAGTTGCTTTGCGTTTAATTGCAGCAGTAGAAAATCGCCGTAAATTTCAAGCAAAACTCCTTGCTGTAGACCTTGAAAATGAAGAGATTCAGGTTGAAGTTGAAGGAAAGCATGTGCTTGATATCGACAGCAACAATATCGATAAAGCAAACTTGATCTATCAAGATTAAATTTATTTAAATTATATAAGAAATCGGTAGGTGACTTATGGGCCGCGAAATTCTTACCGTTGTAGAAACGGTTAGTAATGAAAAAGGTGTTAGTCGTGAAGCGATCTTCGAGGCTTTAGAACAAGCTTTAGTTGCTGCAACGAAGAAAAGATTTTACGAAGGTACGCATGCTGAAGAAGCTCAGCTTCGTGTAGAGATTGATCGTAAAACTGGTGATTACCGTACGTTCCGTCAATGGACTGTAGTGGCAGATGAAGATCATGAAATGCCAGCTTGCCAAGATGCGATTTCTGACGTTGATCCATCTAAATGGTCAATTGGTGACGTGCGTGAACTCGAAGTAGAATCTATTGAGTTCGGTCGTATTGCTGCACAAATTGCAAAACAAGTTATCGTACAAAAAATCCGTGAAGCTGAGCGTGCTTTAGTTGCTGATGCATACGAATCTAAAGTGGGTGAGTTGATCTACGGTGAAGTGAAAAAACAAACCAAAGATGGCTTTATCATTGACTTGGGTGATAACGCAGAAGCTTATCTTGCTCGCGAAGAAATGATTCCTAAAGAAATCCTTCGTCCAAAGCAACGTGTAAACGCTATCTTGTATAATGTTAACCGTGAAGGCCGTGGCGCACAGTTGTTGTTATCACGCGCTAAGCCTGAAATGTTAATTGCTTTGATGAAAAAAGAAATTCCTGAAATTTCTGAAGAAATTATTGAAATTAAAGCAGCAGCACGCCAACCGGGTGTTCGTGCTAAAATTGCAGTTAAAACAAATGATCACCGTATTGATCCTGTAGGTGCATGTATTGGTATGCGTGGTACGCGTATTCAAGCCGTACAGCAAGAGTTAAACGGTGAACGTATTGATGTAGTGGTCTGGTCTGATGATCCAGCTCAATACATTGCTAGCGCATTAGAACCAGCTGATGTTTCAGGCATCGTGCTTGATGAAGATGCAAGAAGTGCCGATATTATTTTTGCAACCAGCGATCAATTAGCTCGTGCGATTGGCTCACAAGGTCAAAACGTTCGTTTAGCTTCTGATTTAACTGGCTACAAACTCGACATGATGCTTGAAGAAGAGTATCGTGCTCGTCAGCAAAATGAAGCTCAGCAATATCTCGACATGTTTGTATCACGTTTAGATATTGAAGAAGATTTAGCAATGGCATTGGTAGAAATGGGCTTCACTTCTTTAGAAGAGATTGCTTATGTTCCTGCTGAAACTTTTGACGAAATTGAGCTTGATGCTGAATTGGTTGAGTTATTGCAAAGTCGTGCAAAAGAAGCAGCTCTTACTGATGCTTTGAAACAGCAAGAAAATATTCAAGAACCGAGCGCAGACCTTCTCACAATGGAAGGCATGACTTCTGAGATCGCTTACTCGCTTGCCGCTCGCGGTATTATTACCGTTGATGATTTGGCAGATCAGGCTACTGACGATATCTCTGATATTGAAGGTCTTGGTCATGAAAAAGCTGGTCAATTGATCATGAAAGCTCGCGAATCATGGTTTAACTAGGAGATGAAATATGACGGACAAGTCGATTAAAGAGTTAGCTCTCAGTGTAGGACGTCCTGTTGAGAAGCTCCTAGAACAGGCTCGCGAAGCAGGTTTGCCTCAACGTACAGCAGACGACATTATTACCACTGAACAACAGGACACTTTAGTCAATCATTTGAAAAAAGTGCATGGTCAGGAAAGTGGTAACACAGGAAAAATTGCGTTGAAACGTAAAACAACCAGTACCGCTAAAGTTGCAAGTACTTCAGGTAAAGCAAAAACAATTAACGTAGAAGTACGTAAAAAACAGGTTTTTGCTAAACCAAATCCAGAACAAATTGCAGCAGAAGCTAAAGCGCGTGCAGAAGCAGACGCTAAAGCACGTGCAGATCAACAAGCGCGTGATACTGCAGAGCAAAAAGCGCGTCTTCAAACAGAGCAAAAAGCAAAAGCAACTTTAGATGCGATGCGTGCTGCTCACCAACAAGATAGCGCTGCACAGTCAGCTCCTAAAGCTGCTGTTGTAGTGAAAAAACGTGGTGGTGGTACAGTAAAACCTGCACCAAAACCAGCAGAAACATTAGAGCAAAAGAAAGCGCGTGAAGCTCAAACAGCTCAGTTAAAAGCAACTGAAGAAGCTGCACGTCGTAAAGCGGCTGAAGAAGCTCAGCAACGTACGCTTGAACAAATGCGCAAAATGGCATCTAAATATTCAAATGACGATGCTACTACCACAATTCGTGTAATTGATGATTCTCCACTTGCTTCAGGTCTTGTTGGCCAAGCTTATGAAGATTCATTCAAGCAAGAAGACCGTGAAATTAAACGCGGTGGTGCAACTACTAACCCGCGTGCTGGTAAGAAAGGCGGTCGTCGTGGTCAAGAAGAGCAAAGCTTCGTTAACCATAACAAACGTGGTTTAAAATCAAGCCAAGCAAATAAGCATGGATTTGAAAAGCCAGTTAAAAAGCAAGTCTACGATGTAGAAATCGGTTCAAGTATTGTTGTTGCCGATCTTGCTCAAAAAATGGCGATTAAAGTACGTGAAGTTATCAAAACACTTATGAAAATGGGTGAGTTGGTTAACCAAGATCAAGCTATTGACCAAGATACAGCGGCACTTGTTGTAGAAGAAATGGGACACAATCCTGTTCTAGTTTCTGATACACAAGCGGAAGATAACTTGCTTGAAGCGGCTGAAGAAGCACGTGGTGAGCAAACAACTCGTCCACCAGTTGTTACTATCATGGGTCACGTTGACCATGGTAAAACATCATTGCTTGACCGTATCCGTCGTTCGAAAGTGGCGGCTGGTGAAGCAGGCGGTATTACCCAGCATATTGGTGCGTATCACGTTGAAACAGACAAAGGAATTATTACATTCCTTGATACACCGGGACATGCTGCGTTTACTTCAATGCGTGCACGTGGTGCTAAAGCAACAGATATCGTGGTATTAGTTGTTGCGGCAGATGATGGCGTAATGCCACAAACTGCAGAAGCAATTGACCATGCTCGTGCAGCAGGTACTCCAATTATTGTTGCAATCAACAAAATGGATAAAGAATCTGCTGATCCAGACCGTGTGTTAAATGAATTAACAACGAAACAAATCGTTCCAGAAGAATGGGGTGGTGATGTTCCGATTGCTAAAGTTTCTGCACATACTGGACAGGGTATTGATGAACTCCTTGATTTAATTCTTATTCAATCAGAATTGATGGAATTAAAAGCATCTGCTGAAGGTGCTGCGCAAGGTGTTGTTATTGAAGCGCGTGTTGATAAAGGCCGTGGTGCAGTAACTTCTATTCTTGTTCAAAACGGTACATTAAATATTGGTGATCTTGTTCTTGCAGGTTCATCTTATGGTCGTGTCCGTGCAATGTCTGATGAAAACGGTAAGCCGATTAAATCAGCAGGACCATCTATTCCAGTAGAAATTCTGGGTCTTCCAGATGCTCCAATGGCAGGTGATGAAGTTCTTGTTGTAAATGACGAGAAGAAAGCACGTGAAGTTGCCGATGCTCGTGCTGACCGTGAACGTCAAAAACGTATTGAACGTCAAAGCGCGATGCGCCTTGAAAATATCATGTCGTCAATGGGCAAAAAAGATGTTCCTACAGTGAACGTTGTTTTAAGAACAGACGTACGTGGTACTTTAGAAGCATTGAATGCTGCTTTATATGAACTCTCTACTGATGAAGTAAAAGTTCGTGTAATTAGTTCGGGTGTTGGTGCGATTACAGAGTCTGATGTGATTCTTGCTGAATCTTCAGAAGCTGTATTGTTAGGCTTCAACGTTCGTGCTGATACAGCTGCTCGTCAGAGAAGTGACCAAGATGGTATCGACATTCGTTACTACAGCATCATCTATGAATTGATTGATGATGTGAAAGATGCCATGAGCGGTAAACTTGCTCCTGAACACCGTGAAACAATCTTGGGTGTTGCTGAAGTACGTGAAGTATTCCACTCAAGTAAGTTTGGTGCAGCAGCAGGCTGTATGGTACTTGAAGGTACATTACATCGTAATAAACCGATTCGCGTATTACGTGATGACGTGGTTGTGTTCCAAGGTGAGCTTGAATCATTACGCCGCTATAAAGATGTGGTTGAAGAAGTTCGCGCCGGTATGGAATGTGGTCTTGCGGTGAAAGGTTATAAAGACATCAAAGTACAAGATAAGATCGAAGTATATGATGTTCAATTGATTAAACGGAGTCTTTAATGGCGGGTAGCCAACGCTTAAAGCGAATGGCGGATTCAGTACAGCGTGAGCTGTCTGATCTAATCCGTCAGGAGTTAAAAGATCCGCGTCTGGGTGGTCTAGTGACCATCTCAGCCGTGAAAGTCAGTGCTGATATGGGATATGCTGAAGTTTACGTTACCGTTATGGGGCGTGAGCTCGGTGACGAACAAAGTGAAGCAGCGAATAAAGAAACTTTAGATGTATTGAATAAAGCTTCTGGTTTCTTGCGTCATGAACTCAGTCGTCGTATTAAAACCCGTATTACACCTCGCTTACGTTTCCATTACGATAAGACGAATGCATATGGTAACTATATGTTTGGTCTTATTGAAAAAGCGGTACAAGATTTACCGGAACGTAAGTCAGATGACGAAGAGTAATTCGTACTCAAAATAAAAAAGCCACCTTTGGGTGGCTTTTTTATTTGTTCAAATTTTTATTCCTTAGGAGGTTCCATTGGAGGTTTGCTTTGTGAAAAGCGCTGTCCGATTTTGTAACGATCCCATGGTAATGGGCGTTCAATAGCTTCAGGAACTTCACCACTCAGCGAGCGTAAGCGTAAATGTAGCGCTGCTTGAGCAATTAAATTGGCTGAAACAGGTGCCGTAATAAAAGCCAAAAGTGTAATAAGTAATTCGGCAAAACCAAAGCGACCTTGGAAAGCAAAAAAGATCATTGAAGCAATTAAAAAGCTACCTAAGCCTAATGTGCTCGACTTGGTAGGTGCATGGAGTCGCATAAATAAATCGGGTAGGCGTACCATTCCGATTGAACCGACCAACATAAAGAACGAGCCAAAAACTAGAAAGATCGAAACAATAATTTCCATTGTAAATTGCATTTTGACCTCCCTTTAATCGATCACATGGCCAGTGGTGAAATAACGTGCCAAAGCAGCTGTCGAAACAAACCCTAGCATGGCAACCAATAAAGCCCCTTCAAATAAAGAGGTGGTGGTCCAATAAATACCTAATACCACAATCAGGCAAGTTGCATTTAGAAAAAGAGTATCGAGTGCTAAAAGGCGGTCTACAATTGATGGTCCCATTACCATCCGAAAAAGACACAGCAACATAGAGATCGTGATGGCAATCAAGCTAATGCCAAGTGCATAAGGTAGGATGGTCATGTGTTGTCCTCCGATTTGCTTTTCACATCAAAAATTTCCATGAGTGGAGCCTCATAGCGTTGTTTGATGTCTTGCACATCACTTTCAGTATTTTCTGTACTGAGCGAGTGTACCAAAATGTCACCACGCTCTTGATCAATACCAGCAGAGACTGTACCTGGTGTTGTGGTAATAATCATTGCCAGTAAAGAATTTACTTGCTCATGTTCTGTTTCTAGCGGTACACGGTACCATTTTGGATGCAATTTTTTTGGTGACCCTAACACCAGCTTAGCAACGCGAAAATTGGAAATAATAATATCCCACAGTACAACAAAACATAGTTTTACTGCTGGTTGCCAATGAATGTGCGGTGTTCTAGTAATAAAAGGTCGAACTAATCGAGGAATCACAAGCCCCAAAATTACAGCCATAAGTAGGTCGCTCGCATCAAGACTATGCGAGAGCATTAACCAAAAGATGATAATTAAAAAAGAAACAAATGGATGCGGGAACCAGCGGTCAAGCAATTTAGATAGTTGCATTGTTATGGCTCCATAGGTTTCAGTTGACTTTCATCAGCAATGGTTGGTGTTTGCAATTTTTCTTGCTGCTGAATTTGGCGATGTTTATATTCAGAAATATGTACACCGTTGAATGTGTCTTTAGAAATAATGTCCGGAACGAGGTAGGCATTATGATCTTCAACTTCTCCACCGTATTTTGTTTCAGGTAAATAAGTTGAGTCATAAGGCTGGACACTAATGACTTCACCATTTTGATCAGTCTTAAGAATAGATTGCTGATATAAGGCATGATTTTGAATTTGCTGAGCAGTACTTGTGGTGTAGTGCAACACAGGTGAAGCAAACACGACATAAGCCACTAAACCTGCAAGCAAAATATAAATCACTGAATCATTACGTGGCGGTGCTCGTTCAGGTAAAGCACGATAAATAATATACGCAGGATTGATTGGGTCTTCCTCTGGTGGTGAAGCACGCCAGAATAAAATAAATCCGACTCGTGTTAACGCAATAATGCTTAATAGACTGACCACAAGCACAATACCAATGACCCAGCCTTGATATGCAGTTTCAACAGTCGCTTGTAAAATAAATACTTTACCAAAGAAGCCACTAAAAGGTGGTAAACCTGCGAGCATCATTGCAATTAAGAAATAAGTCAGCATCGCTGCTTTTTCTTGCTTAATTCTTGGCGCAATTTTTAAATGGTCTTTAAAGTCACCACGCTGTGACGTCATCCAGCCACAGAACAAGTAAAATGCTGCACCAATCAGTGTACTGTGAACTAAATAGAATAGTGCTCCTGACCACGCTTGTGTATTTGACATAGCAATGGCAGTCAATAATGTGCCAATCGAAGACAGCACCATAAAACCAACAAAACGTCTAAGGCGATCTGCACCGATTGCTCCAATCACACCGTATAGAGACGTAATTAAGCCAATTGGAAGTAACCAACTTTTAAAGATTTCTTGGCTAAGTACATCGTTAAATACCGTTCCATTGACACGCAAAATGGCATAGATGCCTACTTTGGTCATAATGGTAAAAATCGCTGCGACAGGTGTACTTGCAACCGCATAAGTTTTTGGTAGCCAAAAACCAACTGGTAGCATGGCCGCTTTAATACCAAACACGACAAATAAGAGTAAGGCGCCAGCGACTGCTAATTTATGCTGGTCTGCATCTAAAGTTGGTAAAAGGCGTGAAACGTCAGTCATATTTAGACTGCCTACACTGCCATAAATCATACCAAGGCCAATTAAGAATAGAGCAGAGGCTAAAAGGTTGATAATGACATAGTGTACGCCAAGCTGAAAACGCGGTTTGCCTTGTCCATGTAGCAACAAGACATACGACGCCATGAGCAAGATTTCAAAGAAAACAAATAGGTTGAATAAGTCGCCTGTCAGAAATGCTCCGCATAATCCCATTAAAAGAAAATGGAATATGGCGTGGAAATAGCGACCTCTGGTATCCCAGTTTTCACTGGCATACCATAAAACTGGAACTGCTAATGCATAGGTTAAAACCAGCATAAATGCAGAAAGTCGGTCGAGTACCAGCACAATACCAAACGGTGCTGACCACTCGCTTAACTGGTAAACCGTGATTTGACCAGTATTTGCAACGATTAGATAACTAATCGCAGTGACTAAACCAGCAATTGCTGAGACGAGGCTAATGCCACGACGCCAAGGTTGTCGCCAATCTTCTTTTAATGCACCGGCGCCAGGGTTACCTAAAAGCAATAAGATAAAACCAGTGAATGCCGGGATGAGGATACTGAAAATTGGTGTATTAGCTTGCCAAAAAGATAAAAAATCAAACATCACGGCTCATCCTCACGTGGGTCGTATGTTGGAGAAATATCTTCTTTAGCATCAACGTGGTCACTACCTGATTCATAACGGCTGCGTAAAGCCAGTTGTACAATAAACGCTGTGGTCGCAAAACCGATAACGATTGCAGTTAAAACAAGTGCTTGTGGAAGTGGATCTGTAATATTGGTGGTTTCAGTCAGGATTGCTGGTGAGCTCACTTGCAAGCGACCCATCGCAAACAAAAATAGGTTAACTGCATAACCGAGTACGGCTAATCCCAATACCACAGGGAAGGTACGTGCACGTAAAATGAGATAGATGCCTGTCGCAACAAGTAGCCCAATGGCAGAGGCCAGTAAGAATTCTAAACTGATCATGATGATTTCTCCCCATGAGGTACAGGACCAGACATACTCGAATGGCGAGAGTCCCCTAATACAGAAATGAGTAGCATAGTGGCACCTACCACTGTGATATACACACCCAAATCAAAGCTTGCTGCTGAAGCCAGATGTAGTTTTCCTAAAACTGGTAACTCAACATAGACGTGCGCACTGGTTAAGAATGGACGTGCCCAGAACCATGCAGCAATACCTGTTAAGCCTGCAATTGTTAAACCGGAACCAATCCAGACCTCATAAAGACGACCCGATTGTGCTTTTAACATTTGTTCTGCTTGGTCTTGACCTAAAGCAATGTACTGAATAATAAGTGCCATTGAGGTAATTAAACCTGCAATAAAACCACCGCCAGGGTAGTTATGTCCACGCATAAAGATATAGACACTTACCACCAGCGCTAAAGGTAACACCCAAGAGGCTGTAATGCGGAACATGAGCGGAGATGGGTTAAAGCGATAGGTGAGGCCTTGTGTCATGGTGGTGCCGTGTACGCGCATGCCATCCATAAGACAGAGCGCGCCAATCGCAGCAATCCCTAGTACGGTAATTTCACCAAAGGTATCGAAACCACGGAAGTCAACTAAAATGACATTTACAATGTTAGAGCCGCCGCCAAGTGGTAAAGATTGCTGAGCAAAGAACCATGAAATCGAATTATGGTCACGCGTTAAAATGAGCCACGTAATCCAGCCAATACCTAAGCCACCAATGATTGCTAAAAATGCATCTCTCAAACGTCTAGAGCGAGTAGACTCATAAGGCGTAAGCTGTGGTAATAAAGATAAACTCATCAACAAAAGTACAGTCGTAACCACATCTACCGTAATTTGGGTGAGTGCTAGGTCAGGTGCTGACATAGTAACAAATACCATAGTAACCACGAGACCAATTGCACCACTAATGAGTACAGCTTTAATGCGCTCATGGTGGAACCAGAGCATCATCCAGCAACCCGAGAATAAGGTCAGCCAAAGAACAACTGCAATCCATGGTGCATGTGTGAGTTCGCGTGTACCTGTGGTAAGGCCTTGATTGAGTAAAGGCAAAGTGACCAGAATGATGCTAAAAGCAATCATTAAGAACAGGTAACTTTGTAGTGAACCATTCTCAGTTTTTTGTTTGATTTTACGACTAGTTAATAGCAAATGTTTTAAGAACAAATCAAATAAAACACGACCTTGTAAACGACCAAGTCGTGGATCGAGGTCGATTTTACGAATCATGCCATCTTTTGCTAAAGCAAAATAGAAAAGCGTGCCACCAATCAAAGCAATAATACTCATCACAAGAGGAGCATTAAATCCATGCCAGATTGCAAGATGAGTTCCTGCAAAATCAGGTTGCATTAGACTTGCACGTGTCACGCTATTAACTAAAGGCTCAACCAGTAGGGCAGGGAAAATACCAACAAAAATACATAACGTCGCAAGTAATATGGCTGGTGCTCGCATGCCAATCGGTGGTTCATGGGCATTTTTATTTGGTACTTGTTTACCCAATGGACCATCAAAAAATACGCCGTGCACTAAACGAATTGAATAACTGACTGCAAAAATACCGGCAAGCGTTGCAATAATACTTGCAAAAATAACAGCCGATCCTGAAAGGTTCGCCAACAGTTCGGTAAAGAACATTTCTTTAGAAATAAAGCCATTGGTCAGTGGAACACCTGCCATTGATGCCGCGGTAATCATGGTGAGCGTTGCGGTAAATGGTAACAGCTGCCAAACACCACTTAATTTTCTAAGATCACGTGTACCTGTTTCATGGTCAATAATCCCTGCAATCATAAACAGGGCAGCTTTAAAGGTAGCATGGTTAATAATATGGAAAATTGCCGCAGCAACCGCTAAAGGTGAACCAATACCTAATAAGCAGACAATAAGACCTAAATGACTAATAGTGGAGTAAGCCAATAACCCTTTTAAATCTTCTTTAAAGATGGCAAAGCATGCAGCCATACAGAGTGTAAATAGGCCGACGAACGTGACAATGTTGTGATAAAGCGCGGCACCAATAAAGATAGGTAGAAGACGTGCTAATAAGAAAATACCTGCCTTAACCATGGTTGCAGAGTGCAAATAAGCCGACACCGGAGTGGGTGCTGCCATTGCATTGGGTAACCAAAAATGGAAAGGGAACTGAGCACTTTTAGTAAAAGCACCGAGTAAAATAAGCAAAAGCATCGGAACGAAAAGATGATGACTTTGAATAAGGTCTTTCATTCCGACAATATCATTAATTTCGTAGGTTCCTGTGATTTGTCCTAATAAGACAAATCCACCTAGCATGGCGAGTCCACCCATACCTGTAATGGTAAGTGCCATACGCGAGCCACGTTGAGCAGCTTCGTAATGACTCCAGTAACCGACTAATAGGAAGGATGAAATACTGGTAAGTTCCCAAAACACTAATAAAATAATTAAATTGTTAGAAAGGGAAATACCCAGCATTGCTGCCATAAACAGCATGAGTAATAAATAGAGTTTACTTAATGAATTTTTAGGGCCTAGATAATAATAGGCATAAATATAAATGAGTGTACCGATACCGGTAATAAGAAGAGAAAATAATAAACCAAGGGCATCAAGTCTAAAGCTTAGATTAATTCCTAATTGCGGTAACCAATCCCAACTTTGTTGAATGCTTGCACCACCAAGCACAGTTTTAGCCTGAGTCAGTAATAAACCAAAACTGGTTAAACTGACTCCGATCGCCCCTAAAGCCGTTACTCCACGTGAAAACCGTTGAAGCAATGAAACAAGGGTGGTGCCTAATATTAACGGTAATAAGATAATTATCGGTAGCACACTCGTATCCATATATAATTTAGACCGAAGCCTAAAGGTGAAATTTTAATTTCAGAATAGATAGGAATTCAAAGAGATTTCCAAAGCTTATATTCTGAAAACCCGACCAAATTAGAAAAATAAAGCGAGAAACAAGTTGTATTGCGCAACTTGAATAATAAAAACGCAAAATGAAATTTATTGTACACTAAAAAATCATTAAAAATCTGATGTTATTACATGCGGTAACAACATCTAGTGATTTTTCAGCTCAAAAAACAGATTTCATCGTATATTTAGCGAATCCGGTTTTTATTATAAAAATTGAGCTATATGGATAATAAATTTTAAAGAGATGAGGTTTCTTCCGAAGTATCTCCTGTATGAATCATACGTAATAATTCATTTTTTTGTTGTTCATTTAAGCTTTGGATTTGCTGATACAAATTGTCAATTTGAGTGGTTGTAGGTTCGGTATCAAGTGGCAATGGATCTATATGCGGCGCTAAAACTTCATCTCGGTGCAAGAGGGTGTAAAGGTGTTCAAGCTGCTGCTGAGCCGTATTTAAATCAAGTTGGCTTGCTTTGCCATGTTCTAATTTAAGGCATTGATAAGCAGTTGCATGTTCAAGTAACTCTTCACGGCTTCCAGTCACTATAATTTGTAAACGCGGAAATGCCTGATGAAGTCGATTTAAAATTTCTGAGCAATGCAGAGCATCTAGTTGTGAATCGATCTGGTCAATTAACAAAATTCCTTCGCCTTCAAGGCAAGGGTCTAAGCTCAATGGGTTGAGCAAACAAAGTCTGCGAACCACATCGCCTACGAGTGCAATCCATGTTTTTGTGGTATTGGAAAGTTGTTGAAAGGCTAAAGCTTCACCCTTGTAATGTGCCATAAGTTGAAGACGTGGATGATATTGTAAATAGATGTCTTCAAGTTCTGGAAAAATAATCTTTAATGCCGATTTCAGCGCATATAAATTTGGTGAAGGCAGTTGTTTAGGCTGCCCTGTCAATTCGATTTGAAGTTGACGCAAAAGTTCTTCCTGATTTTGTGGGTTTGATTGTCGGGAAATAATTCGTTGTACAACATGAGCTGCTTGTGCATTTTCAATATCGCTAATTTCACGTAGCCATTCAAAAAAACGAGCAAAGGTGGTAAACGGGATTAAGCTAATTTCATAAGCAGAAATAGACTGAGTAATCCCTGGCAGGTTTTTATTCAGCAAATTTATATCGTTAACAAATCGCTCAGATGGGTAGTAAGCAAGTAAGGGAAGGCCTTGAAGTGGGTCTTTTCTTGTGACTTGATGATAAAGGGTAATGGTTTGATCGAGCTGCTGAGTTTCAACTTGACTAATTCCTACGCCAGTTGCATTTAAGGTTTTAAATAGTTTCCAGCTACAAACAGATGTATCGGTTTGCTGTGCGGATGTGGTTTCAGGCAGTTGCCCGAACTCTGAGGGAATATGAATGCTGACTTCTATTTTAGACTGTAACCGAGAATGGGTAATGTCTTGATCAGGCATAACTACGCCCGGGGTACGAACATCTTTCAAGCGAGCAGGAAACCACGTTAAAGCATGGTAAATATGCTTGAGTAGCATACTTTTACCGGTTGCCTGCTCACCTAAAATTAAAGTAATCGGTTGTTTATCATATTGAAACTGGATCTTTAGGTCATGAAACAGAGCAACATGTTTAAATTGGATGGATTCAAGTCTCATAGGCTCACCTAATTATGAGCGCTTCAACCAACCGACTTACGAAGACTTAAAGGCGCCCTTACTTTTAATTGTTGTATCAGATCATAAAGATGATGGATGTTTAGACTTACTTTAGCACGAGTACAGGCCACGTAAAGTAATCTTAATTCCTCATCTGTAATCTTGTGTTCTAAGCCATTAATTTTAAATTGATAGTCATCTTCAATATGAACACGATTCCACTCTAGTCCTTTTGCTTTATGGGCGGTTGAGATGACATAGTCAGCTTGCTCAAGGGGAGTAATTTTAGCAAGCGCTTTTTTTAATGGATCAGTACCGTGATCATCTACCAGTTTAACCAAAGGTTTGATGTCACTTCCTTCATTGGTTTCACAGTATTCATGCACATCATGCCATGAGTTAAACCATGCTAACTCGGGAACGTCTGTAACTCGTTTTCCTTGCTTCAAGAGGCTTGCGGCATCTACAAAACGGTTTAGTTTTTGATGATCTGCCTGCAAACTTACTTTATCGCCGTGAACTAAGCCTGCTAATAAAAGCTCCATTGCGCGAGCATTGGTACGACACAAAATCGCATCACGCATTTTGGTATGTGGCTTATTGACTACACTCGATTTTTGGTTCGGATTACCAAGCAGAGGAACAGTCTCATTTAAACCACCTAACAACGCATTGGCGACATCGGCAATCGCCTCTCCAAAACGGAAAGAAGTCGTTAAGCGAGACTCTGGCAAAGGCAGTTGTTGCATGGCATTAACTGCACCGCGCCATGCGTAGATTTGCTGATGTGCATCGCCTACATAAATAACCTGTGTACTTTTTTGACGAAGTAAGATACCCAACATTAAAGGATCAGCATCTTGTGCTTCATCAAATAAGACATAATCGGCCGGAATATTAGGCTCAGACAATGCCCAAAGTTTGAGGTAAATATCGTGACCAATTCCGGCTTGATGATTTGGATCGATAGACTCTAACCAGCGCCGTTCTACAGCTGGGTAAAGGTGAGTTTGAAGTGCAGTAATATCGTCTGGATGTAACCAGTTTGGCGCCTGAATGTGTCGAGGAGCTGGGTATTGTGAGCTAGTCGAACAGAAATAACTCACCGCATTGGCGACAAGACTTGCGAGGCGACTTGGCATTAAGACGTATTTTTCATAACGTCCGCCCATCATGCGTCGTAACGTAATTGGTTCTAGTCGATATTCTTTGGCAATAAAGCTTGGACTTAAGCGAGGTAGGCGTAATTTATCAGTCACACCACGTGGCACACTGCGAAATGCGAGTGAATGGAAAGTACGGCAGTCTACATTGCGATGAAATTTGTTTTGAGCTTCACCAGCAATGGCTTTGTTAAAAGCCAAATACATACCGCGCCGTTCAGGCATGGCATCGCTAATCATTTGTAATGTAGTAGTTTTACCTGTACCCGCATAGGCAATCACTTTAAATGATTGCCCAAGACGTCCGTTATCTATGGCAATTGCTTGCTCATAGGTGGCTTTAGGTTTTTCGATATTCGACACTGAGTGATTTTAAACCTTGTTACGGTTAGCTTTTTCAACTAAACCAGATAAACCCTGACGACGAGCTAATTCGTCAATAATAAGTTGTGGATTAAGATCGAAATAACCCAACATGACAATGCTATGGAACCACAAATCGGCAGTTTCATAAATCAAGTCATTTAAATTGCTTTCTGTATTTTGAGCAGCGTAGTCTTTCGCTGCAATAATAGTTTCTACGCCTTCTTCGCCAACTTTTTCTAAAATTTTATTGATGCCTTTTTTGTAGAGGCTTGCCACATATGAAGTGTCTGCTTCTGCTTGCTTACGCTCTTGCATCAATTGCCCTAAGTGAGCGAGTACATCCACTTGTTCAGTAGTATGAGCATGATCGTGGCTTTCAGTTTTAGCTTTGTCACCATAAATTGCAGTAGGGTCTTTTAATTGTGCATCGACAATTTCCCAGCCCTGTGGGGTAAGTTTACGGTAGAAACAAGACTCACGACCTGTATGGCACGCGATACCGCCGTGTTGCTCAACTTGTAATACGATTACATCACCATCGCAGTCTAAACGAATTTCATAAACCGTTTGGAAATGGCCTGATTCTTCACCCTTGTGCCAAAGTTTTTGGCGAGAACGAGAAAAGTAAACAGCTTGATTTTTTTCTGCTGTGAGCGCAAGTGATTCACGGTTCATCCACGCCACCATCAAAATGCGTCCGGTTTGATGATGTTGAGCAATGGCAGGGATAAGACCTTGTTCGTTAAATTTTACTTCATCGAGCCATTGCGTGTTATTCATGAGGAATCACCAAAGAAATATAAACTATAAATTGATTTCAATCAGATGCTAAAAATAGCTTGTATAGTGTACGGCATCAACGTCGCTTTGCGGAAAAATTCTTTGTCCTTTTTGTCTTTGTCAGCGTAATGAATAGCTTGTAACGATTACCAACCGGTATCTTATTCAAATGACTAAGGCGTGAGGATATTTGAAATCTCAATCAAATTTTGATCTGGATCACGAATATAAACTGAAAGAATAGGGTGCACCGCACCCGTACGTTCCACAGGACCTTCTTCAATTTGAATATTTAATTGATTAAGGTGTGCAACCACTTCTGAAATAGGGGTATCTGAAATAAAACACAGGTCGGCAGATCCAGGAGTCGGCTGTAATGCCTTAGGTTCAAACTCGTTACCTTGCTGGTGTAAATTTATTTTTTGATTTCCGAACTGTAGGGCCTTTCTATCACCTTTAAAAGTGATGACCTCAAACCCTAATACGGGTTGATAGAAATTACAGGTAGTTTCAATATTTGAGACGGTTAAAACAAGGTGATCAAGATGGCTGATCTTCATGTGTTACTCACTATTATTTGGTTGGGTTAATAGTCAGACAGAGATTCATTTTTTAAATGAAACGCACTGCTTTCTTTAGGTGCTTGAGCGACTTGATCATAATCAAGTTGCTGAAATGAACCTGTCTTTAATCCCGAAATTGTGATTGCCATTTCTTTTCGAAAATAAGGAATTTGATACATCCAAGGGAAAACTAAATCTCTTAAGCTTCCCGCCCACCAATGGTCAGATTGATAAAGTGGTGTTAATAAGCGACTAAGAAATTGATAAAACTGGGTGGATGAACGACGAAGCTGGTGGTAGTGCTGCCAGAGCAGGGACCAATCAATGTTTTGATTCTTTTTAGCTTGTTGTAGGGATTGAGAAAAAGCCCAAGCATCTAATAATGCCATATTGGCCCCTTGTCCTAACTGTGGACTCATTGCATGAGCGGCATCGCCAATCACCCCAATTCGTCCTTGACCAAATTGAGTCATGACGACATCACGGTAGTTTGCAGATAGCCATTTAGGCTGAGTTGGACTGTTATACAAAATCTTTTTTAGCCATTCTGCAACTGTGGGCCAACGCTCCGAGACTTGCTTTAACCAAGCTTGTTTCGCCTGTTCATCTTGCAAAAAGCTTTGTAATTGGGAGGTAGGTAAGCTCCAAAATATACTCGAAAGGCGCTGTTGAGGTTCTGTGGGAACTGCTCCTGTAGGAAGAATTCCCATCATAATTTTCGAGCGATCATAAAATTGATGCAGAATTTCAGCATCTAATACTTGGCACTCAGGCACGATACTCCATGCCGCACCCCACGGATAGGCTTGGTCAACCTTTACCCATGCTTTGGGGCGTAGCTGGCTACGAGCACCATTGGCAATGAGTAGGCCATCAAAGCAAGCATCAAACTTTTGGTTTTGATGACTGCCGAATATCCGAACTTCATCGTTATGTTCTTCAAAGCTTTCAACAGAATGGTTCATGCACCAAGTAATCTGGCTTGAATACTCGCTAAGCTTTTGAGTGAGTACATGACATAAAGTGGCTCGGTGTATACCTAGACCATAGAGGTTTGCTGATGCTTCGTGATAATGACTATTAACTAAAAGGCGCTTGTCTGGAAGCTGTCCTTCTAGGCCTGTGACTCTCGCACCTAATATTAAGGCTTTGTCGAGTACACCTAAATGTTCAAATACAGCTAAGCCTGCGGGTTGTAGTAATAACCCAGCACCTACCGGAGATAACTCATCAACTTGTTCAAAAATAGTTACTTTATTGCCTTCTCGGGCAAGCAAAATGGCAGTGGCTAAACCTGCGGTACCTGCACCAATAATGGCAGAATGAGGTGTTTTCATTGTTTGTTCTTTTCAAGCATTTATGAATGCTAATTTAGCAATGAACGAACAAGCGATCTATATTTTTAAAAATTAAAGTTAGCCATAAAAAAATCCCTTGCACTAGCAAGGGATTTAGAACTTATTTCAATATGCGCCAAAGCGCTAATAAGCTACTCAGCACAATTAAAATAATGGAAACAAACCAAGGGCTAATAATCGCAATGGTGAGCAAAATCAGCATGCTACTACCGAACATCCAGCTACGGCGTTGCTGATGTTCCATTTGCAATCGAAGTTGCTGCATTTCACGGAGCTGACGGTCTTGCCATGCAGACTGATTTTTTAAGCCATTTAAACTGTCAATAATTAAGCTTGGAAAATCCTGAGCACCTAAAAGCAGGTCGGGAAGTTGCTGACCTAGCTCTTTGACATTTTTAACTGGGTTCATATTGGACTTGACCCATTCTGTCAAAATTGGTTTTGCCAATTTCCAGATGTCGAGCTGCGGATAAAGATCGGTACCTAAGCCTTCTACATGCACTAAAGTTTTGAGTAGCAGCATGAGTTGTGGCGGGATTTCTAAATGGAAGCGACGCGCAATATCCATCACTTGAATTAAGATACCTGCAAAATCAAGTTGATCCATTGGTTTAGAAACCATTGGTCCAACAGTACGGCGCATCTCACGTGCTAAAGCGTCTTGGTCTGTACCCGGTGGAATCCAGCCAGCTTGGTGCACAATTTGAATAAGCTGCATAAAGTTGCTGTTCATTACAGCAAGCAACATGCGGGCAACTGTCATTTGGTCGTGTTTAGATAGCTCACCCATAATTGCACAGTCCAGTGCAATAAAGCGTGGATTGCTTGGATTGATGGTTTCTACAAAGACATTGCCGGGGTGCATGTCGGCATGGAAAAAGTTATCGCGGAATACTTGCGTAAAGAAAATGGTTAACCCTTTTTCTGCAAGTTGTGCACGGTCCATGCCTAAACGGTCAAAGGTTGCCGTATCTGAAATAGGCACACCAGTAATACGCTCAGCCACCATGACATCTTTGGTGTCCATGTAGACTTCTGGCACATACATCATGGATGAACCAGTAAAATAATGGCGCATACGACGGGTGTTATCTGCCTCAATACTCAAGTCCAACTCATTTAAAATGATCTGGCGGTAGTCTTGAATAATTTCAGTGAGATGCAACGCGCGAGCAGCTTCTAGGCGACTTTCTAAGGTATTGCCTAGCCAAGCTAAAATTTCAAAGTCTTGTAAAATCTGGCTGCGAATGTCTGGGCGAGTAACTTTAACAACAACTTCACGACCATCATGCAGTGCTGCTGTATGTACTTGTGCAATTGAAGCAGCAGCTAATGGTTGGTCATCAAAGCGAGCAAATAGTGTATTTACGTCTGCTTTTAAAGAATCTTGAATACGTTGTTTGGCAACATTGCTATCAAAAGGTTTGACTTGATCTTGAAGTAAGACCAATTGAGCGAGTATTTCAGGTGGAATCAGGTCGCGTCGAGTAGACAGTAACTGCCCAAGCTTAATTGCAAGCGGGCCCATATCTTCTAAAGCTTCTTTAAGCTTCAATGGGTTTTTGCGTTCACGACTCGACCATGCAGCTGGATGCATCTTAATAATATTTAATGCACGTTGAGCTTTAACAGGTAATTCATCCGCAGGGAACAACGTATCGAGTCTATAGTGCGCTGCAATACGCCAAAGTTCGAGTAAACGTGAAACGTGCGGAATCATATACAGTCTTACCTAGTCTTGAGTGGGTTGTAGTTGTGCATTGAGCTGCTGTAGCTTAGCTTCTAGACGGTCAATGTCTTGATTAAGCTTACGCGTAGCCTGATTTAAATCGTCCATTTCCCAACGTGGGGCAAATAAACCACTGTCTTCTTTTAAGGCATCTTCAGCAAAAAATAGATGGCTTTGCACGGAGCGTTTTAAATGCTTTGGTGCAAGTTGAATCTTGCCAATTTCATGAGCGAGTTGAGGGCCAACCCATTTTGATAAGTGCGCAGCTAAATCAGGTTCAGCTTGCTGCATAATTCTTTGAATATCCTGTAATAGGTGATAATCACCTTGAAGCGGGATATTACCAATCTGGTCTGGATCGCTGACCAATAGTTTGATCAGTTCAACCACATCTTTGACATGCAAAGTGGCTGTTGCTTCAGAAATTTTAAATTGTGGATCAAAAGGGCGTTGTTCAAAAATAGAAGGTTTTTCGCTGTGCCCAGTTGCAGTAGGTTCAAGACGTACTTTTTCTTGGTCAAAGAATACATCGACAGAAAGTTGCGGGCTATCGATGACCACACGCAACATTTTGCTCTGTAACTGATTGAGCTGAATGCGAGTTAATGCATCCAGATCGATCAGATGATGAATGATACGTTCGACTGCACCGAGTGCCAAAATCGACCACATATCGCTATCCCTTACAGTTTGAAACCGCGGTGAACAGCAACAATACCGCCAGTCAGGTTGTGATAGTCACAGTTCTGGAAGCCAGCATTTTCCATCATACCTTTTAAGGTGCGTTGGTCTGGGTGCATACGAATTGATTCAGCTAAATACTTATAACTTTCTGAGTCATTGGCAACCAATTTACCCATAATCGGTAAAGCAGTGAATGAGTAAAGGTCATAAAGTTTTGAGAATGGCTCAAATACTGGTTTAGAAAACTCAAGAATCAGTAAACGACCACCTGGCTTAAGCACACGGAACATAGAAGCAAGTGCAGCATCTTTATCTGTCACGTTACGTAAACCAAAGCTAATGGTGACAAGATCAAAACTGTTGTCTGCAAATGGCTCTAATGTTTCTGCATTGGCAAGAACGAAATCGACATTAGTACAACCAGCATCAATCAAACGATCACGACCAACATTCAGCATAGATTCGTTAATGTCTGAAAGTACCACATGACCTTGAGAACCAACTTCACGGCTAAATACTTTTGCTAAGTCGCCTGTACCGCCAGCAATATCTAACACATGTTGACCACGGCGAACACCAGACATGTTAATTGCAAAGCGTTTCCACAAACGGTGGATACCAAATGACATTAAGTCATTCATCAAGTCATATTTGCTTGCAACCGAGTGGAATACTTCTGCAACTTTTTGAGCTTTATCTTCAGTTTTAACAGTTGAGAAACCAAAGTGAGTTGTTTCACCAACGTTGCCAGTATTGCTAGCACCACGTGGTAAATTGTATTTCGGTACAGAACCGCTAACAGGTGTATCTGTTAAGGTTTGCTGTAAAGTTTGTTGTTGCCCTTGAGGAGTACCTTGCGGTAAAGGTGAGCTTAGGAATGGGCTAACTTTGTCTGAACTTTGTGCCTGCTCAGTTGGAGATGTTGGCTTTTGGTTTTCGTTAGACATATTGTCTCTCCTAGACTCAAACTCAAGTGAAACGGAATAAGTTCTGCATGATGACAGATTTTGTCTATTTTTACAGGCATCATCATGCAAATATAATGAATAAAATCTCAACTTCGCGAGGTTGAGTTTTTTCTATGTGCCGACCTTATCACACTCTAAACGGATTCGGATGTCCTGAATGTACTTTTTCAACAATCTGACGTTCTTTTTCCGTAAAAGTCTTAATAAAAGCCTCAGCCGATTTTAATGGTTTCATTGCGCTAAAACCATCCTGAATAAAATCATACATCAATTCGAAGTGGTATTTTTGAGCAATACCTTTACACATTTTAAAAGCAGTAAACATCATAAATGAACGCATGTATTTATCTAACGCTACCCCTAAGTCATCAAGAAGGGCAAGTTGCTGGTAACGAGCTTCTGCCTGATCAAGCTTGATTAAGGTTAAACGCATGATCTCGTCAGTGAGTACTGTATCGGCAGGGTAGTCTTCAAGAAGCTGCATTGCTACTTGTTCATCAAGTTGAGTTGCAAGTACAGCCAGACTTACCGATTTTGTTCCTGTTTTAATTGCATTTTCAGGTAGGACTTTTTCGGCTTTATGCGCATATTTCAATAAACGTTCAATTTGTGCTGCAAGTGCATCAAACTCTGGACCACCATATAAACGGTTTAAAAAATACTCTGACATGAGCTTGTGCTCTGGCAAATTAAAAAAGTCGTGATGAGTATCTTTCATCCGCTCTTTTAGCCATGTTTGTACATCTTGCAAACGTTGGGCAAGCACTGGATTATCGTGATAATTAAATGTTTTATATTGTTGTAAAAGATCATCAAAAGCAGCGAGTTTAGACATTTAAGGCTCTAATATTGGGCTATTTGCAAAAAATCATAAGAGGCATTGTAACCTTCTACTATGGCGAGTAGATGTAAAAAAAATGATTTATGCGTCAATTTTTAGACAGAATTTTGGCGCAATGACATAATTTGTATAGCAATTCATCATCTAAGCGCATAAGTTAAATAACGACGAAATTAAACAATAAAAGATTAGAGCAGTGGACTATGAGTGAACAACAACCAAAATTTGAAATTCGAGATGAGGAACAGCTTTCAGTCGATTTGATTGAAGCACAATATGCTTTAAAAGATAGTCGGGGCAAAAAAAATGCTAAAAGTACACTCATTTTAATGAGTGGTATTGAACTGGCTGGAAAAGGCGAGGCTGTTAAGCAGCTTCGAGAATGGTTAGATCCAAGATATTTACGCGTAAAAGCAGATGCACCGCGTGTGCTGACAGATACCGAAGCTTTTTGGCAGTCATATTCAGAGTTCATTCCAACTGAAGGCCAGATTGTGGTGATGTTTGGCAATTGGTATAGCGACTTGTTGGTTACCGCAACGCATGTGTCGGAACCTTTGGATGATGCTCGTTTTGATGCCTATGTGGAAAACATGCGGGCGTTTGAACAGGATTTAAAAAATAACTATGTCGATGTGATTAAGGTTTGGTTTGACCTTTCGTGGAAGTCACTGCAAAAACGTTTAGATAAAATAGACCCTTCTGAACAGCACTGGCATAAGCTTCACGGTTTAGATTGGCGCAATAAAAAACAATACGACACTTTGCAAAAGTTACGCCGCCGTTTTACCGACGACTGGTACATTATTGATGGTGAAGATGAAAAACAGCGAGATCAATTTTTTGCCCAATACCTTTTGCAACATATGCGTGAATTGCCTGAACATGAAAGTGAAGTCAAAGGTAAATGGCAGCAGGCAAAGATTCCTGAAAGTTTGTTAAAACCTTCTAAAGAACAGCTCGATAAAGCTGATTACAAAAAAGAGCTCGATAAACTCAGTAAAAAAATTGCCGATACCATGCGTTTTGATAAACGTAATTTTGTGATTGCTTTTGAAGGAATGGATGCTTCGGGTAAAGGGGGTGCCATTAAACGAATTGTGAAAAACTTAGACCCGCGTGAATATGATATTCATTGTATTGGCGCACCTGAACGTTTCGAAGCAAGGCATCCTTATTTGTGGCGTTTTTGGAATCGTATTAATGAAGCTGAAAAAATTACAATCTTTGACCGTACTTGGTATGGTCGAGTGCTGGTAGAACGAGTTGAAGGTTTTGCATCGCCTTTAGAGTGGCAAAGGGCATACGACGAAATTAATCGCTTTGAAAAAGATTTATTTGATAGTGAAACCATTGTGGTAAAAATTTGGCTTGCGATTAGTAAAGATGAGCAAGAGCAACGCTTTAAAGCCAGAGAAGAGACACCGCATAAACGCTTTAAAATTACCGCAGAAGACTGGCGCAATCGTGATAAGTGGGATGACTATTTGAAAGCGGCAGCAGATATGTTTGAACGAACCAGTACCGAATATGCACCTTGGCATATTGTTGCCACTGATGATAAATATACTGCGCGTTTAGAAGTGTTAAGAGCTATTTTAAAACAGCTGAGAGCAGATTAAACTCTCAGCCGTGAATTTGATTTTAGTTTACAACCGTGCCACGACTTTTTTGTTGAATACGTTTAGCAAGGTTGTAGCTATCAGTAAGATGCGTTTGGGCTATTTTCTTCATCATAAAATAGCCTAAACCTGCTGCAACAATTTGCCCGCCTAATGGTATAAATTTAGTCACTTGCTTGGTGACAATTTTTCCAAAGAAACCATTAAACGTTTTTTTAACGGTGGTACGCGCGACCACAAAACCTGAAAATTGAAAGCCACGTTTACGCAATTCATCCCAATGAATGGTTTTTGTTTTTGGATCATAGACGCTGACATGTTCAGGTGCTAAACCAAAGCGGGCATTAATATCGGGAATAAGCTGTGACAAAATTCCCAAATCTACTACCACGTCAAAAAAAGGAATGGGTACAATTGCTGCACCAGCAGAGACGTAAGCTCTTTTTTGAATGAGCTCGTGACACTCATCGCGAATTTGTTCCAGATTTAGGCTAGGATCAATATAGTCAGGAATGTTATCAATTTTCATAATGTTTACCTGTAATGGGTTCCTTAAGGGTGCCTTCCAAACACAAGGCAAGTGACACCTAAAGTTAGATTATGCTGTGTTTAAACCAACGTGACATAGTCAGATTCAGTTGTATAGTAATGAATGTTTATGATTTTGTGCATAAATTATGCGAGTAGGATATGAAATAAATGGGCATCCATGTTATTCAAAGTCAACGTATTGATGTGTTGTTGCAGGGCGTACTGGCATCTACGTCCCAACCTTCAACGCATCCTTTACAGGTTTTGAAAGCCCAGCATTTTATTGTGCCAAGTCCTGCGGTAGAGCAATGGCTGATACAAAAACTTGCAGAACAACAAGGAATGAGCGCCAATTACCAGTTCCATCAACGTGTTCGTGGTTTCCAGTGGTATGCCTATCAACAGGTCCTCACAGCGCATAAGGAACAGGTTCGTAAGGCCAATATTCCACGCTTGATTTTTAAATGGCGTGTACATCAGGCATTACAAGAGTTTATTCAGCCTGATGAAATGAGTATAGATGACTCACATCCATTACATTCTATTGTTCAACGTATTTATGACAGCGCAGATCGGCTTGAACAAGGGATTGAGAAGCAGCTAAAAAAACAAAAAATGTTGTATTGGGTTGCCGAGCAGGTTGCCGATTTATTTAGTAACTACATGGTTTATCGGGGACAATGCCAACGTGGGTGTGAAAATACCTGTACTTGTCCAAATAACTGGTTAGCAGCGTGGGTACAAGGCCGAGCGCTGGATATCGAAAAGTATATTGCGCAGAAAGATAAAGAAATTTCTGCTTTTACTTTGCAGCAAACACAAGAATTAGAACGTTGGCAGCGCTGGTTGTGGCAGCAGCATTTTCATGATGATTTTATGCAAATGCAGCAAATTGACGAGCTGTTTTGGCAGGAATTAGACCATCCTGAGCGCCAGAAGAAAGCACTGTCTCGTTTGCCGGAGCAAATAGTCGTTTTTACTTTGCTAGATTTACCGCCTAGCCAGCTTCAGTTTTTGCGCCGTTTAGGACAATACATTGATGTTTTGATTTTGCACTATAACCCTTCACAGGAATATTGGGCCGATAGTGTCGATCCCCTGTGGAAACAACGTTATGACTTAGGTGTGAAAGAGCGTTTTATTGCGAAAAATCCTCAAGCGACTGATGCTGAAATTGCCGATTTCTTTGATAAATTTACGCTTAACTTTAATGCTGAGGCACGTGAGTCAAGGCATCCGCTTTTAACAAGACTAGGCAAACAAGCCCGCGACCACTTCTCATTACTTTCGAACTTGTCTACAGGTGAAGAAGGTAAATGGGTGGATGCCTTTGTAGATGATTTTCCTGAGAGTCTACTTGGCAAAGTTCAGTCAGATATTTTGCATCTGGTAGAACCACAGCCTAAACAATACGAACTTGCACCGAACGATGACTCCATTCAAATTCATGTTTGCCATTCAACATTGCGCCAACTTGAAGTATTGAAAGAGCAATTGATTGGCTGGTTGGCTAAACCACATGAACAGCCGCGTCGTCCAAATGATATTCTGGTTTTAGTACCTAACTTGGCAGAAGTTGAGCCTTTAATACGAAGTGTTTTTCCTGCTACAGCAACCGAGCAAGGTGTCCATTTACCCGTAAAAATTGCTGGTATTGCGTCACTCGATGCACTCAATGCATGGCGTGCCGTAATTGGCCGAATTCACCTTATGCAAGGGCGATTTAGCTTTGATGATTTCGCTGACTGGCTTGGTTTACATGCGACGCAGCAGCGCTATGCACTTGAATATGCTCAAGTAGAGCGAATTTTAAACTTACTTGCCGATGCAGGGTTTAAACGTGGTCTTGATGCAGAGCATCTGAAACGTAGCTTATGTGACGGTGATGATGATTATCGATATAGTTTTAAATTTGCTTTAGAGCGGTTAGCGCTCGGTATCGCAATTCCCGAACATGCTACATTTAATCAGGTACTCAGTTATGCCAAGGTTCAACCAGGCGATTTTGAGCTCATTGGTACGCTCATTCAGATTTATCAAGATTTAAATGAGCGCCGTGACTGGCTCATTATGCATGAGCAAAGAAAAGTTCATACCGTTGAATACTGGCTACAAGTGCTGTCGCAAGATATTGTCGAGTTTGAACAGGCCGGTGTTGCTGCTTTAAAAACTGCTCGGGAAATTGTGAAAAAACAAGAGCGTATGTTAACGCTCGCAAGCTACTATGCCGAGACAGAAACAGGCACCTTACGTAAAATCACCTTGCCTTTGCCTTATATTCTAGATGAGATTCAGCGAACTTTAGAAAATCAGACGGCTCAAGCTGAACCGACTGGACAGATTACCTTTGCTCAGATTGGACAAATTCGTCCCTTACCTTATCGCTTAATTGTGATGTTGAACTTGGATGCAGGGCAGTTTCCAAACCGTGATACGCATGTACCATTTGATTTGATGGATGCCTTACGTCAACAATTAGGTGATCGTTCCCGTCTTGAGGATGACCAAGGTGCTTTCTTAGATGCCTTACTTTTAGCTCAAGAAAACTTATGGCTGTTTTATAATGGCTTTGATGTCAATGACGGTGAAGTGAGAGATCCTTCTAGTATTCTTCAAGAGTTCCGTGAACATCTTGCGCTTATTGTAAAACCGGAGCCAGATGCACCCGATCGAGAAGTGATTGAAGGTATTGAAATTCCGTCTCAATTAAAACAACTCTACCATTTACATTATTTACAGCCGTTTGACCCTAAAGGTTTTATGGCTGAGAACAGTTACATTCGTTACCAAGATCACTGGTTTAATGTGGCAATGCAAATTCAGCAAGCATCTGGTGTTCTTAAGCCTTGGGCGAATACATCTTATCCTTTAGAAATACCTGACATGTTGGTTTTAGATAGCCATCAGTGGATACAAGATGTGACTTTCCCTGCACGACTTTATTTAAAAACTTTAGGTGTAGAAAACTTGGGAAGTGTGGGGGAGCTAGATCAGAACGAACCTTTGCTTTTAGATGGATTAGGCCGTTATACCATTCGACATTTTTTACAGCAAAATGAACAACAGGCACAGCCTGAGGCTCTACTTGATCAGTTGCCTGTAGGCAAAGTTCAGTACAGTGCTTGGCAACAGGGTATTTTTGAACAGGAATGCTTGCTTGAACGCCTTCATCATTATGCTCCAGCAGTCACGCAAACCACTCAGCGAAGCTGGCGAATTGCCAAACAGCTGCACATGAATATTACGGTGCCTAAATCTGAAACTCTGGATTGGGTCAGCATGGAAGCATCAAGTGCTCGGGCAAAAAGACGTGCAAAAGTCTGGTTAGAGTACCTGCTTTGGTTGGCCTATTTAAATGAGGGAAGTGCAGGAGCTGAAAGACGCCGTATAGTGGTTTTTAGTGATCAAACCGTAATCTGTAAAGGTATTAGTTCGGAGCAAGCTCGGCAGTATTTACAACCGTGGTTTAAGATCTGGCGTTATGCTCAACAGCAACCACTGGTGCTACCAGCAGCTTTAATGCTAAAGCCTCTGGAAAAAGCCAAGGTATATCAGTGGGAAACAACAAATCCGACAGAAAAAATAAAACTGGATGAGAAGAGTTATGCCGAGCTGTTAAAATACTGGAATGAAACAGGGTCATTTACCGCTATCGATATGACACAAAATGAAGCGTGTAAGTTGCATAAGGACTGGCGTTTCATTTTGCAAGAACAAGATGCACAAGCATTGCTTCAACATGCTTGTGATGAGTTTGCCTATGACCTGTATCATCCGGTTTTTCAATTTCAACATTCGGAGTAAGGCATGAACTCAAGAGTACAGGTGTCTTATCAACCTATTATTGATATTGAATTTAGCGGATTGCATTTAATTGAAGCTTCGGCGGGCACAGGGAAAACCTATACGCTGTCGAGTTTAATGGTGCGTATTTTTCTTGAGAAATATTTACCGCGCCAAGTCATTGCGACCACCTTCACCCGTGCTGCTGCAGCTGAGTTAAAAAGCCGAATTCGTGCGCGTTTGGTCGAAACTTACCGCTATTTAGATGCCAAGCGGAGTTTGACCGAAAAAGAGATTCTTTTGGAGGCCGAGCAAGAATCTGACTTATTACTCCAACATGTTCTCAAGCATTTTGCGACACGTATTGCCTATGCCTGTGAGCGTTTAAAGCTCGTGATCGATCAGTTGGATGAGCTATTTGTCGGAACACTCGATAGCTTTAGCCAAAAGCTGTTACGTGAGTTTGCTTTTGAGAGTGGCAAAATTGAACGTGCTCAAATTACTGATGATGCTAAAACCTATAGCCGCCAACTGATTCACGATGTACTCCGTGAATGGATACAGTCTCAGCCTCAAACCGTGATTGATGCGTTGTATCTGGCAGGAGAGTTAAAAAGTGTCGACAGTTTTGTCAAATTGGTCGAAGACTCACTGAATTTTAGTTCGGCTCATTTTAAGCTTCCCGAAAAGCCTACTATTCAGTTTGAACAACTTGCTCAGCTCAAACAGTTAGCAACAGAAATTGATATTAGCCTTTTAGAGCCATATTACTTGCTTGATGGCGAGCACTATAAACATGTCAGCGGCACAATATTCCGTAATGGGGCGTTTAACAAATTATTTAGCGAGTGTTTACCGCAGTTATTACAAGTTTTAAAGCAAAGCGACAGCATTTTAGTTTTTGATGGATCTTTGACTGCACAACGTGAGCTTGTTTTTAAATTTTTAGGCCAACTTGCCGATCAGAAAGTTTTCAAGAAATGTCCCGCCGAAATTTCGGATGGATTCTATCAGCATCCTTGTATTCAGCAGATTCAGCAGTTATTTGGTGTGCTGAAAAACTACGCTGAACAGTTCGATCAGCTTCATATTTATTTAAAAGCCTATTTGTGTGTAGAAGTTAAGAAACGTTTACCTCAGGTTTTACAAAATAAGGGTGAGACGACTTTTTCTCAGCAAATTCGCACTTTGTCAGAAGCTTTAAAGGGCGAGCAGGGGCAACGTTTCGCCGTATTTGTGCAGGCTCGATACCCCTTAATCTTGGTCGATGAGTTTCAAGACACCAACCAAGACCAAGACGATATGCTCGCCAGCATTTGGCGTCATCCAGAGCGTTACCAAAAAGGTTGCATGATTATGGTGGGTGACCGTAAGCAGGCAATTTACGGTTTCCGTGGTGGGGACATGCTTACCTTTTTAAATGCCTATAAAGATATTCAGGCAAAGCATGGTCGAGAATATAAATTAATTCATAACCATCGTTCAGTCGCTGACTTGGTTGAAGTGGTTGATGCCTTATTTCAAAGGCAAATCGACTTCGGTGAGCAAGTTCAATATGACCCAATTCGGGCAGGGACTCGACCTCACCCAGCTTTAGTCGATCAAAATCAGCCTAACCCGCACCCTTTACGTTGGCTCATGCTCAAAGACAAGGAAACGGAAGCACAGCAAGTAGCATGGAAGATTCGGGATTTACTCAACCAGTCACATACTGGGCAGTTATATCTTCAAAAAGATACTCAGACCCAAGCTTTAAATGAAGATGATATTGCGGTCTTGTCACGCAATCATGATGGCCTTGATAAAGTTCAGTTTGAATTAGAACGTTTAGGAATACGCGTTAACCGGCCATCAAAACGAAGTGTTTTTGATTGCACAATTGCTCAGGATGTTGGGGCCTTACTCACTGCGATTCTTCATCCTTACGATGAGGCCAAAGTGAAACGAGCTTTGATTAGCCGATTGTTTGCTATGGACCTGAAACAGCTGTTGCAACTTGAGCAAACAGCTGAAGGTTTAAGCCAGTTCATGACGGGCTTTGATGCTATTCGGGAATTGTGGTCAGCTCAGGGCTTTTTAGTGGCATGGCAGCAATGTTTAAACCAATTTGGCATTTGGAAAAATCTGGTTGCTGTCCAGAGTAAAGATAATGAGCGGGTTGTGGTGAACTTGCGTCATTTGACCGAAATTTTGAGCCAACATAGCGAGAAATATCAGGGCGCGCAAAATCTCTATCACTGGTATCTCAAGCAATTACAATCACCGCTTGATCGCGAATGGGAGTTAGAGCGTAGGTTGTCGAGTGAAGCTGGTGTGCAGCTCATGACTATTCACCAGTCAAAAGGCCTTGAGTTTAAAATTGTCTTTTTGCTCGGGGCCGACAAGCCATTTCGGGAAAATAACAAAACACTTAACTTCTCGACCCAAGATATAACGGTTCCGGAGTCGGCTCAAACTCTAACACAACGTGTTGTTGCGATTGCCGATAAAACATATTTAAACGAAACCGAGCTGAAGCAGCATGAAGAACGGGCTTTGGCGGAACAAAACCGTCTATGGTACGTTGCTTTAACTCGGGCAAGTCATCGTGTTTATGCACTCTTACAAGATACAGATGGCAAGTCTGTTTCAGGTTTAGCTTTTTGGAAAAATAGAGCTGAACCTTTCCAGCACCGTTGTTGTACCGATGAAATGATTTTGGAGCAACCACCTGCTGCCATGCATTTAAATCAGCATATCAATATTATTGAGATACAGGCACAGCATTTTCCTGATCAGCGCTTCTATTCGAGAGGCAAAACCAGTTTTAGTTATCTGGCACAGCATTTAAGACATAAAGTAGGTACAGATTTACTCGCGAGCCAGAGTCATGAAGCTGTTTTAGCTGAAGATGAACTCGATCAGGTTATTTCTGTTGAGTCGCCCGCAGCACAGCCCATTAGCTGGATCAAAAGTAATTTTCCGAGAGGGACGCTTGCAGGTAATTTCTTACATGAAATTTTTGAACATATCGATTTTCAATGTTCAGATGAGTGGGTAAGTGAAATACGCCGTCGTTTTAAAAATGACTACAGTAGTTTGTGGCAAGATTTATTAATCAAATACCAAGAAAGCTTTCTCGAAGAACAAGAAGCGGAATATTCGCTTTATCACGCTGTGGCCGAATGGTTGCAAGAGATTCTAAGCACACCGTTATATCAAGGCTTTCGTTTAAATCAGTTACAGCCAGAGCACTATTTATCAGAGTGTCCTTTTTATTTGGCCCTATCAGATCGAGTGTTAGCTATGAAACGTATTCAGCAGCTGTTTGCTGAATATGGAATGGAAATGCCTGATTTATTAGAGGCTCGTTCCGCACGCTATTTAAATGGTTCGATAGACTTGGTTTATTTTGATGGGCAGCGTTATCACATTGCTGACTATAAGAGTAACTACTTAGGTGAAAACCTTGCCGATTACAGTGTAGAAAGCATTGCACAAAGTATGTCTCTAGCCAGCTATTGGTTGCAAGCAGGCTTGTATTTGGTTGCGCTACATCGTTATTTAAAAGTCAAAATGCAGAATTATGATATTGAGCAACATTTAGGTGGGGCGACTTATCTTTACTTGCGCGGTATGAATGGCGAAGCTGAGCAGGGTTATTATTATTGGCAGCCAAGTACAGAATTTGTTCTACGACTTGATGCTGTTTTAGGGTACTTTGCTGAGGATAAAATTGCATAAAAATGCTGATAAATGATCTAATTTTAGAATTAACAAATACTTGGGGTGTGGATAAGCCTGTCTATAACCATGTGGACAAGCGTGTGGAAAACTAGGTGGATAAGTGTGTGGACAATCTAAATAGCCCTGATCAAAGCGATTTAAGCTGGTTAACGACTTGGAGTACCTTTCTAAATCAAGCCCCGTTTACTGCACAGACACAAGCTCCAGAGGCAGCTTGTTTTTTGCAGCAGCTGATTGAAGCGAGCTTGCAAGGTGATAGTTGCATTGAGATCAGCCCAGAGCAAACAGAAGCACTTGGTCAACTGGTGATATCTGCTGAACAAGCGATGTCTCAAGTTGCCCCTTGTGTCCACGACGGGCAGGGGTTGGCATTATACCGATATTGGAACCTAGAGCAACGTCTAGCTGAGCAAATTCGCCGATTAAAGCAGCAACCAATTCAACCAGTTTCGTGTGAAGAGCATTTAGACTTACTCACTGATCCTCATCAGCGAGCTGCCTTGCAAATGGTGACTCGGCAGAGCTTGAGTATTATTACAGGTGGGCCGGGTACAGGTAAGACCTATACGCTCGCTCGTATTATTGCTGTGCTGAGTCAAGCAATTCCTCATATTCGTGTAGCAATGGCAGCTCCGACGGGTAAAGCTGCACAGCGTATGCAAGAAGCCTTACAAAACTCGTTTAATGACCCAAAACTGCTTGAGTCGGGGTTGGTTAGTGATGAGCTAAGAAACCAAAGTACCCAAACCATTCATCGATTATTAGGTATGGGGCATAGCCAAACCCCACGGTTTAATCAAAAGCAAACTTTGCCTTATGACGTTATTGTGGTGGATGAAGCCTCTATGCTGGATTTAAATCTGGCAACGTTATTATTTGAAGTGGTTCCTGAGTCTTGTCGAATTATTTTATTGGGCGATGCCAACCAGCTTGCTTCTGTAGATGTTGGAGCGGTACTTGCAGATTTACAGCAAATCGAGGCGTTGTCTGAAAACCGTGTTCACCTTCAAACCAGCCGTCGTTTTGCAGAAGGTGCTTTGATTGGTCAGGTTGCACGATTTATTCAAATGCAGACTAGTCAGATCAATCATGAACAAGTTTTGCAGCAATTTGAAATTGATATTGTTCAAGTTTCAGAGCTACGTTCAATTCCTTTAGAAGCTAATATGCCCGATGTGGTTCAGCTTGAATACTTACCTGAAGAGTCACCTATAGAGTTAGAAACTTACTACCAAAAATTGATGGTGGGTTTTCAAGGCTATGTGCAAAGCCTAAAAGCTTATTTACAAGATGATCGCTCAATTGAGCATATTGAAAATATTGTTAAGTCATTCGATGACTACCGTATTTTAACCGCCGTACGTCATGGACCATTTGGCTTACAGCAACTTAATCAATATGCCGAACGCTGGTTACAGCAACAGCTAGGTATTGTGACTTTAGGAGGATGGTATGTAGGCCGTCCTGTCATGATGACTTATAACGATTACCAGCTCGGCATTTCAAATGGTGACATTGGTTTATGTTTTGAACATAGAACCCAGCCTCAGCAGTTTGAAGTGTATTTCCCAAGTTTAAATAAATGGGTTGCCGCAAACCGATTACCTAAAAGTATTCAAAGTGCATTTGCCTTAACCATTCACAAATCGCAAGGGTCTGAATTTACACACACTGCTGTTGTTCTCGATCAGGCCGCCAAGAATTTGTTAAGCCAAGAGCTAATTTATACGGCGATTACACGAGCGAAGAAGGTGGTAAGTCTTTTGGTTCATCCAGAGGCTTTATTACAATCTTTTACAGTTCGTACGACCAGGAAAAGCGGTTTAGTTGAAAAAGTTAATCGGTTAGTTCGTTAAGTCAAACTTAATATTTTTGCCCGTGTAAGAAAAAGCTTACATGGATTCGAGATATTTGCTGCTAGAGAACACACCCTGTTTTTGAGATTATAAACGCACAACGAGCTTGGCAAGGAATGTCGGGCAAAATCGCACAATAATAATAACTTAAGTCGAGAGACTGCGAACTTACAATGACGTAGGTGAATAAAGAGGAAACTTACAGCCGCTAAGCCTTGTAGTTTTGGGAGAGACTACAGGGCTTTTTTATATTTTGAGTTTTTATCACGTCAAATAAATTAAATAAATCTTTGTTTGTATCACGCTATTTCTTCTTCTGATTATCAATCATTTAACTCGAACATATTAATATATTTATTTGTAATATGAGTTTCAAATAGTCATTTTTCGCGTGAATTGTTAAGTTAAATGTTATACAGAACCGTACGTTATTTAGCTGTTGCAGATAAACGCTAAATATTAGACAGACCTGTACGTTTTCGCTTACATGATGATAAGAAAAATACTACTTTTCTTCATAATTGGATATGACAAAATACATCACATAAGGAAATAGAAATAAAAACAACGGAAGTGAATAAAACAAGAAGAAAGATGCAGAAAGCATCTCACATATAACAAGAAAAACAGAGATAAACACGATAAACAAGAACTACAGCGCCAAAAACCCAAGCAGAAATGCTTGGGTTTTTTATTTTATCGCTAAGTTATAACTATTTAGACTAGATCTGTTTCATGTGAATCGCTACCAAACAATGAACGACGCTGATCTCTAGGAATTCGTGGGCATTGGCTAGAAATTTGATAGAGCAAGTTGGCTAGAGCAGGGAGGTGAGTGCCCACTACAGATTTTCCAGTGGTTAGTAATGAAACACTAATATCGCGTTCTGGGTCGGCCCAACATAAAATATTAGAGAAACCGAGATGACCAAAAGCTTGTCCCGTCATTGGACCAAATAAACCTACTGGATTGCTGCCGAGCATGGGACCTAGTGCATAACGCATCGGTATTAATAAGGTTCGGTCAATGTTAACTCCTGTGGTGGGGAGGGTTGCTCTAAAAATTGTTTTTTCACTTAGAATTTGTTTGCCTTGGTAGCTTCCCCCACTTAAAAGCATTTCAAAGAAGCGGCCAGCTTGTTCGGCACTGGTATAAATGTTACCGGCAGGGCAGATGGTATCCATAAAACGGCTATCATTGGTCACATCTACAGCGAGTTGTAAGCCGCCACCTAGTACATGATTGAGATAATGATCTGTTCCTAAGCGAGGATGTAAACCTGTTGCACAATTGAGTGCGACTTTGGAGCGATATTCTGGTTTCAAACCATAGTTGAAATAAGGCATGTCCATCGGTTTCTCGATGGTCTCATGCACAAATTGGCGAAGGTCTTGTCCTGTGACTCGCTCAATAATTTCTCCTAAAATATAACCTGCGGTTACAGCATGATAAGCAAGGTGATTGCCTGCTGGTGAAACAGGTCTTGCCGCATATAAGCGCTTTAAAATTTCATCTTTATCAAAAAGTAATTCAGGAGTGACTTCTCCATCAACATAAGGAATGCCTCCTCGATGTGCTAATAAATGAAAGATGGTCGCACGGCGCTTCCCATTTACACCATATTCAGGAATGTAATAACTGACAGGATCAAGTAAGTTGATTTCACCTTTTTCATCTAAAAGATGAATCAACATGGCTGTAATCATTTTGGATGCTGAAAATAAGCAAACCGGAGTATCCGGTGTTGCGATGATTGCATTATTTTGCAAACCTTCTGGAGAGTTGCCTTGAGCATAGCCAATGCTTCGATTTAATAAAATTTTCCCCTGTCTACGTAAACAAAAAGTAATGAGCGGATAGTTCCCGGTTTTATAGAGTGACTCAATACTTTTCCAGATCTTTTGAACCTGACGTTCATTCATTCCACCTTGTTCAGCAGGTACCTCATCTTTGTGATGAATGACCGATCCAATATCGTCTGGTACTGGACAGGTGTTGGTCGAAAATATTTTCACACGTCCCTCGCGTTTCTTTCTTTTTATTGAAGGCCAAGTGTGCAGGGTTCGGATGCGTATGTCAGTGTCTAAAATGACAGGTAACTGAAAACAATTTTGCAATCCATATATAGATACCTTAAAATAGGCAACTTGCTGTAGTGATGCACGGCAGTCAGTTGCGCTCAACTGATTCATATCATTTTATTTTTTAAGCATCTCGGAGAAATCGAATGGCTTTAACTAATGCAGACCGCGCAGAGATCATTGCTAAATTTGCTCGCGCTGAAAACGACACTGGTTCACCAGAAGTACAAGTAGCTTTATTGACTGCTCAAATCAATGATTTACAAGGTCACTTTAAAGCTCACAAACACGACCACCATAGCCGTCGCGGTTTAATCCGTATGGTTAACCAACGTCGTAAATTACTTGACTACTTAAATGGTAAAGACCACGAGCGTTACACTGCTTTGATCGGTGCTTTAGGTCTACGTCGTTAATTCGATTTTGCTTTGTTTTCGGTTTATCGCATGTTGCTATGCTTTGTTTCTGGAAAGAAAGTTTCGCCTAATCAACCGTTAGGCGATTTATAGAAGGGGCGCTTGTGCGCTCCTTCTTTGCGTTTAATATTATTTAAAATTTTTGGTCTAGTGTGATGGCTTCTAAGCTTTGTCATTTATCTACCAATAGTTGTAGTCTGAATGCCAAACCTTAGGGGTCTCACTAGAATAAAATTAGGAAAATACAATACATGTCAATGTTTAACATCGTTCGTAAAGAATTCCAGTTCGGTCAACATCAAGTCGTTTTAGAAACGGGTCGCGTTGCACGTCAAGCAAATACAGTTTTAATTACAATGGGCGGCGTAACTGTTTTAGTTGCAGTTGTTGCTCAATCTAAAGCAAAAGCGGGTCAAGACTTTTTCCCGTTAACAGTTAACTATCAAGAAAAACAATATGCAGCTGGACGTATCCCTGGTGGTTACGGTAAGCGTGAAGGTCGTGCTTCTGAAGCTGAAACTTTAATTTCACGTCTTATTGACCGTCCAATTCGTCCATTGTTCCCCGAAGGTTACTTCAACGAAATTCAAGTAACAGCAACAGTTGTTTCTTCTGACAAAACTATGGAAGCTGATATTGCTGCAATGTTAGGTACTTCTGCTGCATTAGCAATTGCAGGTACACCATTCCGTGGCCCAATCGGTGCAGCTCGTGTTGGTTTAATTAACGGCGAATATGTTTTAAACCCGAACTTTGAACAAATGGCTCAATCTGACCTTGACCTTGTGGTTGCTGGTACAGAAGCGGCTGTATTAATGGTTGAATCTGAAGCAAAAGAACTTTCAGAAGACCAAATGCTTGGTGCAGTGCTTTTCGGTCATGACGAAATGCAAATCGCGATTCAAGCAATTAAAGAATTTGCTGCTGCTGCTGGTGCAGTGGAATCAACTTGGGTTGCTCCAGCTAAAAATGAAACACTTCGTGAGCAATTAAAAGCAGCTTTCGAAGCTAAAATTTCTGAAGCGTATACGATTGCAGTTAAACAAGATCGTTATGCAGCATTAGATGCACTTTATGCAGAAGCTTTAGCTCAGTTCGTTCCTGAAAATGACGAAACTGGTCTTGCTGATGAAGTAAACGAATTATTTGAAGACCTTAAATACCGTACAGTACGTGACAACATCTTGTCTGGTAAGCCACGTATTGATGGTCGTGATACTAAAACTGTTCGTGCGATCGACGTTCAAGTTGGCGTATTAGACCGTGCACACGGTTCTGCATTATTTACACGTGGTGAAACTCAAGCGTTGGTAACAACAACTTTGGGTAACACACGTGATGCGTTAATGGTTGATACGCTTTCTGGTACTAAGACTGACAACTTCATGTTGCACTACAACTTCCCTGCATACTCTGTAGGTGAAACAGGTCGTGAGTCTGGTCCTAAGCGTCGTGAAATTGGTCATGGTCGTTTAGCACGTCGTGGTGTTCAAGCAGTTCTTCCTGCCGCTGACCGCTTCCCGTACGTGATCCGTATTGTATCTGACATTACTGAATCTAACGGTTCATCTTCAATGGCTTCTGTATGTGGCGCATCATTATCTCTTATGGATGCAGGTGTTCCACTTAAAGCGCCAGTTGCTGGTATCGCAATGGGCTTAGTGAAAGAAGGCGAGCGTTTCGCTGTACTTTCTGACATCTTAGGTGACGAAGACCACCTTGGTGACATGGACTTTAAAGTAGCAGGTTCTGCAAACGGTATTACTGCACTTCAAATGGACATCAAGATCGAAGGTATTACTGAAGAAATTATGGAAGTTGCGTTAAACCAAGCATTTGCTGGTCGTATGCACATCCTTAATGAAATGAACAAAGTAATTTCACGCGCTCGTCCTGAAATTTCAATGCATGCTCCAACATTTGAAGTAATTACAATTAATCCGGACAAAATCCGTGACGTAATTGGTAAAGGTGGTGCAACAATCCGTCAAATTACTGAAGAAACTAAAGCTGCAATCGATATTGAAGATAACGGTACAGTTCGCGTATTTGGTGAAACTAAAGCTGCTGCTAAAGCTGCGATTGCAAAAATCCAAGCGATTACTGCTGAAGTTGAACCAGGTAAAATCTATGACGGTAAAGTTATCCGTATCGTAGAATTTGGTGCGTTCGTAAACATTATGCCAGGTACTGATGGTCTTCTTCATATTTCGCAAATCTCGAATGAGCGTATTGCGAACGTAACTGACGTTCTTAAAGAAGGTCAGGAAGTGAAAGTACAAGTTGCTGATGTTGACAACCGTGGTCGTATCAAATTGACTATGAAAGATATTGAGCAAGCATAATTGCTTAACTCACTAAAAAAGTCCGCTTGATGCGGGCTTTTTTTATGGCATGATGCAAGTAACACACAAATAGATCGACGTGGTATGCAGGTTTATTATTTTTATCGTCATCAAAAGGATGGCTATGTTTTTTTGAGCCGAGAAAAGCACACTGAACATGTTCTGGAGTTTTTCTGGATTGATAGTGTGAGATCTGATGTTGTTAACCATAATGAAGAATGGCAACAAGAAATTCAGCAGCTTGCAGATGTCGCAATTAATGAATTTCATATGCGAGATATTGCCAATATTGAGCACCCTTGCGCCTTTGATACGCTTGAAGAATATGACCTGCTTATTTTTAGAAAGCTTGTTACACCTGATGATGAAATTAAAAATGGGGAATCACATGAGAGTGTATTTGGCTTAGCCACCACGCCAATTAGTTTTATTTTTACCCCTAAAGTACTCATTAGCGTACGTGAGCAGGGCAACAAGTCGATTGAAAACTATATTCAGCGTCTTGAAAATATTTTATGTAAAACTCTAGAAGAACAAAACAAAACCCGTAAGCTGCCTAATTCGCCTGTAGATTTATGTTTACGTCTGCTGAATAGCATGGTGGATGGTTATCTTGATATTCGTTCACCTTTAACCAGAAGGGTTGAGCACTGGCAACAACAACTATTACAGGGCAATCGCCGTTTTAAACAATGGCATCAACTATTTCATGAAAACATGGCCTTTCAACAGGTCGAAAACCTTTGTGAAGAGCAAATCGAAACCCTACAAGAGTTTCGGGATGAAATTGTAGAAAACTATCATCATGTGATTGGTGAGCGGACACATAGTTCTCAAGATCTTCTATTAGTTCGTTTGAATGATTTAATGAGTCATGTCGAACGTATTCAAAAGCATACTTTGCGTTTACGTAGCGCGATTCAATCAGCGATTGACTTACATTTCTCGGCAATTGCGAACCAGACCAATGAGAATATGCGTATTCTTGCCATTATTACCGCTGTGTTTGCACCTCTCACACTTCTAACCGGTATTTACGGGATGAACTTTGAGTTTATTCCAGGGCTTAAATCGCCAGTGGGTTTTTGGATTATGCTCGGTGTCATGTTGCTCAGTACGGTTTTATTGCTGTACTACTTCTATCGACAGCATTTGGTGGGGCGTGGTGAGAAAAGTGTTATTGATTTATTGGCGCAACAGCATCGTGAAGAACGGATGAATTTATTTTGGTTTTTGGAGTATGAACCGATTAAGCAGACTTTGAAGGAAGTGGAGAAGATTACCCGGTTGAAGTAATTCTTCAATTTTTATTGAACTTTTTCCAAATTTGCTTGAGCTAAGCGTCATCCACAACCTGAGCGAGAAAAAGCAAATATCGTTTGCTTCGAGCGCAAGACAAACGAAGTGCGTAGCTTACGTTCAAATATAAATTTGACCTTAGTACGCACTTCAATATCTCTTGTTTTGGCCTTGCGTAGCTTCGCTACTCATGCCAAAACAAAAGTAACGTAATTAGCTGATGAAATAGATAGTGAGTGCCAGTAGGACTCCGTCGTGACTATCTGATCTAATGAAAATGCTTCAACTGTTTTCTAAGTTGTTGCACCTCATCAATCAAATCTAACATCACCGCAACTGCTGCAAGGCTTGCATCAAAGTCACGTTGTAAACGATACGCTTTTCTAGCGCGAACGACATCTTCACCCATGAACTGATGTTTCTCAGGGGTATTTTCAATCGCTAGAATATCGTACTCAATGAGCTCTAGAATCCAGTCTGGGCTTTGACCACAGGCTTGAGCAAATTGTTGCAAGTCAAATGTACATTGTTCATCAACGACTTCAGCACTAAAGGTGTGGCCGTCACATACAATTTCTCGATAATGGATGGTTGTCATGATCTTGCTCCCTAATGAGATGAACGAGGTTCGAATGAAGCAAAGGCTTCTGCCAATTGCTGATACGCTTCTTTTTCTTTTTCAGAATGCGCAGGTGGGAATACAATATTTAAAATTAAATAAAGATGGCCTGGCGTTTTATTTGGTATCCCTTTGTCTTTTAAACGTAGCTGTTGTCCTTGTTTTGCATTTTTAGGTAAATTGACATGTAACGACCCAGCAGGTGTTTTTACTTCAATACCTTGACCTAATGCTGCCTCCCACGGTGCTACATCTACAGTTAAATATACATCACTCCCTTCGACATGAACACGATCTGTATCTTTATATTGAATTTCGATATAAAGATCGCCGTTGGCACCACCATTGATACCACTTTGTCCTTGTCCACTTAGGCGAATTTGTTGGCCTTCCTTCATGCCTTTAGGTATTTTCACCTGTAGGGTTTTTCGTTGTACCTCAGGCTCACCATAAACATTCACGGTCGGAATTTGTAAGGTAATCTGTTGTGTTGATCCATGATAGGCAATATCAAGACTGACCTCTATACTGGCATGCTGATCTTCACCTCGGTAACTGCGTTGTTGTCTTTGGTATTGTTGCTGTCCACCACCAAAGCCTGCACCAAAACGACCAAATAAGTCTTCAAAACCGCTAAAGTCAGCTTGTTCACCACCGCCGCCTGTAAAGCCCTGACGATAAAAACGCGCGCCATCAAATCCACCTTGAGCTGCACCTTGACCAAAGTCATTAAAGCCCTGTGGGTGATCTAACATTTGGTCATATTCAGCTTTTTTTTCTGCATTGCTTAACGTGTCATAGGCAACGTTAATGGCCTGCATCTTTTCTTCTGCATCTTTTTCTTTGCTGATGTCGGGATGATATTTACGAGCTAATTTCCGATACGCTTTTTTAATTTCATCAGCTGAGGCTTCTCGTTTAACCCCTAATTCTTCATAATAATTTTTGGCCATAATGTTTTATCACGATGGTGTTGTTTATTTCATTATGAAACGATTTTTAAAGCTTTCAATGAGCTAGATTGTATAAGAGTTGTTCTCGTGCGAAATAGGGCGAAAAATAAAAGAGACATCGAACTGTGGGAGCTATGCCTCTCATTGTTTAAATGAATGTCTGATATAAACCGTAAACGGCAATAACTAACAGTAATAGACCGCATAAACCGAGTATTTTCGGGTATAAATGGCTGTTCGAGAGGCGGCGGAAAAATATATAGACTAAAGATAGCGTCAAAAAGTCTAAAACTATCCATGTCAGCGTAAGAAGGGTCAAACTGAAATTTAAGTTAGGTGAAATAGAGACAAATTGAGGAAAGAAAGCCGAAAAGAAAATAATATCTTTAGGGTTTGAAATACCGACCAAAAAGCCTTTTTTAAAACCACCATTTTGTGCAGAAACAGTTTGTATTGCCTCAGGATGCGGAGCTTGGATGACTTCTTTAAGAATACTAAATCCTAAATAGCCAATATAGAGGCAGCCTAAAACACGAATAATATTTAAATAGCTTTCATTAATACCGAGTACTCCTTTAAGTACGAGTACTGAAATAAAAATTAAAACCAGTGATGCGAGATTTGTACCAAAAATGGTTTCCAGTGCTTTTTTATAGCCGCCTTTAAGCCCAGCGCTTGCCACTAAAATCATGACTGGGCCAGGGGTAGCAATCATAATAATGACACTAAAAATAAAGAGAAAATAATCAAAATAATTCATGAAATATAAGCATCTTGTTTATTAGGCTATAAAGTAAGCTCATATTAACTGATTTAAAATAAGATGCTGAAAATTATCATCAAAAACTATAGATAAATAAAAAGGCGGTTTGACCGCCTTTTTATGAGGTGAGTATTTAACTCAAATGTTCGCCAAATAAACCCAGTGCTTCTTCGGCAGTGAACTCATAACGGGTGTTACAGAACTGGCAATCCATTTGAATTGGGTTCTGAGCTTCCAGTGTTTCATGAACAGCATCAACACCAATTTGAATGAGTGCTTTAGCACAACGTTCTTTAGAACACGTACAGCCAAATTTTAAGTGTTCAACTTCTGGTAAGCGTACTTCTTCTTCGTTATAGAGACGATACAAAATTTCATTCGCTGAAAGCTCAGTCAGTTCTTCAGGCTTAAGCGTTTCAGTCAGCATAGTCAAACGTGGCCATAGGTCTTCATCAACCAGTTTTTGCTCTTCCTCATCATGACGAGGTAGTAACTGAATGAGTAAACCACCAGAACGTTTAGCTGTACTTGCCAATACAATACGAGTTGGAATTTGAGCAGATAAATCATAATACTGCATCAAACAACCCGCTAGATTTGTTTGGTCAAGAGGTACGATCCCTTGATAACGCTCACCATGCTCAGGTTCGATGTTAATAAATAAAATTGGATTAACTAAAGCACCAAGGACTGTACTGCTGTCAGTTGCTTCAACAAAACGTGGATCTGTTTCGTAGTCTGCTAAAGCGCGAACTTCGCCTAAATGGTTACATTCAGCCATAGCCCATTTAAAAGAGCCGCTAGCCTGGATTTGCAAGCTGATACGGCCTTTGATTTTTAAAGTACTTGCAAGTAATGCAGTCGCGCTCAACATCTCGCCTAGTAGAATTTTAACCGCAGGCATGTAGTCGCGTTGAGCTAAAATAGTTTGTAATGCTTCTTCTAGATGAACTACTTCACCGCGAACAGGAAAGTCCTCTATATAAAAGCGTTGGCGTAAATCAGACATAATATTCTCCAGGGCCCTAAGTAGATTATAACAACTTCGGTTTAATCAAGCTTAGGGAATGCAGCGAAGCTGCAAGCAGGACAACGGCAACTTTTGTACCGATTGTCGCAATCATTTAGGCAATGTGAATAAGTCCTTAATATAGCCATTTTGCGAAATCTCAAGTTATTCTTCGTGATCTCGTGTAATGTCGATACGATTTGGTTGTAAATGACGCTTTAAGTTAACGTCATGTCTTGAAGTGGCTTGCTGTGCATCGCTTTCAAATAGGTGTTCAAGTTCAGCCAGTGCATTACGATGAGTTTCAAAAACCTTTTGTTCATCGGTATAAATGCTTTGCTGTTGTATGAGTAATTTCTCATCATAATCTCGAAAGATTTCGATATTGTTATAGGCTTGTTCATCGGAAATACCGAGTTCGCGTAAAGCGCGATAAGCCATACCTAATGAGGATAAATAAGTTTCACGCCAAATATGTTCAACCCCTAAGTCTCTTAACAGGTGTACATGGTGGCGGTCACGAGCACGCGCTAGAAGTTTTAAGTTTGGATAGTTCAATCTTAAATGTCGTGCAACATTCATAGAGTCTTCGACATCATCAATTGCCAAAATAAATACTTGGGCTTTTTCAATGCCTGCTGAGCGAAGTAAATCGGGCTGGGTCACATCGCCATAATAGAGTTTGCCGCCGTATCGACGCACAAAGTCCACTTGGTGAAGGTTGTTGTCGATAGCAGTAAAGCCTAAGTGCTGCAAGCGGGCAATACGCGCAATAATCTGTCCAAATCGACCAAACCCAGCAATGATAATTGGATTATCTTGCTGAGGAATTTCATCATACTCAGGTGGACGTTCTTTATTAAACAAAGGAATGATTTTAGTTGCCATAATCCAGTAAATAACTGGTGTCAGGACCATCGACAACGTCACAATTAGCGTAACAGGCTTTAATAAGGCATCGGTTAAAATCTTTTCACTTTTCGCAAGGCTTAAAATGACAAAAGCAAATTCACCACCTTGAGCCAAGCAAGTTCCAAGCAGCAGACTATTATTCCAACTGTATTTTTTATAGCGGGCAATCGCAGTCAACACGAAGGTTTTGATGACGAGTAAGCCAATTGCTCCACCAATAATGAGCCAAGGCATTTCAATCAGTAACGACAGTTGCGTGGTCATGCCTACGGTCATAAAGAACAAACCAAGTAATAGTCCTTTAAATGGAGCAATACTTGCTTCAAGTTCATGACGGAATTCTGAGTCGGCCAAAAGTACCCCAGTGAGGAAAGCGCCTAGAGTTGTGCTAATGCCTAAAGTATCCATGAGTAGCACAACAGCAAGAATAATAAATAACCCTACTGCGGTAATCAGTTCAGTTGCACCACTTTTTGCAACGAAGCGGAAAAATGGACGCATCACATAACGACTAAATAGGAACAGACCACTGAATGTTGCAATGATGGCAGCAAAATAAGCAATGCCATGATGAGTAGATTCTGTTCCTGCTAACAGTGGAATGACTGCCAATAAAGGAATCGCTGCAATATCTTGGAAAAGCAGAATTGAAAACGATTGCTGGCCATAGGTGGTGTTGAGCTGTTGTTTTTCGGTCAGTAGTTGTAATACAAAGGCTGTAGAAGACAGTGCGAGGGCAAAACCAATGACAAAGCTGGCAGCAAGTTGTTGCTGAAATAGTAGCAATACGGTGAGCATGAGAATTACGCCCGTAATCACCACTTGCAAACTTCCCATCACGAAAATGGAGTCACGCATTTCCCATAAACGTTGTGGACGTAACTCTAAGCCAATGAGGAACATAAGTAAGATGACCCCAAACTCAGCCAGTTCCATAATTGCTTCAGGGTCATGGGCAATATTTAAAACACTTGGGCCAAGAAGGATGCCCGTAAATAAATAACCTAAAACTGTTGCAATCCCTAAGCGTTTACCCAAAGGGACTAAAATCAGAGAAGCTCCAAGAAAAATTGTTGCTTGCAGTAGGAATGACATTCATTACCCCGAATGTATTGATCTTTTTAAGTGTAAAGCCAAAAAGTCTTCTTCACACCATCATATTCAAATCATCTAACTAAATTCTTGTGGGTCAACATCAATAGAGAGTCTGAGTTGATGCTGTCTTGGTGCATGAACCAACTGAGCCCACCATTGTCTTAAGTAAAAATGCAGACGAGCACGGTCGGCAGACAAAATCACCATATGGGCGCGGTAACGTCCAGCTTTACGCTCCATTGGTGCTGGAATGGGTCCCCAGATATCAACAATATCACCTGCAATTTGGCGAAGTTGCTCTGCAGCTTCATTTAAAAAATGCAAGGTATAGTCACGATCTTTCGATTCAGCACGAATTAAAACTGCATAACGATAAGGCGGCAGTAATGCAACTTTTCGTTCAGCTAATGTTTGTTTCGCGACCGCCCGATAATCTTTTTCGATGAGTGTGGTGAGTAAAGGATGATCTGGCCTTAAAGTCTGTAAATAAACATGACCTTTGTGTTCTCCACGACCTGCACGACCAGCCACTTGTACAATCAACTGTGCAGTACGTTCTGGCGCACGAATATCGACACTCAGTAAACCTGCATCAATATCTAAAATAGCAACCAAGGTCACATGTGGAAAATGGTGACCCTTTGCCAACATTTGAGTACCGAGCAAAATTGTTGGTTTGTTTTGATGAATACGGTCATAAATTTTTTGCCAACTACCGACACGGCTGGTACTGTCACGGTCAACCCGAATCACATCATAGTCTGGAAATAGTTCTTGTAAGTGTTCTTCAACTTTGGCTGTTCCGGCACCTAAAGTTTTTAAACTTTTCTGCTGACACTCAGGGCAGTGGTCTGGCAAGCGATGAACCGTACCGCAGTGGTGACAATGTAAATAAGAATAAGGCTGAGTATGCAACGTAAAATGCGCATCGCAATGTGGACAATTTGCTTGCCATCCACAACTTTCACACACAAGTACAGGCGCATAGCCACGACGGTTTAAAAAGATTAAAACCTGTTCTTTTCTTGCTAGCGTATTTTTAATCTGCTCGATTAAAGGCTGGCTAATTCCATGCTGCTTTTTGACAATTTTAAGGTCAATCAAATGCATTTTAGGTAAAAGCGCATGGCCTGCACGTTGGTTAAGTTGCAGTGAAGTTAACTTGCCAGTTTCTACTAAGTAATAACTGTCAATGCTTGGGGTCGCTGAACCTAAAATAACAGGGCAGCCTTGTAAGTGGCCCCGATAAAGCGCGACATCACGAGCATGGTAACGGAAACCTTCTTGCTGTTTGTAAGAGAGGTCGTGTTCTTCATCTAAAATGATGAGACCCAAGCGTGGCAGTGGCGTATAAATGGCTGAACGAGTCCCTAAAATAATAGATGCTTTGCCAGTTTGAGCCTGTTGCCATGCTTGTAAGCGTTTAGAGTCATTTAAGCCTGAATGTAATAGAGCAATATCACAGTTAAAACGAGACTTAAAGCGAGAAATAGTTTGGGGAGTTAAACCAATTTCAGGCACTAACACCAGTACTTGCTTACCTTGCTTTAGCACTTCATGCATGATGTGCAAATAAACTTCAGTTTTACCACTTCCAGTTAAGCCATCTAGTAAAAATGCTTGGTATTGATGCTGTGCATTAATGACGTGCTGAGTTGCCTTCTTTTGGTCATCATTTAACGTGAGTGGCATTTGAGCCAATTGCACAGGTGCTGGGCTAAAGTCATGAGGCTCAAGTGTATAGTCTATTAGCCCCTTCTTTTGAAGTGCTTTGAGTGTAGCCGTTTCTACGCCACTCAAGTTAAGAATATTCTCTGTAGTACCTGTAGGGTGTAACTTTAAAATTTGATAAGCATCTTGTTGCTTAATGGAACGCTTTAACAGGGCTTCAACATTGTCACAAGGAATGATTTTCCATAAATGAAACAATACATCCATTGGTTTACCCTGACGCAATAACGCGGGTAGGGCCGTTTGCATCACTTCACCAATCGGAAATTGGTAATACTGGGCAGACCATGTCAATAAACTTAAAACTTGTTCATCTAAAATAGGTTCATCATCTAAAAGTTCAGAAATGGCTTTAAGCTGAAAGGTGCCTGTAAATGATTCTTGTGGGTCAACTTTTTCAGTAATGATACCAATCAGGTTTTGCCGTCCAAATGAAATCGCGACGCGTGAACCTACCTGAGCCCGTTCATATTGTGCTTTGGTGAGTGTATAGTCAAAAGTGTCGTACAGATGCACAGGTACGGCAACACGCACACGATAAACAACTGAATCAGGTTTTGGCGTTATGGTCATAGAGGCTCATTTCGTCAATTTTAAAAAACGGCATAGCGTCGTGAAGAGGACTTGGGTATTCTACACAGGCTATAGAATGAATATGAATGATTGCGTAGCATAGATGCAACAGCAGCGACTATTATTTTTGGAAAATTAGAACATTACCATGCCTGCATATCAATTTACTGCTATTGATGCTTCAGGGAAGCAGCAAAAGGGGGTGCTTGAGGGAGACTCAGCACGTCAGATTCGCCAACAATTACGCGATAAAGCATGGACTCCGATTAGCGTTGACCCTGTTGAGCAAAAAGATAAGCATCAAAGTCACGGATTATTCCAGAAAAAGTTTAGTGCTTATGATTTGGCACTTATGACTAGACAACTCTCCGTTTTGGTTGCTGCTGCAATTCCTCTAGAAGAAGCTTTACGTGCCGTGAGCAGGCAAAGCGAAAAAGCCCATGTACAAAATCTTTTACTTTCGGTTCGCTCAAGAGTATTGGAAGGGCATTCACTCGCGCAAGGCATGCAACAGTCAGGTCGTTTTCCTGACCTTTATATTGCAACGGTTGCCGCAGGTGAACGATCAGGACATTTAGATCTCATTTTAGATCAGTTGTCTGACTACACCGAGAACCGTTTTGCCATGCAAAAGAAAGTTCAAGGTGCCATGATTTACCCGATCATTTTAATGCTGATGTCATTTGGTATTGTGATGGGATTAATGACTTATGTTGTGCCAGAGATTGTAAAAACCTTCGATCAAAGCAAAGATGCCTTACCATGGATTACAGTCGCTTTAATGAAAGCGAGTGATTTTATTCGCCATGCGTGGGTGTTTATTATTCTTTTTGCAGTTGTGGGTGTGATTGCCTTTGTACGGTTTTTAAAAACAACGGCTGGTCATTATGCTTTTGATCGCTTAACACTCAAATTGCCATTATTCGGTAAACTGTCCCGTGGTATTAATGCTGCACGTTTTGCCAGTACCTTGTCTATTTTGACTCGTTCGGGTGTGCCATTGGTGGACGCCTTAAAAATTGGTGCGGCTGTGACCAATAACTGGGTCATCCGTGACTCAATTGCGAATGCTGCTGAACGGGTCACAGAAGGTGGTAACTTGGGTACGCAATTGGAGCGCAGTGGTTATTTCCCACCAATGATGGTACAAATGATTCGAAGTGGTGAGGCATCGGGTGAGCTTGACCGTATGCTGGAACGTGCGTCGACTATGCAAGACCGTGAGGTGACGACATTTATTTCAACCTTATTGGCATTACTTGAACCGCTTATGCTGGTTCTAATGGCAAGCATTGTACTGGTCATTGTAATTGCGGTTATGCTGCCAATCGTAAATATGAACAATATGATTTAATAACTTTGATATTAGAGATAATGATGAAAGTAAAAAATATTCAAAGCGAAACAGTGATGAAACAACATAGTGAATCTGCGGTTTCAAATCAGCTTGAGCCAACGTGCCATTCCGAGCATAGCTCTGTATCAGAAGTTTGTTCCTCAAGCGCTTTCGGACTTGCGGCACGTTCGAGCGGTGTTCGAATGAAACGTGCCTCAGGCTTTACCCTTATTGAAGTTATGGTAGTTATTGTAATTTTAGGGGTGTTGGCTGCTTTAATCGTACCGAACGTCATGGGCCGTAGCGAAAAAGCTAAAATCGATACGACTCAAATTACCTTGAAGGGTGTAGCGGGTGCTTTAGATCAGTACAAGCTTGATAACGGGCATTTCCCAACCATGCAAGAAGGTGGACTAGATGCACTTATTAACCAACCTGCTACAGCAAAAAACTGGATGCCGGGTGGTTATGTGAAAGGTGGTTACCCTAAAGACAGTTGGAAAAATGATATTCAATATGTCATTCCTGGAAAAGACGGCCATCCTTTTGACCTATATTCATTTGGTGCAGACGGTAAAGAAGGTGGTGAAGGTAACGATGCCGATATTTATTACCAGCCTTAATTAAAATGTAAGAGAGATTATCGATTTGTTTGAAAAGATAAAACGATAATCCGAATTGATAATCTTTCTTAATCATGAAAATATAATAACTATTTGAAAATAAAATAATAAAGTTAATAATTAGATTTGAGATTTAAAATAAGAATTATTCCCATATTTAATAGTTACAAGAAAGTTAAAATATAAGAGAAAATAAGCTATATATTTAAATAAAACCTTTGCATAATTAATAAAAAAGCACTTTGTAAACTTATAGGAGAGATTAAATGAAAGCATTTCTCGTACTTGATGAACTAAACCAGTTTCATTGGGTAATGCTTAAGTCTGTCCTATTGATTTTAGCATTATTACCGATTGCTGAAGTTTCATTAAAACTATGGTTGAGTACAGAAGGCAGTAGTCAAATCATGATTGGCTTCTTTGCATTAAGTATTGTCAGTGCGTGGTTAATGGTGAGCTTCTTTACGGCATTAAAAGCGAGTGTATGGCAAGCTAAACAGATCTCTTCTAAATATGAGCAATTAGTTTTTAAAGCTTATCGTTATGTACCAATGGTCTTTTTATCAAGCTTAGTTGCTTATTTATCTCTGGAATTATCAATCGCTTTTTAGTGGTATTTAAAACCAAATTTTTAAATAAAACGTAGATGCAGTATCTACGTTTTATTTTTTGTTTAAGCAGGCTCAACCAATCGTGCTGTGATTTTACGGACGACGGGTAAGACTAAAAGCAGCGTTGGAAAAGCAATTAACCAAGAAATGACCCATGCAGACATCCAGACATTTATAGAAAAGTCTTCTAGTCCTAAACTTCGTAAAGTGCTGACCATGGACACTACAAAAGTCATAATGATCGATAGAAGAAAAGGTAAAACAATAGCTGTATAACGACTTGGAAGTTTCTTAAAATTATAGAAAGTTTTTTGGTTTTCCATTTTGACTCCGTAAACCAACAAACGCCCGTGCCATTCAAAATAAAAATTATTTTGAATAAATAGCTCCAAGCCTTGTTGGAGGTATGTTGGAACGTTGATTAACGTAAACGTTTACGGCTTTTGAATCAGCGGACTTAATTTAACATGGAATTTTCAAATTAAACATAAATAATTTATTTTTTTGTATTATGTATTTTTGATTTGAAGATTTAAGAATATGAGAAATACAAGTGGAACAGATCGATTGGAATGATTTTTTAAAAGTAGAACTTCGCGTTGGTAAAATTATTCAAGCTGAGGTTTTTGAAAAAGCGCGTAAACCTGCCTATATTTTGCATGTAGATTTTGGTGAAGAGTTAGGGGTACGTAAATCGAGTGCTCAGATTACTAAACTTTATCAACCACAAGATTTGATTGGTAAATTAGTGGTTGCTGTCGTGAATTTTCCTAAGAAACAAATTGGTCCTATTCAGTCAGAATGCTTAGTGACAGGGTTTCATAACGCAGATGGGGATGTTGCACTTTGTATCCCAGAGTTTGAAGTTCCTCTGGGTACAAAGCTATTATAACTTAGCGACGTGATTTAAAAGACACATCAACTTGACGTGGACGATAGATCCAACCTAAAACCAGCAGTAATACCGCAAATCCTAAAATTGGATAATCACCTAAACGGTTATAGAGAGTTTGGCCTTGCATGGCAGGTAAATCGCCTCTCAAGACAAACTCTTTATCGAGCGGTGCTTTTTCAGTGATATGACCATTTTGATCGATAAACGCTGTTACACCTGTGTTGGTTGCACGAATAAACCAGCGACCATTTTCTTTTGCACGCATCTGCACCATTTGTAAATGTTGCCATGGGCCAGCAGTACCCGTAAACCAAGCATCATTAGATACAGTCACCAAGAAGTCGCTGTCTTCTGCATTACGGCGTGTCAGGTTTGGATATGCCACTTCATAACAAATTGCAGCCGCAAGCGCATGCCCTTTAATTAAAAGTGGTTTCTGGTTGCTCTCGCCACGTGTAAAACCGCTCATGCTAATGTCATTTTGCATGGCAGGTAAAACCCATGACAGTAAACCTGACAATGGAATATATTCGCCAAACGGCACAAGACGCTGTTTTTTATAGAGACCGCTTGAGTCGCTACCAGAAGCCATAATGCTGTTGTAATACTGAGGACTACCAACTTGATGTGATTTCGCGACATCCCAATAAGGAATGCCAGTTACCCAAGCTGTATGGTTCTTTTTCGCTTGCGCATCCATGGCATCCAAAAACGGTTCAATGTCGGTTTGGAAGAGCGGAATTGAAGACTCAGGCCATACAATTAAGTCACGGCCCCATTCAGATTGAGTCAAACCTGCATAAATTTCTAATGTTCTAACTTGATATTCAGTTAGCCATTTTAAATCTTGTGGAATGTTACCTTGAATGAGCGAAACGCTCAGTGGTTTAGTCGCTTTAGGTTTTACAAACTGAATATATGATGCTCCCCATGCGCCCAAAACCAATAGGGCAGCAGGGATAACCCAGAAAATACGTTTACGTAGAACTTCGACTAAAGCACACGCTAGTACAATTGCCACGAAGGAAATTGCATAAATACCAAATAGCGGCGCATAACCATCGAGTAGGCGTTCGGTAAAAGCGTACCCTACAAATAGCCACGGGAAACCCGTAAATACCCATGTTTTAGCCCACTCAAAAACAATCCAGAGAGGTGCGAAAGTCAGGGGTGTTTCTGGGAAGAAACGTCGATAAACCCAAGTTTGAAATGCTGTAAATAAGCCCATCACAAGAGCCATAACAGCAATCATACATACGCTTAGAAACGCATTGGTATCGCCGTATACATGGATAGACGTGTAGAGCCAAAAAGCTCCTACAAACCATAAACCAAAACCATAGCTCCAGCCAATCGCAAAAGCCTGTTTGGCTGAGCGTTTATGCAATGTTGCATAGAGTAGGGCAGGAGACAAAATTGCCAACCACCACCAATAATAAGGTGCCAGTGCAAAACTAAACACGGCACCCGAAAATAAAGCAATGAGCAAAGGAAAAATTAAAGGAAGCTGTTTTTGTTGTTGCGAAGAATCTAACAGCTTTTCAAAGTATGCTCTCATTGACGTACAGCTCGAATCAGATGAATAGTGCGGGCATCTGCTTCAACAATCGTAAATAACCACTTTCCAAGTTCAACAGTCTGACCTTGTAAATCACTGACTAAACCAATTTCTTGAAGCAATAAACCGCCGACAGTTTCTACTTCATCGTCAGAAAAATCAGCATCTAAAACAGTGTTGAAGTGTTCAATTGGTGTAAGTGCCTGCACCATCCATGCATTCGCTACACTGTGGTCACTATCTGGAACAATGTACTGTGCATCTTCATCAGCAGTATCATGTTCGTCTTCAATTTCACCCACGATCTCTTCAAGAATATCTTCAAGCGTCACAAGACCAGCTGTAGAGCCATATTCATCAATCACAATCGCGATATGGGTTTGGGTATGTTTGAGCATACGAAGAACTTGATCTGAACGAGCGCTTTCAGGCACAAATAATGGCTGGCGCATAAGCGAGCCAATATCTAATTTGGTATTTGGTTCAGTCAAAAATGGCAGTAAATCTTTTGCCAGTAATATACCGACAACATTATCGGGTTGGTCAGCTGAGAAAACTGGAAAACGTGAGTGAGCAGACTCAACCAATACGTGAAGAATATCAAGTAACTGATCATCTTCTTGCATACTGATCATTGCTGTTCGTGGCGTCATGACTTCACGAATTTTTGTAGCAGGAAGGTCAAGAACACCTTCAAGCATGGCAACAGTATCAGGTTCTAAAAAACGACGTGAATTTTGGACTAGTTTTAATAATTCATCTCGGGTTTCGGGCGCTGTACCTAACCACTTTCGTAAGCCTCGCATTCCCCACGACGGACTCGGTTCCTCTTGCATGATCTTTCCTAAAGACTCAATGTATCAAATGAATACAATGATCATACCGAAGAAAAGGCCCTTATGCATCTATAAAACAAAGTAAAAGACAAAACACATATTGTTATGTAAACACCAGTTACAGTTCATAAGTCCGTGATCGGTTTATGCTAAAATGTGAAAATTCTATTTGTTCGAGTTAGTTATGTCAGAACAACCTATTTCACCTACTGTACAACTCAATACACGTGGTTTACGTTGTCCAGAACCTGTCATGATGTTGCATCAAGCTATTCGTAAATCTAAGTCTGGAGATGTGGTTGAGGTCTTTGCAACAGACAATTCGACTTCGTGGGATATTCCTAAATTTTGTATGCATTTAGGTCATGAGTTGCTTTTGCAAGAAGAACGCTTAGATGAAAATGGTCATAAAGAATTTCATTATCTGGTGAAAAAGGGCTAAAGCAAATATTTAAAGCTTTAGCTCCATGTTCTTGAATCCAATAAAAAATAAAACAGTGAATACACTTCATTTCAGGACTTAAAGATGAAAAGTTCTCATCTATGCTTAGGGTTTGCTGCTTGCGCCTTATTTAGTTCAATCGCATATGCAAAAACCTGTGAAACTCCTATACAAACCATGAATGTCGCAGGTTTAAAAATTGGGCAAAATATTCGTGAGTTTCAAAAGCTTCACCCTACAGTAAAACCAGTGGTGTTAGGAGGAGATAGTTATCATTTAGAGTTTGCCGATGGGGTTGATCCCCAGATCAAAAAAACAGGCGTCACTGGAATTGGTCATATTGCTTATGATCTAGATACCGGAATGATCACTTCCTTTAGTTTGAGTTTTCTTGATGGCCCTATGGCAAGTTATGAGACGGACTTAGATCTTTTTAAAAGTAGAATTCTTAACAAATTTAAGGTTCCCCAAAAAGGTTGGGTGCAAAAGAACAATAAATATATCTACCAATGTGATGATTATCGAATTGAGATTCATCAGGACTATGGTGCTGCACATACAGCCATTGGGCCAACCGTTATGGTATTTGGTAAAAAATCGAAGATATTCTAATAAAAAAAACTCCCCTCACTTGAGGGGAGTTTTTTTAAGGAATTACATATTTGGATAGTTTGGACCACCGCCGCCTTCAGGCGTTACCCATGTGATGTTTTGAGATGGGTCTTTAATGTCACAAGTCTTACAGTGAACACAGTTTGCTGCGTTAATCTGGAAGCGTTTAGAACCATCATCATTTTCCATGATTTCATAAACACCAGCAGGACAGTAGCGCTGTGCAGGCTCATCCCATTTTGGTAAGTTTACGTTCACTGGAATTGAAGGATCAGTAAGCTTCAAGTGAGCTGGCTGGTTTTCTTCATGTACAGTGTTTGAGATAAACACCGAAGACAAACGGTCAAATGTAAGCTTGCCATCTGGTTTTGGATAGTTTGGCTTAAAGCTAGTTGCATCAACAGTTTTCAATACAGCAAAGTCTTGCTTCAAGTCGTGTAAAGTGAATGGCACTTTAAAGACGTTTTGGTCGATAAAGTTAAATGCACCACCAATCCATTGACCAAATTTATGCATTGCAGGGCCAAAGTTACGAGAGTTATAAAGCTCTTCTTTTAACCAGCTGTTGTTAAATTTGTCAGTGTATGAAGTTAATTCTTTAACGAATAAATCTTCGCCTTCAGTAACGCGAGCAATCGCAAGGTCACCGCCTTTTTCTACACCAGCAGCAATCGCTTCAAATACAGCTTCACCACATAACATGCCTGATTTCATGGCTGTGTGTGAGCCTTTGATTTTTGCAAAGTTTAAGAAACCTGCATCATCACCAATTAAGCAACCACCTGGGAAAGTCAATTTAGGCAATGAGTTGAAGCCGCCTTTCACTACAGCACGTGCGCCGTAGGAAATACGCTTACCACCTTCTAAATATTGTTTAATGAGCGGATGAGTTTTCCAGCGCTGCATTTCCATAAATGGATACATGTGTGGATTTTCATAAGACAAGTCCACGATCATACCCAAAGTCACTTGGTTGTTTTCAGCGTGGTATAACCACCAACCACCAGAAGAGCCAGTTTCAGCCAATGGCCAACCAGCACCGTGCATCACTAAGCCCGGTTTATGTTTTGCTGGGTCAATTTCCCAAAGTTCTTTAATCCCGATACCGTAGTGCTGAGGGTCAGCATCTTTATCAAGATTGTATTTCGCAATCAGGCGTTTACCTAAGTGACCACGGCAACCTTCGGCAAAGAGGGTGTATTTAGCGTGAAGCTCATAACCCGGAGTAAAGTTATGCGTTGGTTCGCCATCTTTACCAATACCCATGTCGCCAGTTTGAATACCTTTTACAGTACCGTCTTCATGGTAAAGCACTTCAGATGCAGCAAAGCCAGGGAAGATAGAAACTTCTAATTCTTCAGCTTTTTGACCTAACCAACGAACCACGTTACCTAATGAGATAACATAGTTACCATCATTGTGCATGGTTTTAGGAACCATCCAGTGAGGTGCTTCTTTAGACGTAGTTTCTGAAAGCAAGAAGAATGTTTTGTCTTCAGTTACAGGTACGTTAAGAGGCGCGCCTTCTTCTTTCCAGTTCGGGAAAAGTTCATTAATAGCACGTGGTTCAAGTACAGCACCAGATAAGATATGCGCACCTACTTCAGAGCCTTTTTCAACTACACAAACTGAAAGATCGGGTAAGTTATTCTCAATCGCTAATTGACGGATCTTAATCGCAGCAGATAGACCTGCAGGTCCTGCACCTACGATGACAACGTCAAACTCCATCGATTCGCGTTCGATGTGTTCCATGTAGGACTCCTCAATACTTAAAGGTGGCAACCGTAATGTCAGATCATCCGGTGCTGCCGTGAGTTTTAATCCATAGGCGCAAATATGCTATTGTGCCTTTTATCGTTTTGGCTAGTATAGTTTTAAACCATGATCTAGCCAATTGGCTGAGTCGTCATATTTTCTCGTCAGCAAGGCATAAACTATGGTAAATCAAAATAATTCCCCATCGGATATGGGAAAAATACCGTTATCTGATGATAAAAACTTAATGAACATTGCACAATACTTAAAAGATGTACAGCAAAGTCACAAAAGGTCAATCCCACCTTTAGAGCAATGGCATCCAAAGCATTGCGGTAAAATGGATTTAACGGTTAAAGCCAATGGAGAATGGTGGCACGAAGGTCAATTAATCAAGCGCCAAGCTCTATTGGATTTGTTTACCAAAGTCCTATGGAAAGAAGAGGGTAAATTCTACCTGAAAACCCCTGTAGAACAAATTGAAATCGAAGTTGAAGATGAACCTTTATTGGTCAATCAGGTCGATCAGGTCGAAATTTCAGGTGATCAGTTTTTACAACTGACGACGACCAATCAAGATGTGATTTTGGTTGATGCAGAACACCCAATTTTTATGCGCGAATATGCAGGAGAATTACGCCCCTATGTGCATGTCCGATTTGGTATTAATGCGCTTATTCAACGCCAAGCTTTCTATCACCTCGTGAACTATGGAATACTGGTCGAAAATGATAAAGGTGAAACCATTTTGCAGTTAAAAAGTGGTAATTTGCACTTGCAATTAGGCACTTGAGGTTTAAGCTTTATAGAGTGAAATTTTGCGACACTCTGGTACTGCCATGACAGCCATACAGCCTTTATTTACTGAATTAGAATCTATGCCTAAAGCATCAGCAGATGCCCCAATTGGTATTTTTGATTCGGGAATTGGAGGAATGTCGGTTGCAGCAGAAATAGCTAGATATTTGCCAAATGAGCGTATTGTCTATTATGCCGATACAGCCTATGTTCCTTATGGCCCGCGTTCTGATGAAGAAATTAGAGAGCTTACCGCTCGCGCTGTCGATTGGTTATACCGCCAAGGCTGTAAAATTGCAGTTGTAGCATGCAATACTGCCTCAGCATTTAGTCTTGACCATTTGCGTGAACATTATGGTGAGCATTTTCCAATTGTTGGTTTAGTACCAGCATTAAAACCTGCCGTATTACAAACCCGTTCTAAAGTGGTTGCTGTGTTGGCCACACCTGCTACTTTTCGTGGGCAACTCATTAAAGATGTTGTGGAAAAATTTGCTGTTCCAGCGGGTGTTAAGGTCATGACTTTAACTAATCTGGAACTTGTTCCTTGTGTCGAAGCAGGCCAGCAAATGAGTCCTGTTTGTTTGAATGCATTAAAAGAGGTTTTACAGCCTGCAGCCGATCAAGGGGCTGATTATTTAGTGCTCGGTTGTACGCATTATCCGTTCTTAAATGAAGCAATTCATCATCTTTTTGATAACCAATTCACACTGGTTGATTCGGGATTGGCAGTTGCCCGACAAACAACCCGTATTTTAATAAAAAATGAGTTATTATGTGACCAAATACGTCAGAATGTTGCACGTATTGAATGTTATGTAAGTGGTAATAATGCCGATGCATTGCAACCTGTTTTACAGAATATGATTCCACAAGAATTGACATGGACGCTGCACAATCTGAGTTGAGCTCTGTTGTAGGCATTCAGAAGAAAGCGTTTTTTATATTTATTTTTTCTTATTTGGGGCGGTTCATAGTCTTGGCTTATTTAGGCCATATTAAGATTATGGGGCGATAAGGGTATTGTTATGCTCGATACACGCTATCAGATTTTTATTTCAACGTCAGGTCGCGAGATGCAACCTGAACGTATGGTTCTCTCTCAAACATTAGTCAGTATGGGTTTTTTTGCTTGGGGTTTAGAGTATAGAAGTCCTTTAACTACAACACTTGCCCGTCGGCAAATTGACGAATCGGATTATGTGGTTTTACTGTTAGGTAGTCAGTATGGTGAGCAATCCATTTCTGGTGCTAGCTACTTTGCTTTAGAGTATGAATATGCTTTAAGTCGAGCTAAACCTATTGTGGTATTTATGCATGAACAACCTGAAAGCAGGGATATGCATTTACAAGAGGCTCATCCGCAGCTTAAAGAAAAATTTCTCGCATTTAGAAAAAAACTATTACACGAAGCTCACCACGTATTTTACTTTAAAAGCCCACGTGATTTAGAGCTAGCTGTGCGTTTAAATATACCTTTAATGGTTGAACAACATATGGGACAGGGCTGGGTTCCAGCACGTCAAGCGCATCAGTTAGAAGATGAAATTAATCGGTTAAAAGGTAAAGTTTTACAGTTAGAACAACAACTGACAGAGTCATCAACTTCAACTAATGAAGTGGCTCCGCAAGATGTTTTTGCGTTTGAATATCAGATACAAGCTTTTCAAGATGGTAACTTTAAAGAGCTTAAGCGCCAGAGACAAATGACTTGGTCACAACTTTTAAGTATTTTGGCTAAACATTTTGAGACAGCCATGCCAGAAGAAAGCTTTGGAACTTGTCTTAATGAGTATCTCAATCATGCTGGGCTAGAAGATGCCCGTCAGGAGCTACCAAGAGCACATGCGGTGGCTGGTGCACAGATTAATCATAAAGCGCTATACCGCATTAAAAATCAAATGCAATCACAAGGCTGGATTGTTCCAACCAAGACTGATCAACAACATAGTTTATGGAAGGTAACGACAAAAGCGCAAAAGCTCTTGCTGAGTTATAAATGGAATCATCGGGTGACTCGATTAAAAGCTTAGAGCAATTCAATTTAGATATGACCATGAAAACTGTTACATTAGTGTCATAAGATGAACTGAAAGGCATTTGCGCATGTCGTTTGAACAAAAACCGAAAGTTACTGTCATTTTAGCGAATTTAGGCACACCGGATGAGGCAACTGTCCCAGCGGTGCGCCGTTTTTTAAAGCAGTTTTTATCTGATCCACGTGTGATTGAAATTCCAAAATTCATTTGGTGGATTATTTTAAATCTGTTCGTTTTGCCTTTTCGTCCAAAAAGAGTAGCGCATGCCTATGCTTCGGTATGGTCTACCGATTCGCCAATGCGTGAAATTGTGTTTGAGCAAACAAAACGTGTGCAGGCTTATTTAGAGCGTGAAAATAAACAGTTTGATTTAACTGTATTACCCGCTATGACTTATGGTAATCCAGGTATTGATACAGTTTTAGAAAAACTAGCAGCTCATCCACAAGAGCATGTCATTTTATTGCCTTTATTTCCTCAATATTCTGCGACGTCGACAGCACCGTTATACGACGCATTTGCTAAGTGGATTCCTACTCAGCGCAATTTGCCGGGTTTGACTATTATTAAAGACTACTACCAGCACCCAATGTTTATTCAAGCACTGGCAGAAAGTGTTTTAGCTTATCAAGTACAGCATGGAAAACCTGAAAAACTGTTGATGTCATTTCACGGTATTCCACAGCCTTATGCAGACAAAGGCGACCCTTATGCAGACCGCTGTCGCATTACTGCAAAGTTAGTCGCTGAAGCTTTGCATTTAAAAGAGGATGAATGGGCAATTAGTTTCCAATCTCGTTTTGGAAAACAAGAATGGGTGAAGCCTTATACTGACCAGCTTTTACAAGATTGGGCAAAGCAAGGTGTTAAGTCAGTTCAGGTTTTAAGTCCTGCTTTTTCTGCCGACTGTTTAGAAACGCTTGAAGAGTTAGCGATTCAAAATGCTGAACTATTTCAACAAGCAAGTGGCGGAAGCTATGCTTACATTCCCGCTTTAAATAGTGATCAGGCTCATATTGATTTGCTTGCAGGTTTAGTTCAGGCTAATCTTGATGCCCTTACCCATACCTTAGCCCACCGTTAATTGCGTTTTAGCCAGAGGTTCTTATGCTGCAAGTCAAAATTGTTCCAGTTACTGCTTTTGCTCAAAATTGTTCTTTAGTTTGGGACAGTGAAACAAAAGAAGCTGTTTTGATTGATGCAGGTGGTGACGCTGCTGTTTTGAAGAAAGAAGTAGAAGCCTTAGGTTTAAAAGTAAAGGCACTATGGCTCACTCATGGGCATTTAGATCACGCAGGGGCAGTGGGTGAACTCGCACAAGAATGGAGTGTTCCTGTTGTTGGCCCACATAAAGAAGACCAGTTCTGGCTAGATATGATTCAGGAAGTTTCAGCACGTTATGGCTTTCCAATTCCACAGCCAGTAAAAGTTGATCAATGGCTTGAAGGCGGCGAAGTGCTCAAACTAGGTGAAGATGAGTTTGAGGTGCGTTTTGCACCAGGACATACACCAGGGCATGTCATGTTCTATAACAAGAATCATGGCTTACTTTGGACTGGAGATGTCCTGTTTAAAGGCTCAATAGGAAGAACAGACTTTCCGCGTGGTAACCATGAGCAACTCATTGAATCGATTCAACGTGAATGCTTTAGCTTGCCAGATCAAACTCAATTTATTTCAGGTCATGGTCCAATGAGTACCATTGGCTATGAAAAAAAATTTAACCCGTTTGTCGCAGGTAAAGCGGGTTAATCCTCATAATCATCTTCATGCTGACTACCCTTGTTTTGCTGAGGAGCATCTTGGGTAGGCAGTCTATATTCATCGTTTGCCCAAGCGCCTAAATCAATGAGTTTACAACGTTCAGAACAAAATGGACGAAATTCATTGCCTTCCCAAACACTTGGTTCACCACAACGTGGGCAGGAGAATGTACGTGGCATAAAGCGATATCCTCAAAGTGAAGAGAAATAGATTAGGCAAAAGTCAGGTGACTTGTTAGACTTGTGCCGATTTTTATTTAGTTTGATGTGATTATGCAGATTCGTCAATTTCAAGCACAACGTATGCAAGCGCCTCGTGATTTTACCCCAATTGAAAATACTCCAATTTGTGTAGAAATTGGTGCGGGCAAAGGTAAACATGCTTTGCTATTTAGTGGGCAAAATCCACAGCACACGTTATATGCGATTGAACGAACCCGAGAAAAATTCTTGGCAATGCAAAAGCAGCATGGTTTAGAACCACGAGAAAATCTGGTACCTGTACATGCGGATGCTTTGCCGTGGGTGGTACATGCTTTACACCTTGCACAAGTTGAACATTTTTTTATTCTCTATCCGAACCCAGAACCGCATAATCCGGCACAACGCTGGTTGAACATGCCATTTTTTGAGTTTTTGTTATCACGTCTGAAAACAGGCGGAACCATTACTTTGGCAAGTAATATTCCTGAATATATTGAAGAAGCTGAACAACAGTTATTAAATGTGTGGAAGCTGCCTTACCAAAAAGAAAAAATTGCACAAACTTCTGCACGTACTCATTTTGAAATTAAATATTTAGAGCGTGGTGAGCTTTGCCAACAGCTCATAATCAGCAAGCCTGAAGGTTATCAAACTCGATTTGATGAGTTTACGCCACTGCAAGGGCAAATACATGGCGAGTAAGCGGGTTGCCATTATCGGTGCTGGTCCGGCTGGTTTAATGGCAGCTGAGGTACTGAGCCAGTATGATTATGAAATTGATGTGTTTGAGCAAAAACCTTCGGCTGCGCGTAAGTTTTTGATGGCTGGTAAAACAGGTTTGAATATCTCGCATGCTGAACCTTTAGCGCAGTTTATTGAGCGCTATGACCATGTAGAATGGCTCAAACCATGGGTTAAAAAATGGGATGCAGTCTGGATTCAGAACTGGATGAAAAGTCTAGGAATAGAGTCGTATGTGGGTAGTTCTGGTCGCATTTTTCCTGTTGAAATGAAAGCTGCGCCTTTATTGCGTGCTTGGCTAAAACGCTTGGCAGAGCAACAAGTTAAATTCTTTTATCGACATCGTTGTATTAATTTGCAAGGTACAACAGTGACTTTAGAAAACCAAAATAATCAAAGCAGCAAGACTTTTACCCAACAATACGATGCAGTCGTATTGGCTTGTGGGGCTGTATCTTGGTCTCAATTGGGTAGTGATGGTGCATGGCAGCAATGGATGGATCAATCCAGTATTGAACCTTTTCAAGCGAGTAATGCAGGGGTATTGCACACTTGGTCAGCTTTTATGGAAAGCTGTTTTGGTGAACCTTTAAAGCGTATCAATGCGTGGGTTGAGCCTAGCCAAGTTACTCATGGCGATATTGTGATTACTCACTATGGTTTAGAAAGTGGTGTCATTTATAAACTTGGACGAGCTTTAAGAGAACAACAAAAACAAGGAAAAAGCTTAAATCTATTTTTAGATTTATTGCCTGATGTAGAGCTTACACAGTTAGTTAAAAAGTTACAGGCTAGCAAAAAGCAATCGCTCACCAATATCTGGCGTAAAGCAGGCTTAGACACAGCTAAAATTAACTTAATTAGAGAAGTGGTTGATAAAGCACTATGGAGTCAACCAGAGACGATGGCGCAAAAAATGAAAGCACTTCAAATTAAGTTAGATGGCTTTAGGCCTATTGAAGAAGCGATTAGCTGTGCTGGTGGTGTTAAGCAAGATGCATTAACAGAACGTTTAGAGCTGAGACAAACTTCAGGTGTTTTTTGCTGTGGCGAAATGCTGGATTGGGATGCTCCTACAGGGGGATATTTGCTGACAGCATGCTTTGCTACGGGACGAGCAGCTGGTGAAGGTGTGCATTCATTCTTAGAGAAATAACAACGAATTCGGTGCTATGTTTGATATGTGAAAAGTGTTATTTTTGAGCGATCAATAATAATAGGAGCCGGAATCGTATGTCTCAAGCATCGCCAGTCTATCAGGGAAGTTGTTTATGTCAGGGTATTCGCTATGAAATTAAAGGCGATATCGGAGATATTATCCAATGCCATTGTCAACGCTGCCGAAAATCCAATGGAACAGCATTTGCAACGAATGCTCCTATCAATAGTGCAGATTTTAAAATTACGCAAGGCGAAGACCTTATCAAAAAATTTGCTGTGAATGGTGTGTACCGTTGGTTTTGTAGCGAATGTGGTTCACCGCTTATTAGCTCGCGTGATGCTCAGCCTGAACTGTATCGTTTAAGAATTGGGACACTAGATACACCATTAGACCAAAAACCGACTATGCATATTTTTGCTGCTTCAAAGGCAGAGTGGGAATGCATTCATGACGATTTACCGCAATACGATGAACGTCCATGATTTAAAAAGTATGTTTTAATCAAATTTTAGATGATTTAATATACCTAAAACAGGGAGATGGCATTCCTCCCTTGAAAAACCGCCGTATTGGCTAATGATGCCTACGTTACCCTCATGTATTTATAACGCTGGGTACGTAGGTTATTACGTACTCTGCTTATTTTTGGAGTGCGCCATGTCACGTTTCCCATCATTTTTGTTTGCTCTTTTAGCATCTCACTAAAGGGGTGGTTCTATGTATTATCCTTTACTTTCAATTGCCTTAGGTTCAGTTCTTGGGGCGTGGTTGCGTTGGTTTTTAGGTTTAAAACTGAACCCGATTTATCCGCAAATTCCGTTGGGTACGGTTACTGTTAATTTGGTCGGTGGCTTTATTATTGGTTTTGCGATGGCTTATTTTGCTCATAGTGATTTGAGTCCGAACTATAAGCTTTTTGTGATTACCGGTTTTTGTGGTGCTTTAACTACATTCTCAACTTTCTCAATTGAGATCGTCACCTTATTGCAAAGTGGTAAGTGGGGAATGGCGATGTTGGCCATTTCTATTCATTTAATTGGGTCTTTAATTTTTACGTGTTTGGGGTTGGCGACTTATTATTGGGTAGCGGGCAACTGATTATTGGGATGTTTAAGGAGAGAGATATACGGCACGGCCTCCGTTTTACGATATTCTCAAAGAGCATTTGTATAGGCATACCTTACTTTTGAAAGATCAAAAGTAAGCAAAAATCTTCTGTTTCGCTGATGCTACATCCATGTAGCACAGCAAAACAGCGGTATCCATGCCGCTTGTCACGATAGTAAATGACGAATTAAAAACTTCTGATTTATTTTTGGGATTTGATACGCGTTAAAGTCATCAACAGCCTGACTGAAATCAGCTATATCTTGTTTTTGCAAGATAGTTGATAAGTGTAAACAGGGAACAGGTTCTGTTGATGACAAATGCCTTTGGTTACTTTGGGCAAAACCAAAGTAACAGAATTAGCTACTTTCATTTGAGAATAAACGGTAAGACTCCCTCGTGTATTCACAAATTCTTAATTACTTTTCAGTTAAAGCCTGACCTTCAAACTTCACACCATCCCAACCATTTTGCATAAACTGACGTATATTTTGGTGGTCAGTTCCCTCTGGGGTAGCTAATACAGATGCGTAGTGCTCTGCAAATAAACTTAAAGTTTGTGCTTGGTCTAAACCTTGTAACTTGGCAAAAGAGAAAACTTTCGCACTGCCTTGATTTTCAGTTGCAGCGTTATGCTGTGCGCCATTTTGAAAAGCTGTTGGAGTATGTTGGTAGCGTGCTTCAATATAAGCTAAAACATCTGAAAATTTTGCTGTGCCTGCTTGTAATTGGGCAAGTAACTCTTGTGCCATAATCTTAAACTTCCTATCAAATGGGGCTTAAGCATAGCATTGAATACATGTTTTGAAAGCTTGAGAGCTATAAAAAATGATGAGTTGTTGAGAAAAATCAGAAGCGTTCTTGTGAAAATTGTGGATAAGTTTAACTTTATACACACCTTAGAAAATCATTGAAAAATGCACATAAAAAAAGAAGCCTAAGTGGAGGAGATGAGTCTTAGGCTTCCAATGGTTTAAGTGTATTGGTTAAAACTTAACGTAAGATTAACTCTTACGATTAAAGCGAGCGAAGCGTTTGTTAAAGCTTGCAACACGCCCTTCATTACTTGCTTGACGTACTTCACCTGTATAGAAAGGATGTGAAGCACTTGAAATATCAAGAGTCACATAAGGATAGACTTGTCCTTGATATTCTTTGGTTTGTTTCGTCTGAATAGTACTACCAATTAAGAAGTATACGTCTGCATTGGTGTCATGAAATAACACTTGTTGGTAAGCAGGATGAATATCTTTACGCATGAGAGATTGTCCTAAATTATTTTTGATTAAAGAAATGTTATAACATAACACTCAATAAGTCAATGTAACCCTAAAAAGGCTACATTGATAAGTAAATTAAGTTAGTTAGAAAGTGGTACAAGCTCTTCAAATAGATCGTTAAGATTGTCATGCACTTTTAAGTGAATGAGGTTCCAGTAGTGTCCTGAAATGGTTCTATTGACCATTAATGTATCTGGTGAAGGCTTAAAGACATCCCAATATTTTAAAGATTTCTTCACGAGTAGCATGCCATCATGATGTGATGAGTTCTCTGCAAAATCATAGGTTGTGGTAAGCGGACGCAATAACACTTCAATCCAGAGCTTATAAAGGTCACTCGGGAATTTACCTTTTTCTGCTAGTGAATGTAGTTCGAGTAATTCTGTTTCAATTAAGTTGATATCTTCATGGCGAGCTGCATTCACCAGTCGTTTGAAACTATACACAATTTCATTGGAAAGTGTTTTAACACTGCCATAGTCATAAATAATCACACTGCCATCTTGGCGGAAGGCAAAATTACCTGGGTGAGGGTCACAGTGGAAACGTTTTAAAAAGAACATTTCTTGACCCAAAGCGCGGATTAGACGACGGCCAATTGTGTTTCGAATTTCGATAGGCCAAGAACTAGCAGTTTCAATACTGTCACCTTGTTCAAGGCTTAAGGTTAAAATACGTCTTGAAGAGTAATCTTTATAAACAGTCGGGATAATAATTTTGTCGTCTAATTTACTATGAAAAGTTTTAAAGACCTCAAGATTTTGAGCCTCAATTTCATAGTTAAGCTCTGCTGACAGGCTATCTTGAATCTCTGCAAAAAGTTGATCTTGCAGTTTTTTATCAATTTTAAGTACACCCATTAAGCGTAGTGCTAAACGTACTTGTTTTAAGTCACTTTCGCAGGCTTCATCAACACCGGGATATTGAACCTTAACTACAACTTGTTGGCCATTTGGCAAAACTGCTTTGTGAACTTGTCCAATTGATGCAGCAGCAAAAGGCTGTTCATCAAAAGATTTAAAGGCAGCATTGAGTGGTTTTCCAAGCTCACGTTCAACTTGTTGCTGAATCGCAGAAAAAGGCATGGCTGGAGCTTGACGTTGTAGTTTTGATATTGCTTTTGCAACTTCTGGTGGGAAGATATCTTTATATTGCGATGCAATTTGCCCAACCTTCATGACAGCACCTTTCATTTCTCCTAAGGTGTCTGCAATCTGTAGACCGATATCTTGAAACAATTTAGTTTTTGCAGCCAGTTTCTGTTCTTCATCCGCAGTCAGGTTTCGAATCGAGTTAGAAACGGTTTTTGTTGCAATGCTCGCGGTCATTCCTGCAAGTTTCATAAATCGTTTGCCAGGTGAACTTGCATTCTTTGCCATATCTTCGATACCTCGTTGACTACAACATAATATTGTCTAGTTTTGATCATAGGTGACAAAACTTAAAAAGCCTATATGAAATTGTTTAGCGCATGTAAGAAAATTTTCGAAAAACAAAACGTTATTTTTAAAGTAAAAAATGTGAAAAGCTTTTCAAAATTCATTTCATAAACAAAGCTTTAATATCTATAAAGTCGCTGTTTTTTTAGTGCTAAGGTGAATGACATGTTAAATAAGAAATAGAGACAATAAAAGTTATGACCAGTCTAAATTCGTCCTATGGGCGCTCTCAAGCGGTTCCTTTATCTGTGTTTGAGCAGTCAAAAGATGCGCATATTATTCGTTCTGATGAAGAGGCAATTGAGGTTGCCAAGCAACTTGCTCAAGAGTTTGCACAAGAGGCATCTGATCGAGACAGAGAACGTCGTTTACCCTTAAATGAAATTCAACAGTTCTCACAAAGTGGCCTGTGGGCCATTACTGTGCCGAAGCAATTTGGCGGCGCGCAAGTCAAGTATCGAACTTTAGCGGAAGTGATCAAAACAATTGCGAGTGTTGATCCATCTCTTGCTCAGTTGCCTCAAAATCACTTGGCCTTTATTGAACATTTAAGACTAGATGCGAAACCAGAACAACAACAGTTCTTCTTTAATTTGGTGCTAAGGGGAATTCGTTTCGGTAATGCATTTTCCGAAAAACACAGTAAGACAGTCGCGGACCTCACGACTAAACTTCAAAAGACCGAACATGGTTATGAAATTAATGGCAAAAAATTCTTTGCAACGGGTGCCTTGCTCGCCCACTGGATTCCAATTGTTGCTGTAAATGAACAGGGGCAACCTTATGCTGCGCTTGTGCCACGTGAAACATCTGGGGTCAATATTATTAATGATTGGTCTGGTTTTGGACAACGTACCACGGCTAGCGGTACGGTAGAGCTGAATCAGGTTCCAGTACGTGAAGAATATTTAGTTCCGATTTACCAAGCATTTGAGCGCCCAACACCAGCAGGTGCTATTTCTCAATTTATACAGGCTGCAGTCGATGCAGGTATTGCGCGTGGAGCAATTGAAGAAACAATCCAATATGTCAAAAATCACAGCCGTGCATGGATTGATTCAGGTCTGGAAAAAGCCAGTGATGACCCTTACACAATTGCAAATATTGGTGACTTAAAAATCAAACTACGTGCAGCAGAAGCGGTCCTTGACTTGGCTGGAGATGCAATTGATCAGGCCATTGCTGACACGACCGAAGAACATGTAAACCAAGCCACACTATTGGTTGCCGAGGCAAAAGTACTCACTACAGAAATTGCTATTTTGGCAGCCAATAAACTTTTTGAGTTATCGGGTACGCGTTCTACTTTATCTGAACTCAACCTTGACCGTCACTGGCGCAATGCCCGTACCCATACCTTGCATGACCCTGTGCGCTGGAAGTATCACATTGTCGGTAACTACTACCTCAATGGCGTTCAGCCACCTCGTCATGCATGGAGTTAAATTGAAGAAAAGACAAGATTAGGAGAATAACGATGACAACAGCCCAAATTGAATTAGAAGAACTATCGGTAGGCGCGGATTATGAAAAAGTTGCAAACAGATTCCGTCCCGTTTTTGAAAAAATTGCGCAAGGTGCAATTCAACGGGAAAAAGAGCGAATCTTGCCTTTTGAGCCGATTCAGTGGTTAAAAGAAGCCAAGTTGGGGGCTGTACGAGTACCCCGTAAATATGGTGGAGATGGGGTTTCATTACCTCAACTGTTCCAGCTTTTAGCAGAATTAGCAGAAGCTGACTCCAATATTGTACAAGCTTTACGAGGTCATTTTGCATTTGTTGAAGACCGTTTGGTTGCTCATAAAGAGCACTCACAAGAGGTCTGGTTTCAGCGCTTTGTACAAGGTGACTTAGTCGGAAATGCATGGACAGAAGTTGGAAATGTACAGATTGGTGATGTCGTTACACGAGTCACTAAAGATGCTTCGGGTAACTTAGTGGTGAATGGTGAAAAGTACTATTCAACTGGAAGTATTTTTGCAGACTGGATTGATTTATTTGCTTACGATGAAGTGAATGACCGTCATGTGATTGCTGCTATTTATCGCCATGAAACAGGTGTGAGCGTGATTGATGATTGGGATGGCTTTGGTCAAAAGACAACGGGCAGTGGTACTTTAAAAGTACATCAGGTTCATTTGCCAGCTTCACACCTTATTCCATTTGACCAACGTTTTAAGTATCAAACCGCTTTTTATCAGGTGGTACACCTTGCAACGTTAACGGGTATTGCGCGTGCCGCAGTTGAAACGTTTAGTCAGGAAATTCGTGAACGTAAACGTATTTTCAGTCATGGTAATGGTGACTTGGTTCGTCACGACCCACAAGTTTTACAAGTGGTGGGTAAGGCATCCGCTCAAGCGTATGCAAGTGAAGCAATTACCTTAAAAACCGCTGAGGCATTGCAAAAGGCCTATGAAAGTCATTTTGCCGAATCTGAAGTGAAAGAGCACCAGTTTAATGTAGATGCCGAGCTTGAGTCGGCACAAGGACAGGTGGTAATTTCCAACCTAGTGCTCGATTTAACTAGTCAGTTATTTAATGCCTTAGGGGCATCGGCAAGTAGCCAAGCGAAACAACTTGACCGTTTCTGGCGTAATGCGCGGACTGTATCTTCACATAATCCGCTTATTTATAAAGAAAAAGTGATTGGAGATTGGGAAGTAAACCGTACGGATTTACCTTTTGTCTGGCAAATTGGAGCAAGTCCGCGGGCGAAGTCTGCATAAAATAAAAAAGCCGATGTTTCATCGGCTTTTTTATTAGGTTTGACTTAGGCGCTTTGTATTTAGGTAGAGCCGTGAGAGCAACAAAATACAGGCAATGCTTAAGCCAATAATTAAACCTAACCATACGCCTGCTACGCCCCAATGGGTGTAACGTGCCAAATAAAGCCCTATAGGGAAAGCAATAACCCAATAAGCCATTAGGGTAATCCACATCGGTGCTTGGGTGTCTTGCATACCCCTTAAACAGCCGGCAGCACTGACTTGCAGGGCATCCATTAACTGATAACCCATTGCAAACCAGAGTAAATACATCGCAACAGGCACAACATTTATATCTTGAGTATAAACCGAGACAATTTGTTCACGGCCTAGAGCAATAAATGACATGGTCAATAGAGCAAAAAGTATTGCTGTGCTCAAACCAATCTTTTGCACTTGATACATGGAAGCCCAGTTCTTTTCACCATAATAGGTTCCCACGCGAATGGTTAAGGCAATCGCAAGTGAAAGCGGAATCATAAACAGTACCGAAGTAACTGAAATTGCCACTTGATGCGCGGCAATAAACACTTCACCTAGTGGACTAAGAACCAATGCACCTGTACTAAAAATACTCACTTCAAAAAATACAGCTAAACCAATTGGCAAGCCCAGCTGTAAAATTCTTTTAACCCAAGTCAGGCTAATTTTATCAAATCTGCTAAAAATAGACGTGTTTCGATAAGCTGAAGCTTTATAAATATAGCCTGCTAAAGTAATCAGCATAAGCCATTGTAAAATGGATGTTGCAAAGCCACAGCCTGCGCTACCTAAAGCAGGTATTGGTCCTAAGCCATGCATAAAGATCATGTTTAGAGGGATTAAAACGACTAAGGCCAATAAGCTAATTGCGGTTACAGGGCGAGGGTGACCTAAAGCCTCTGAATAGCCACGTAGCGCTGCGTACATGGTTACGGCAGGCATACCTAACCCAATGGCATGCAAGAATAAGCTTGCTTTAGGTCGTAAGCTTTCTGGGACACCAAACACGTGTAAGAAAAAAGGCATAAGCTGCAAAATGAGCATAGCCATTACACCTAAAATAATGGCAACCCATAATGACTGACGAACAATGACAGGAATTTGTTCTGTATTTCTAGCACCTTTTGCCTCGGCAACTAATGGCGTAGTGGCAATCATGATCCCACTAAACAGAAGCATAATAGGAACCCATAAGCCTACACCCACTGCAATAGCAGCTAAGTCTGCTGCAGATAAATGCCCTGCCATAATGGTGTCAATTAATCCGAACCCTGCTTGAGCAAACTGCGTAATTAAAATAGGTAGCATTAAATGGAAGAGTTGTTTTAATTCAGTCCGAAACGACGTGACATTCGACACAAAAGGTACTCTTTATAAATATAAAAATAAAACTAGCGCTGCAAGGTGAGTAATACACCAACAAAGATGACCACTCCACCTAGAAACCGTTGCCATGTAACAGGTGTCTTTTCGGTACCTAACCAACCAAAATGGTCCAGCAACATAGAAATGACCAATTGCCCAAAAACGACTAAACCTGTAAAGGTTAAAAAACCAAGCTTAGGTGCAGTATAAATGCTCATGCTAATTGCATAAACCCCAAGGAATCCTCCAGTCCACAGAAGCCATGGAATATTTGATATTTCACTTAAAGTGGGTTTCTCGGCGCTTTGGAAGAACACCATAATGGCTAAAACAATAGTACCTATGAAAAATGATAATAATGCCGCTTGCAAAGGTGAGTGTAATTGCTCACGAAGCTGAGCATTAATTGCGGTTTGAAAAGCCATGGCAACACCGATTCCCATAGCTAAGGGTAAGATCAGGAAAAGTTGACTAGAGAATTTCATCATTTTTATCAATATTTAAGTATGTTTAAAAACAGTCTAAAGCAATTAAGGTATGTTTTCATAAGCCCATTGATGCAGTCATGTTAAAATAGAAATATTGTGTAAATTGGACCCTGTTCCTTGGCTGCATTAAATCCTGCTTCTGTTCCCTTATCTTTATATATCCACATGCCTTGGTGCGTGCGTAAATGTCCCTATTGTGACTTTAACTCGCATGCCGTGCCTGATGGTGCGCTTTCGGCAGAACTCGAGCAAACCTATTTAAAAGCGTTAGTGGCCGACTTTGAAACTCAAGTCGAGATGGCCCAAGGGCGTTCAATTCACAGTGTATTTATTGGTGGTGGAACACCTTCACTCATTTCTGCTAAAGGTTATGCATGGCTATTTGAACAGCTTAAGGCACGGCTTAACTTTGAAGATGACTGTGAAATTACCTTAGAGGCCAATCCGGGAACACTAGAACATGACCCGTTTGCAGGCTATTTAGAGGCGGGTATTAACCGTTTGTCGATTGGTGTACAGACTTTTAATACTGATCATTTGCAAAAGCTTGGACGTATTCATTCAGCCAACAATGCTATGGATGCAATTGAGCAGGCACGACAAGCAGGCTTTAAGCGAGTTAATGTCGATTTAATGCATGGCCTACCTGAGCAAACGCTAGAACAAGCGCTTTATGATTTAAAGGTCGCTGTAGAGCATGGTGCGACACATATCAGTTGGTATCAACTTACTATTGAGCCAAATACCGTATTTTTCCGAACTCAGCCTGTTTTACCTCAAGATGAAGTGTTAGAAGATATTCAAGAGCAGGGCGAGGCTTATTTAAAAGCAAATGGCTTTATAAACTATGAAGTGTCAGCTTGGCGTAAAGAACAAGCTTCAGCCCATAATTTAAATTACTGGGAGTTTGGTGATTACCTTGCGATTGGTGCGGGTGCACATGGCAAAGTAACACAGCCAGATGGTGTGTATCGTTTCCAAAAGACACGTTTGCCAAAAGATTACTTAGCTAAGGTTCCAGCCGAACATTTGCAAATGAAAAAGATTGAGGCAGAAGAGTTACCTTTTGAGTTTATGATGAATGCTTTACGTCTAAATGATGGTGTGAACGCTGAGTTATATGAACAGCGTACAGGCTTAAGCTTAGATCATTTAAACGAGGTACTCACTTCACTACGAGCTAGAAAGCTACTAGTAGAGGATAGTTCTCGTTTGGCTTGTACAGAGCAGGGGCATATTTTCTTAAATTCGGTACTCGAAGAGTTTTTATAATCAAATAGTCTTAAAGAAAAAGCCGCATTATCAAATGCGGCTTTTTTGATTTTAGCGAGTGGTGTAGCCACCATTTGCGAAAATGGTTTGACCGGTAATCCACCAGCCGTCGGTGACTAAGAAGCGAACTAGAGGTTCAATATCTTCAATTTTGGTGAGTCCACCTAAAGCTGAAGCTGATTTATGGTAAGCGACTGCTTCGGCAGACTCCTGACCATAAAAGAATGGTGTGTCCATTGGGCCTGGTGCAACCGCAGTCACAGAAATTTGGCGATCTCCAAATTCTTTTGATGCAGCGCGGGTGTAATGCTCAACAGGTGCTTTTAAACCTTCGTAGGTTGAATAGAGACCCGTGTAGGCTGCAAGAAGAGAAGTCACGATTGAACAGATTTTTCCGCCGTCATTTAAATGACGACCTGCCGATTGAATAAAGAAATAGGCAATTTTTGAGTTGATATCGCTCATGCTATCAAACTCTTGTTCGGTGGTTTCTAAAAATGATTTCTTTAAAACCTTTCCAACTGTATTAATGGCAATATCAATTCCACCAAAATGCTGTTTGGTATCTACGAAAAGTTTTTCGATGTTATCGATATGAGTTAGGTCTGCCTGAATTAAAACAGCATCTACACCGAATGCTTTTACATCTGCGAGTGTTTGTTCGGCATCCGCTTGTGTCTCTGAACTATTGTAGTGAATTGCGATTTTTGCGCCTTGTTCTGCAAATTTACGGCTAATGAGTCCACCTAAGTTTTTTGCACCGCCAGTAATCAGTACAACTTTATCTTTAAGCGTATGAGTTGCCATGATGGTTATTCCTATGATGACTTGTTTTAATGTGTTTTTAGTCTAGATTGGCGGTAATTTTTGATCAATTATGCTAGTTTGGTTTAACTATTCAGAAAATACGAACAATTAAAATGGATCGGTTGCAGCAATTTTTTATTTTTACAGAAGTCGCTAAACGGCAAAGCTTTAGTGAAGTGGCACATCGACTCGATCTACCTCGCTCAACGGTAACCAGTGCCATTCAACAACTTGAAACTCATTATGGCGTACGTTTATTTCATCGAACTACGCGTAAAGTCAGTCTTACCCAAGATGGACAGCGAATATTGCCAGAGTGCCAAAACCTGTTGTTTGATTATGAACAATTAGAACAACTGATCCAGACGCAAAAACAGCATTATCGCGGCACATTAAAAATTTCAATGCCCAGTCGGATTGTGCATCAAGTGATTATTCCTGAGCTGTCAGATTTTTATCATCGCTATCCAGATATTCATTTGCAGCTCAATAGTTCTGATGATATGACTGACTTAATTGAAAAGGGGATTGACTGTGTTGTTCGGGTAGGCGAGTTAGATAGCAGCAGTTTAATTGCAAAATTTATTGGTCATTTGGTCATGGTGAACTGTGCAAGTGCTGGCTATTTAGAACAGTACGGAACTCCTAAACAGTTAGAAGATTTATCTCAGCACAAACTGATTAACTACGCAGGAGCCGTAGGTGAAAAGCAGGGTGAATTTGTATATCAGGGGGGAACCGTGATGATGGATAGTGCTTTAAGCGTAAATAATACCGAAGCTTATAGTGCTGCGGCCTGTGCGGGTTTGGGAATTATTCAAGTTCCTTACTATGATGTTCAAGATAAGATTGAGCAGGGAATCTTGGTTGAGGTGCTTAGTGCTTATAGTGCACCATCACTTCCACTTAATATTTTATATCCGAACCGAAGTTATATTCCAAAACGATTAGAAGTCTTTATGAGTTGGGTGGGAGAGGTTTTAAATCGCAAATGCATCGTCATCTTTTAGTCATAAAAAGAAAATAAGATAACAATAAAAAAAAGCCTCTCAAATTGTGAGAGGCTTTTTAGAATTTGGTGGGTCGTCCGCGACTCGAACGCGGGACCAACGGATTAAAAGTCCGCTGCTCTACCAACTGAGCTAACGACCCAAATAGGTTCAAAACAGATAAGTGGTGGGTCGTCCGCGACTCGAACGCGGGACCAACGGATTAAAAGTCCGCTGCTCTACCAACTGAGCTAACGACCCGTATCGTTTTGATGTCGCGTATTTTAGCAAGTTATTCAACTAACACAAGAGGAAATTTAAAAACATTTGCATGATTGCCTATAAAAAGCACGATTTCCTCTTGTTTAGCTAAAAAATGAACTAAAAACGGTATTTATATGCCTGAATATTGTCAAAAATTTCAGTTGTGATGTCACAGTAACTGCTTGCACCAGGCAATAAAGCGAGTAAACGTTCAGAAGTTTTGCTCGGATTAAACGCATCTTCTTTCAGTTTATTCTTCTGATATTTAAAAGTACCTGTTGTTTCGACCTTTTTTTGTACACGTAAAAACACTGGTACAGCATAAGCAGGTAAACACTTCTTAAATACAGATACCATTTCGGTTAAATCTGCATCATTTAGCTCTTCACCATCTGCCAGCGTGATGGCTGCCATACCAGCACGGCCATTGGTATTTGGAATTTCTACACCATAAACAACAGCTTCAGCGATTTTTTCGTATTCGCATACCATGTTTTCCACTTCAGTGGTCGATACGTTTTCACCTTTCCAGCGGAAAGTGTCGCCTAGACGGTCCACAAATTGAGCATGACGGAAACCAATATCACGAACTAAATCACCAGTGTTGAAATAAGAGTCGCCTTTTTTGAAAACATCTTTCCAAATCACTGATTTGTTCTTTTCAGGGTCTGTATAACCGTCAAATGGAGAGCGACTAGTAATTTTGCCAATTAATAGACCTACTTCACCTGCTTTTACTTTTTGACACCAGCCATTTTTATCGCGTATCGGTTCATTTTTCTCTTTATCGAACTGAACAATGGCATATGGTGTAGGAGAGAAGCCAACTGTGTTGTCAAAGTTGAAAATATTGCTAAATCCAACGTTACCTTCGCTCGATGCATACAGTTCAAGAACTTCTTTAACACCGAAACGTTGTTTGAACTTGTCCCAAATATTTGGGCGCATGCCGTTACCGATCATTTTGGTGACACGATGGTTACGGTCTAGTTCGGTAACAGGAGCATCCATTAAGTAGCGACAAAGTTCGCCAACATAACCAATTGCAGACGCATTAAATTTTTGAACGTCTTTCCAGAATGCGCTGGTCGAATATTTACGTCGAATTGCAAGTGTTGCACTTCCTGCGATGACACCACACCAGCAAACCACCACACCTGTTGCATGGTAAAGCGGTAAGGTGACGTACATAACGTCATCTGGGCCTAAGTTTAAGATGTGGCCATAAGTGCCATACGCTAATGTCCAGCGACTATGTTTGAAAATAACAGCCTTTGGTAAACCTGTTGTACCAGAGGTGTAGATATAGAACAGACCATCATTACCCGTCACAGAACGAGTAGTCGATGGGTTAAATTTTGGAAATTGATCAATTTGTTCAGCTAGATTCGCATAACCTTGAGGTGCTGTACCTGAGTTTTGACGAGTTGCTTGATCTGCGAACCAATGGAAACGGTCTTTAGGCACATTTAAGTCTTGGCGAATTTCATCAATAGCAGCTCGAACTTCTTCACCAGCAATAACGGCAATTGGTTTTACTAGATTGATGCTATGAGCGAGAACTTTACCGACTTGGGAAGTATTCACAAGTGCAATGGTCACCCCAATTTTAGCTAAACCAACAATTGTTGCGATTAGCTCAGAGCGGTTTTCAATCATTACAGCAATGACGTCCCCTTTACGCGCTCCGAGGGAAAGGTAGTAATGGGAAATCTGGTTTGCCCATTCATTTAAAGCTTCATAAGAATAACTTTGATCTTCAAATAATAATGCTGTGCCTTTCGGATTTCGTTTAACGGCTTTTTCAAAAGCAATACCCAAACCTGTTGGAGTATGTGATGTTCTTAAATAAGCCTGTTTTAGACCATTTAGGATATGGGGTACTTTGGGAATGAAGCTAGGAAGTCTTGTGGCAACATCACCAAGCGTAATGATATCGGTCTGTGTTGTCTGGCTCATATCAATCCTATTTATTTTTCGATCAATCCAAAAAAGGTTGTGTGGGCAAAAAGTCCAATAGTTTTCATGGTTCACCATGCTTTTAAAACTTTTCTTCTAGTGCAATCAACCTAATTGGTTAAAAATAACAAAAAAAACCTAGTCATCGAAATGACTAGGTTTGTTTAAATTAGCTGCAATTGAGCAAATGGCTTACTCAGCTACAGGATTAGCTTTTTTTGGCGGACGGCCACGAGGACGACGAGGGCGACTTGGTTTGTCCTTGTCGGCTTTAGCGTCTTCTGACTCAGCATCAGCTGTTGCTTCAGTTGGAGCTGCTGTTTCTTCAACGGCTGCTTTCGCTTTGCTTGCTGCTTTTGATGGCGTAGGTTCTTTTGCTACAGGAGCTTCAGCTACTGTTTCTGTAGTTTTTTCTTCTACAGGAGCAGCTTCAGGCTGTGCAACTTCAGTTGACTGATCTAGCTCAAGCGGTTGTTGCTTTGATTCAACAGGCGCTTGTGTTTCAGCAACAGGAGTAACAACAGTTTCTTCTACTACAGGAGCAGGCGCAGCTACTTCTTCTTGAGTAGAGTGTTGTTGTTTCACTTGCTCAAATGCTTGTTCCGCAGCAAGTTTTGCTAAACGGCGACGTTCACGTGGGTCATTTGCAACACGTGGGGTCGGTGCTTGCGATGGAGTAAGCGGAAGCACTGGTGCTGGTTCTGCTTCTTCAGCTGGTTTATGGCTTGGAAGTTCTGCATCACGAGTTACCGGTTTTTTCTCTTCTGCTTCAGAAGTTACTTCAACTACTAACGTACTTGCGTACTGTTCTGCAAACTTCTGCAATGCACGATTAAACGTTGGTACTAAACCAAATTGTTCAATCAATACGGTGCAGTCTTCACCATATACATGACGAATTAAGCTACCAATTGTGTACTGTGCCAAAGTTGGAATTTGCGATGGCGCAATAGATGGCACAGCAGCTTTAGCTTGTTTAACCTCACGTTGCTGACGACGACGCATACGAGGGTCATTGCTAGCACGTTGGTTTTGTGGCTGAGCAACTTGTTCAGTTGGCTGAGCTTCATTTTTTGCTTCAGCAACAACAGCTTTCTCTTCTACAGCAGGAGCTGGTGTTGGCTCTGGAGCAACTTCAGCAGGAGCAGACTCAACATGTTCAACTTGACGTTCAGGTGTAAGCGCAACAATTTCGCTTTGACCTTGATCTACATTGATAATTAAAGCAGTGTTCATGACATCATGCTTAGGTGCATCAATCACATCAACCTTAATTTGTTTTTCATCAACAACAACTGGTGCCGGCGCATTTTGATTTTCATTTAATACGCTTGGATCGCGGTGGCGATTTGGACGGTTTGGACGTTGTTGATTATTGCGATCACGACGTGGAACAACATTTTCAGTTTGTTGTACATCATTATTTTGATGTTGCTGATCTTGCTGTTGTTGACGTTTTTGCTGACGCTTTAACTCACGTTGCTCTTGGCGTGACAATTGAACCACTTCTTCATGAACTTGGTGTTGTTGTTCATGAGCTTGATGATGTTGTTCACGTTGCTCTTTATGTTTACGCTTTTTGTTGTTCTGGCGTTGTTGTTGAGATTTATCATCTTTTTCAACATGTTCACGAACTTCTTGTTTCACAGGTGACTGTGAAATATAAGCGTTATTTGTTTGAACTGGCGCAACTTCTGCAACAGCAGGTACAGCTACTTGACCGAACTGACCACGGCTAACAGCACCAGTATTTACCATTTGCTCAATCGCAGCAGCTGCATTTTGTGCTGAACGAGATTGATCAACAGTTTGCGCTTGTTTTTGAACAAATAAGTTTTCTAACCATGCACAAGGACTTGCTGCTTTTTGAGCTGCAGGCTGTTGTGCTACAGGTTGAGTTGCATGGCTTGTCTTTTTCTGAGCAGAACCATTTTTTGAAGCAGGAGCTGTTACATGAGCATGGCCATGATCTGCTTCTTCTAAATGCCATTCAGAAGACTCATAACCTAACTCTTTCTCACTCGAACGAGTTGCTTCAGTACGTTCATAACTAGATGGAGCAAAACCATCTGGGTTATAAGCAATTTCGTAATGTGGAGTTTCTAAGTGCGGGTGCGGTAATACAGTTACGCGTACACCAGAAGTTTGCTCTAAATACACCAGACTATGGCGCTTTTCATTAAGCAAGAAGGCTGCAATTTCAACTGGAACTTCAACCTGAACTTCACCATGACGTTCACGAAGTGCAATCTCTTCAACTTTACGCATGATTGAAAGAGAAAGCGAACGTAGGTCACGAACCATGCCTGTACCATGACAGCGAGGGCATACATAACCTGTTGCTTCTTCAAGCGATGGACGTAAGCGTTGACGGCTCATTTCCATTAAGCCAAAACGAGACAACTGACCGAACTGGATGCGGGCTCGATCGCTTTGGGTTGCTTCACGAAGTTTTGCTTCAACCATACGTTGGTTGCGTTCTTTAGTCATATCGATGAAGTCGATTACAACTAAACCGCCAATGTCACGAAGACGAAGTTGACGAGCAATTTCTTCTGCTGCTTCAAGGTTTGTGTTCAGTGCAGTTTCTTCAACGTCATGTCCGCGAGTTGATTTCGCAGAGTTAATGTCGATTGAAACTAAAGCTTCAGTCTGGTCAATCACGATTGAACCACCAGAAGGAAGTTTTACTTCACGCTCGTAAGCAGTTTGAATTTGGCTTTCAATACCGAAATGAGCGAACAAAGGCTCGTTTAAAGTATAAGTTTTTAATTTGTCTAATTGACGTGGCATTACTGCTTTAACAAAGTTATATGCTTCGTTATAAGCTTGTTCGCTATCAATTAAGATTTCCGCAACGTCATCACGTAAGTAATCACGAATCGCACGTGTTACAACGCCAGCTTCCTGATGAACAAGCATCGGAGAAGGGCCTGAACTTGCTGTACTTTGAATTTGTGCCCAAAGGTCAAGCAAGTGTTGTAAATCGAGCTGTAATTCTTCTTGAGTACGGCCAATACCAGCGGTACGTACAATAACGCTCATACCACGAGGTACATTTAACGATGCCAAGATTTCTTTTAACTCTTCACGCACTGAGCCTGAAATTTGACGGCTAATACCACCACCTTTCGGGTTGTTTGGCATAAGAACCAAATAACGGCCTGCAAGAGAAATAAAAGTAGAAAGGGCTGCACCTTTATTACCACGTTCTTCTTTTTCAACCTGAACTAAAAGCTCTGTGCCTTCAGTAATAAGTTCACGAATGTTTGAAGTTTGACGTGGATCTGCCTGAAAATAGCTATTCGCAATTTCACGCATAGACAAGAAGCCTTGACGACCTGCGCCGTATTCAACAAAAACAGCTTCTAATGAAGGTTCTACGCGGGTGACATGGCCTTTATAGATATTGGATTTTTTCTGTTCTCGGGTACGATTCTCTAAATCAAAATCGTAAAGACGATTACCAGTGATAAGTGCAACGCGAACTTCTTCGGCATGAGTTGCATTAATCAACATACGTTTCATGGGTGTGACACCTAATAGTGACTCACACAAACAAACCTAACAAACTTAAAGGTTCTGAACGAACATCGAACATGACGGATCATTTCCCAGATCTCAAAATACTTGTGGTCTGAGTCATCTGTTACCGGCTACATTTAGCCTTAGCTTCGATTCTCGTCTGTGATGTAGGCAATACTGCTTCAACCTTTAAATCGGAATTCCCTTTTGCTTCACTGGCGGGTGAGCGGTGCATTGGTTAATGACTTTCACTGTCATTGGGCGCGAAGTGACTTCTTTATTGGAAGTTTGATACGGAATGCTCATCGTATCGGTGCTTTCGGCAGTTCCAATGCATCAACGCTTTAGCCTGAAGGCAACATTAAGGATCGATTTGTCTGATGTGTATCAGTTTACGTTCCATAACCAACTAGAGTTGGTAACATATTTTTTTGAACAAACTGAATTAAACGCAACAGTTTGTCATTTTGCCGATATAATAAGCCTTCGGCGTCGGCATAATTCTTTAGGACCTGTCCGAGCTGGTGATGAAAGCATCATTTTGATTGAGGTTTCAATCAGGGAAATTTCCCTTTAGATGTTCACTTACGGTGGTATCCGTGCGCTGACTATATCAAACCTTGCAGCATCTGCCTATGGGCTAAGCTTAGATTTCTTGTGAAAAAACTAAGCTAATCGGTCATTTATTAATCAAATTTCGTAAAATTTCAGGTTTAAATATTAGTATGAATTCTACACAGCAATGGCAAAGTGTCACTTGGTTTGAGGTGGATGAGCATCAAGCAGGACAACGAATCGATAATTTCCTGTTTTCACGTTTGAAGGGTGTACCAAAGAGTCGAATTTATCGTTTGATTCGTGAAGGTCAGGTTCGCGTAAATAAAAAACGTATTAAAGCCGAGACCAAACTTGCAATTGGGGATCAGATTCGTGTTGCTCCTATTCGCTATGAACAAAAAGATGAAACTGCTGTTCCTGTAAGCGACAGTGTGGCTCAAGGTTTATTAAGCCGTGTGGTTTACGAAGATGAAGGACTATTAGTTGTAAATAAGCCATCAGGTATTGCCGTACATGGCGGTAGCGGTGTGGCATATGGTTTGATTGAGGCACTGCGTGCGGCGACAGGTAAAAAATATTTAGAATTGATTCACCGTATTGACCGTGACACATCTGGTCTGGTCATGATTAGTAAAAAGCGTAGCACTTTAAAGTTACTACAAGATATGTTGCGTGAACATAAAATTCGTAAGACTTATGCAGCCATTGTAAAAGGTCAGGTGAGCCTTGATAAACAACTCATTGATGCGCCTTTATTCCGTTACGAGTTACCAAATGGCGAGCGTCGTGTACGTGTATCTAAAGAAGGTAAGCCAAGTAAAACTGAATGGGTAGTTGCAGAACACTTTAAAAATGCCACGTTGGTACATGCTTCACCTCTATCAGGCCGTACTCATCAAATTCGTGTACATGGTTTAAGTATTGGACATCCATTGGTGGGTGATGATAAATATGGACACAACACTGCTTATGCGGGTCCTGAAGCACGCCGTTTGTGTTTACATGCGATGCGTTTAGATATTCCGGGTTATCCGACTATCGAAGCACCTTTACCAGAAGACATGACCCAGTTATTAGAGGCTTTGAGAGTAGCAAAATGAGTCTGAAAACCGAATTAGTGATTTTTGACTGGGATGGTACTTTATATAATTCTGTTGGTCAGATTGTTGCAAGTTTACAGCATGCGGCAGAGCAGCATGAGTTAACTCTGACTGATGAAGCTGCAAAAAGTATTATTGGTTTAGGTTTACCGGAAGTGATGCAAACTTTATTTCCGGAAACACCAGAGCTACATGAATCGATTTTAAAAGCATATGGCGATCACTATATTGCCAACTCGACAAATGATGCATGGTTTGATGGTATTTCTGAACTACTCCATGATTTAAAAGCCCAAGGTTTAAAACTTGCTGTAGCGACAGGTAAAAACCGCCGTGGGTTAGACCGTGTGATTGCAAAAACACAGAGTACTCATCTGTTTGATGTTACTCGCGCAGCCAATGAAACTCGTTCAAAACCAGATCCACTCATGTTACAAGAAATATTGACTGTAACTGGAGTAAGTGTCGAGCGTGCTGTCATGATTGGCGATAGTAGCTATGACCTTGAGATGGCACAGCGTTTAGGTATGCCACGTATTGGTGTTGGCTATGGTGTGCATTCGATCGAAGTTCTACAACAGTTCCAGCCTTTAACGATTGCTAAAGATGTACCTGAGTTGCATAACTTTTTAAGAGAGTACGCAAAGTTATCTAAAGCAGATGTAGCGTAATTTAGAATGATATAAGAAGGGGGAATTTATTCCCTCTTATTGTATGTCCAATAACAATAAGACGAGAAAAATGAGCCGTTCTATTCGTTTGTTAAATCTTTTACAACAACTTCGTGAATTCCGTTATCCAGTTACTGCCCAAGTCTTGGCTGAACGCATGGGAATTAGTGTTCGTAGTATTTACCGTGATATTGATAGTCTACGTGCCCAAGGTGTGAGAATCGATGCATCAGCAGGTTTAGGGTTTCAGCTTAAAGAAGATATTGTATTGCCACCAATGACGCTCAATGAAAATGAAGTTGAAGCTATTTTTTTGGCGTTGTATTGGTTGAAGAGTGTGCCTGATCAATCTTTACAATCGGCATCTACATCGATCTTAGCTAAATTAAATTCTGTTTTGCCTGAGCATCGTCAATATTTATTACAGCAAACGACTTTAAGAGCATTTAACACATGGCTACCTGTAAATGAAAAACAAGTCGAACAGATACGTTTAGCCATTCGGCAGCAAGTCAAAATTTCGATGCATTATCATGATGAACAACAGCGAAGTAGCGTTCGAACTTTGTGGCCTTTTGCCTTGGGATATTTTAATGACAAAATTGTGTTGGCTGCATGGTGTGAACTAAGACAGGACTTTCGGCATTTTAGAATGGATCGTATTCAACATTTGAGTTTAACCCAAGAGTTATATCCATCATTTAAACAGCAACTGTTCCAGCAGTGGTGGGCACAAGAATCGCAAAGGACTACTGACAAAAACTGACAAAAGATACTTGTAGACTAGAACCACGATAAACAAGGAGCCATAAAAATGAGCCTTAAACTTTATACTAACAAAGAATCGCGTGGTGTAGTTATCGACTGGCTTTTAGTCGAGCTTGGTGTTGAATGTGAGCGTATTGAGGTCGCATACCGAACTGAGATGAAATCACCAGAATATTTAAAACTTAATCCTTTTGGAAAAGTACCTGTATTGGTAGATGGCGATGTCGTTATTTATGAGTTAGGGGCAATTTGTGCATATTTAGCGGACAAGTTTAGTGACAAAGGTTTAGCACCAGCCTTGAATGATCCAAAGCGTGGTTTGTACTATCGCTGGTTGTTTATGATGGCAGGCCCTTGGGAAGCAGCTGGCGTCGATAAAGCTTTAGGAATACAAGTAACTCCTGAGCAAAAAATGTTTGTGGGTTATGGTGATTACAACGATGCTTACCAAGCTTTGGTTCAAGGATTAAGTGAAGCAAATCCATATTTATGTGGTGAACAGTTCACCGCAGCAGATGTAAGTGTCGGTGCAATGCTGTTATGGCAATTAAAAATGAATGCGATTGAATCACATCCTGCTATTACCCGTTATGTTGAAACGATCAAACAACGCGAAGGCTTAAAGCAAAGCAGTATGGGCGATTTGGCGTAAAGCTATGTTGCTGAAAGTCACCCAAATGGGTGACTTTTTAATTTCAAATGATTTTAATTGGTAAGAAAGCCCGCAGCCACGTTAATACAAATCGCCAAAATGGTCGTGTTAAAGCCAAATGCGAGTACGATATGAAATAAGTTGAGCAAACGCATATGTCTGGTGGTGACCGATACATCTGCTGTTTGAGCTGAGGTACCAATAATATAACTAAAATACAAAAAGTCGGGATACGTTGGATTTTTGGTTCCCGGAAACTCTAGTCCACCATTTTCTTCATTTCTGGACAAAGCCATATAAAAATCGTGAGCATAATGTAGAGCAAAAACGGTATGCATAAAAAGCCATGCTGAAACAATGGTGAGCAAAGCTAAAGCGACATGTCCTAATTTTGCATAATGGTCAGAGGGCAGTTGAGATAGCTGTACTAAAATAGCAACCAGACACATAGAAATTGCAAGTAAAACAATAAGCATAATGACCCATTTACTTTCGTCTTGTTTTTTCGCTTGCTGTTGCATTTGTGAATGATCGGCACTTTTCATCAGTTTCCAAACATGGAGTAAATACAAACTGATGGCACCATTCCAACTTGCCAATAAAATGGTAGACCATTTCCATGAAGTGAACCATGTCAGTAAGCCCGCGGCAATAAAACCAACGAATAAAGCAATAAAGAAGTGAGGGCGGTTTTGTATACTACGTCCTAAGTGCTGTAATAGTCCTACCATTTAATCAACGCTCCTTACGCTTATAGTAAATATATTATTTTTTACTGTTTGGTTAATTTAACATTAAGTTTTATATATGCTTTATACCTTAGATTATCTTTTTTATTTTAATATTTATTGATAATCTAAAATATAAGAAAACTTATTGCAAATTAATTAATCGATAAAAAGTATCAAATAAATTTCAATTTAATTTACTTCATACTTTAATTTAGATTCTTTAGACCATTTATTATTTAATAATAAAGATATATTTACTCGATAGTGCTTAATCTAGATTTTTGTCGAGATGGAATACTTTATTGAGTTGATCAATAAACTTTTTAACACCTACAGACTCTGTATTTTTACGATAACTCACAAATAAATCTAAAGATGGTAATTCAACATCTAAAGGTCGAACTACAGTATTAGAAACACCTAAAGGTGCGACATAGGCTGGTAAAATCGTACAACCTAGACCTGAACCAATAGAATTAATATTGAGTAAAATACTATCGGCCTTTTGTACTATATTGAGGTCAACACCATTGGTTTTCGTAAATTCCAAAATCGTATTGTGTAGAGTGTTAGATTGTTCAGCAGCAGGAATAATAAAATCAATACCATGCAGTGCTTTTACTGGAATACGTTCGTATTTGGCGAGCGGGTGATTTCTTGGTAATAAAAAAATTAAAGGTTCTGTTAAAACAAATTGGCTTTGTATTTCATCAGTTTCAGTATTTTCACGGGTAAACGTGATATCAAGCTCACCTCTTTTTAGAGCTTTGAGTTGCTCTGTATTGTTTAAACTTGATAACTCGATGGTAAGGTCAGGATGTTGTAAGCGTAGATTTGGAAGTACATATGGGAAAATTTTCATTTCTGCAATGGGGACGAAACCAATACGTAATAATTGCTGTTTCGCCTTTGAGACTTGGCGTGCCATTGCTACTGCTTTATCTGCTTGAGCAAGCGTTAAACGAGCATGCTCTAAAAATACTTCACCTTCTTCTGTTAACTCGACCTTACGTTTTGTGCGGTTTAAAAGCCGTACCCCGACATCTTCTTCTAAATCTTTAATTTGTTGACTAAGAGAGGGTTGAGCAGTATAGAGTTTGAGAGCGGCCTTACTAAAATTTAATTCTTCAGCAACAGTGATGAAATATCGAAGATGGCGTAATTCCATAAGACTAATCCAAAAAATGTCTTACTATGATTTAAGTAAAGTATAAAGCATAAAACTATATAGCGTGAAGGTGGTTTAGATATTTATAAAATAAATGAAAATTTATAAATCATTATTAATTTAATATGAAAAATTTTTTAATTATTAATTTATAAAATATATTAATCTACCTTCACAATCAAATTTATTTTAAATTTTAGTAATAAATTTTAATTAGTTTTAGGAAATCACTTAAAGTTTTCTCATATTATGAAAAAAGAATAATTAATTCAATTGTTGAGGCTCTGATTTTTCGAACAAAAAATGTGTCTAGAGTATTTTTTTAGTAAATGTATCATGCTTATATTTCTATATTTTTTCAGTTTTTCTCATTTTATTTATGTTCATTAAAATTTGATGAATTTAAGCAACTTTAAAAATAATGGATTAACTAAGATAGAAGTAGTTCATCCCTGAGTTATAGGTTACCTATTATATACTATTGTTATGTTATACAGTAGCTTTTAATAAGAACTGTAAGTAACGAATCACAAACTCAACACATCTAAACATTTTTTTGTGGCACTTTAGATTGATGTATGTCGGCGGCGACAAAATAAAGGGATATTTATATGATAAATAAGTGTAAGTGTCATAGCTTAATTTATTTAAATCGCTAAGATAGAAAACTGAATGATTCATCCTCCTGATGCTACAACCGTAGAATAAGCCCATGAAAGACAAGCCGACATTAACTTATCAATTGCCGACTCAGTCCTGTTGGACGCATACATGGATAAAACCGCCTTTTTGTCATCCTGAATTGGGCCATGAAAAAGACACACGCTTTTATAATCAGCAGCCTAGATCGCCTGCACGAGGATCGAAAGAATTATTGCGTTGGTTAGTGACTCGTGAATCTTATACATGGAACGTCGATATTCAGAATGAGTATGAGGTACGCGTTAATACGCCAATTGCTTTGCCGCAGAATCGTCCTCATGCAGACTTAGATGATTGGCAAGTTTGGTTTGTAGGTCATGCCACTGTACTCATTCAAATTGGTCCATATAACTTTATTACTGACCCAGTCTGGTGTGATTATGCGAGTCCACTGCATGGCCGTGGTCCGCGCCGTGTATGCCCAGCAGGTTTTGCATTGGAACAGTTGCCAACCATTCATGGGGTTCTACTGAGCCATAATCATTATGATCATATGGATTTAGCAACGCTTGAGTGGCTACATAAAAAATTCGCTATGCCAATTTATACAGGGCTTGGCAATGGGTTCTACTTGCCTAAAGAGTTCCATGTCATTGAAATGGATTGGTGGCAGGAAATTCCTTATCACGAGTTAAGAATTGTTTATACACCTGCTCAACACGGTTCGGGGCGGGGCTTACGTGACCAAAATAAAGCACTTTGGGGCGGCTTTTCGGTTTTGGCAAAAACAGGACATTGTTTTTTTGCTGGTGACACTGGCTATGCAGGGCACTTCAAACAGATATATGCACGTTATGGCGCACCGCGTGTTGCCTTACTTCCAATCGGAGCTTATGAACCTCGTAAACTAATGAGCTATGTTCATATGAATCCTCAAGATGCAGTGCATGCACATTTAGATTTACAAGCGCATCGGTCTGTTGCGATTCACTATCGAACTTTTCAGTTAACAGATGAAGATCGGGAAGATCCTGAACATGCGTTAGCTCAAGCGATTAAAGCATCATCAAAACTTGCTAATCCTTTTTATTGCATTCGAGAAGGGCATAAATTGACTGTCTAAAACGCTATTATTTTTTATATTAAAAAAGCCAGTTCAATTTGAACTGGCTTTTTATTATTTTGACTAAAATTAAGCTAAGTCAAAACGGTCAAGGTTCATAACTTTTGTCCATGCTGCAACAAAGTCTTGAACAAATTTTTCTTTACCGTCGGTTTGAGCATAAACTTCTGCTAATGCACGTAAGATTGAGTTCGAACCAAAGACTAAATCATTACGTGTCGCAGTAAATTTGACTGCACCTGTCTTACGGTCTTTGCCTTCAAATACTTCACTTGTTGAATCAACAGGTGCCCATACATTCGACATGTCGAGTAAGTTCATAAAGAAATCTGTGCTGAGTACACCAACTTGCTGAGTGAATACACCATGTTGTGATCCATCCCAATTGGTGCCCAGTACACGTAAACCACCAATTAATGCAGTTAACTCTGGTGCAGTCAAAGTCAGTTGTTGGGCTTTATCAATCAATAAGATTTCAGCTGGTGTGTTAATACCTTCTTTCTTCCAGTTTCTAAAGCCATCAGCAGCGCCGAGTAGTAATTGGAAAGTTTCGATATCGGTTTGACTTTGTAATGCATCAACGCGACCAGGAGCAAATGGAACGCTAACGTTAAAACCTGCCGCTTGAGCAGCTTGCTCTACACCAACGTTACCTGCAAGCACAATTAAGTCAGCCAATGACAATTGAGTTGATGGTTTGAGTTCTTCAATTTTAGTTAAAGTCTCAACAGCTTTTTTGTTGACTTCCCAACCACGTTGAGGAGCTAAAGCAATACGTGCACCGTTTGCACCACCGCGTTTGTCTCCACCACGGAATGTTGATGCTGATGCCCAACCAAGAGAAACTAACTCACCAGCAGATAATCCTAATGCAGCGATTTTTGCTTTTGCATCAGCAATGCTTGCAGCAGATGGAATAGCACTGGCAGCAGGTAATGGGTCTTGCCAAATTAAATCTTCAGCAGGGACTTCGGGACCTAAATAACGCGCTTTTGGACCCATATCACGATGAGTTAATTTGAACCATGCGCGAGCAAAAGCATTTGCAAATGCTTGAGGGTCGTCATGGAAGCGACGAGAGATCTTTTCAAATTCAGGGTCAAAACGTAAGGTCAAATCTGTTGTCAGCATTGTTGGCTTACGTTTAACTGATGGGTCGAAAGGATCAGGAATGATTGCCTCAGCATCTGCTGCTACCCATTGAATTGCACCAGCAGGTGAACGCTCTTGTACCCACTCGTATTTGAATAGGTTTTCAAAGAAGTGATTGCTCCATTGTGTTGGAGTTTGTGACCAAATCACTTCTAAACCTGAAGTAATCGCATCTTTACCAACACCTGTACCAAAGCTATTTGACCAGCCAAAGCCCATTTGCTCAATTGGTGCTCCTTCTGGATCAGCATGAACATGGTCAGCAGAGGCTGCACCATGAGTTTTACCTAAAGTATGACCGCCTGCAATCAAAGCAACAATTTCTTCATCATCCATTGCCATGTTGCCAAAAGTCGCACGAATAAACGGTGCAGCTGATCTTGGGTCACCACTGGCTTCTGGACCTTCAGGGTTTACATAAATTAGACCCATTTCGGTTGCAGCAAGGTTACTGCCTGCCAATGCTTCAGAGTTACGATGAGCTAACCATTCTTTTTCATCACCCCAGTTTACATCGTTGTCTGGTTCCCATACATCTTCACGGCCTGCACCAAAACCAAAGGTACGGAAGCCAGAAGACTCAAGTGCAATGTTTCCGGCAAGAATAAATAAATCTGCCCATGATATTTTTTGACCGTATTTTTGTTTAACTGGCCATAATAAACGACGTGCTTTATCTAAACTTGCATTGTCAGGCCAGCTATTTAAAGGGGCAAAACGTTGTTGACCACGACCCGCGCCACCACGGCCATCACCCATACGATAAGTACCGGCAGCATGCCATGCTAAACGAATAAATAAACCTGTGTAACTTCCCCAATCGGCTGGCCACCAATCTTGAGAATCGGTTAATACATTTTTGATATCGGCTTTGAGCGCGTAGTAGTCAATTTTTTTAAATTCTTCGCGGTAATTAAAATCTTTACCAAGTGGGTTAGAGCGTTCCGAGTGTTGATTGAGCAAGTCAACGCGTAATTGATTTGGCCACCAGTGCAAATTAGTCGTGCCACCACCGACTGTGACTTGCGGTTTTGAGTTATGACCTGAAAAAGGACATTTTGATTCGTTTGACATGATTATATTCTCTCTGGGTAATATTTATTTGAGCTCTTAATGGAACCGAAGGCTCATTTTCCTGGACTTCTGGGTTAAAAAAATGATGCATATCGAATAAAGGAATGAGAGAACAAGTGGTGAGATAAACCGTTTTAAAATTTTTCACTGTTATGTCAGCTCATCATTTTTACTCAACAATACATGAGTTTCCTTTGTTTATTATTCCTCCAATTTACTGCATGAAGGCTAAAAAACAAGAGGGAAAATGGTTCGACTTTTGCAAATAATGATGCACGGCATGAGCTCCTTAATCATTGAAACATCGCAATATCTTTCAATTTCGTTCTTTAAATATACTAGAATCTGATTGTTTATTTTTCAAATGGATTAAATTGGCCACATTAATAGATAAAACCGATTTTAACGGTGAAGTAAATTGTTGAGTACGGTAAATGTGAATCTGAAAATAAAAGAGAAAATCTAAAAAATAGTTCAATAAAAAAGGAGAGTTAAAACTCTCCTTTTAAAGTATTTATACGGTGACAAGACGGTTAGATTTAACCATATCGGCTAAACCATGCGTTTTAAAGTAGTACTCAAGCCAGCTTTTTACAATAAGCGGGTTATTCATTTTCATGACATCATCAAGTAACTTTTGGGCATCTGTCATTGGTACATGACAAATTGCTTTACGCACACGTAAGATGTTGCTTGAACTCATAGAAAGGGTATTAAAGCCCATTGCCATCAGTAAGATTGCGGATAATGGGTCACCCGCCATCTCACCACAAATACTTACCGGTTTTTGGTATTTGTGACACTCTTTCACCAGTCGGGTCAAGGCACGCAAAATGGATGGATGGAAGTGTGAATATACACTGGCCACATGCGGGTTATTACGGTCCACTGCAAGCAAGTATTGAGTTAAATCATTTGAACCAACAGAGAAGAAATCGACAAGCTCTGCAAACTCATCAATTTGTAGCAGTACACTTGGTACCTCCACCATAATCCCGATTTTTGGTTTAGTAATTTTAACTTGCTCTTCTTCTTGTACAGCTATCCAGTCACGCTCAAGTAAATAAAGCACTTCTTCGACTTCACTTACTGTCGTTACCATTGGCAAGAGAATATGTAAATTATTTAAGCCAATACTTGCTTTAAGCATTGCACGAATTTGCGCCGAGAAAATCTCTGGATGATCGAGTGTAAAACGAATACCACGCCATCCTAACGCCGAGTTTTCTTCTTCAATACTGAAGTATGGCAAGTCTTTATCGGCACCAATATCGAGAGTTCGCATGACCACTGGTTTATTGGCAAAGTGACTCAACTGTTGGCGGTAGATTGCACGTTGTTCTTCTTCACCCGGGAAACGCTCCCGTAACATGAATGGAATTTCACTTCGATATAAGCCAACACCTTGCGCGCCGCGTTGTACGCCGCGAACAACATCAATCATGAGGCCTGTATTTACAAAAAGTTGGACAGAAACTCCATCTGGAGTAATCGCTTCTTTGGTCTCGTATTGTTTGAGATCTTTTGCGATTTGCTCATCTTCTTTTTGAATTTCTTTATAGCGTTGACGTAAACGACGTGGAGGGTTTACAAAAACACGGCCCTGATACGCATCCACAATCATTTCTGCATCATCAAGCGTGTTAACAGGTAGCTCAGTTACACCAACTACTGTTGGAATACCCAATGCACGTGCCACAATTACCATATGCGAGTTAGCAGCACCTTCTGAGGTTACAATGGCTGCAATATTATCGACCGGTAATTCCACGAGCGCAGCAGTACTAATTTCTTCACCAATTAAAATACTGTCTGGGCTGAGTTCACGGTGGCTTGAATCTTCTTCTTGCAAAGAAGCTAAAATACGCCGTCCTAAATCTTTAAGGTCGGAAACTCGTTCGCGAAGATAGTCATCTTCCATTTGCGCAAATAGGGCAGTGTGTTTTTCAATGACACGGCGAACAGCACCTTGTGCCCAATGACCATCACGAATCAGATCTTTAATTTCTGCAGGTAATGCATTTTCATCTAGCATTCTTAAGAAAACGCTAAATAAAGCGCGTTCTTCTGCCATGAGTGAATCATGCATTTTTTCATCTAAAGAACGAATCTCTGAACGAACTGATGAGATCGCTTGATCTAGAAGACGAAGTTCATGGCTAATATCTTCTGCTTCACGGTCAGGCACTGCACCCAAATCGGCAGGTGGATATAAAATAATAGCGCGACCTAAAGCAACACCGCCTGCACCTGAAGCACCTTGGAAGGTTTTATAGGCAGGCCCATTGCTTGGCTTACGAAATACATCGATATTGCCAACCGCGTGAGCATGTGCAATTACCCCAGAAAGTTGAGCGCAGAGCGTAACTAAAAAGGATTCGGCTGCTTCGCTAAAGTCTTGAGGAAGTCTATTTTGGACAACTAAAACGCCCATAACCTTACGACGGTACATGACAGGTACGCCGAGGAATGAGTTATAAATTTCTTCGCCCGTTTCAGGTAAATACAAGAAGCGCTCATGCTTTGGTGCATTGTCAAGGTTAACAATTTCTTCACGTTGCCCAACCAGACCGACCAAGCCTTCACCTAACTGCAATGAGACATGACCAACTGATTCTGGATTTAAGCCTTTTGAGGCCATCAAGACATAACGCTGGTTGCGTTCATCGAGTAAATAAATAGAGCAAACATCCACTTTCATGGCCTCAGCAACCTGATTGACCATAATGTCTAACGATTCATGCAAACTCACGGACGCATTAATCTCTTGGACAATGCGTCTTAGAGTGTCGAGTTGCATGTTTGACATGGATGTATACTCCAGTATTTTTTAGACTATGAATGTATTTATAACAGCACTTTTAATAAAAATCATTTGCTAGATAAATGATTTTTAGGGTAATTGTTGCAACGGCAACTGTGTACACAACTCCACCATGGCTTTCCGGTAAACATCACGCTTGAAGTTCACCACTTGACCAAGAGGATACCAATAGCTAACCCACTGCCATTCGTCGAATTCGGGCGGGTCAGAGAGGTTTAACTGAATATTTTTTGCAGGCGCAGTTAACTTCAGTAAAAACCATTTTTGTTTCTGTCCGATACATACGGGGTCAGAGTCTGACCGAATGTACCGATGTGGCAAACGATAACGCAGCCATCCCTTGGTTTGCGCAATAATCTGGACATGTTCGGGCAATAAGCCGATTTCTTCTCTCAGTTCTCGAAAAAGTGCCTGTTCAGGGGTTTCTCCAAACTGGATGCCTCCTTGTGGAAATTGCCAAGCATTGTGACCAATGCGCTTTGCCCATAAAACCTGTCCATCATCGTTTGCCAAAATGATCCCGACATTGGGTCGGAAACCTTCTGAGTCGATCATTTGGCTACCTAAATATTTATCTATATCGTTGACTTTAATCGCGGGGACAAACACTTTTTTATGTCCAGCTCGAAAAGATCAAAGTAAAATGTTTAAATTGCTACGATCTTAACGAATTTCTATCGACTAGCGGAGATAGATTTACATTTTTTTTCTTAAATTTCAGTTTAAACGAGAATTTTCATGAAACTGGCGTTGTTTGATTTAGACCATACCTTGTTAAATACCGATTCAGACCACTCGTGGGGTGAATTTTTAGTCAACGAAGGTTTGGTTGATCCGGTTCATCATCGTCAGATGAATGATAAATTTTATGAAGATTACAAAGCAGGCCAACTTGACCCATATGCTTATAATGAATTCGTTTTCGGTTTCTTAACAAAGCATGACAATAACTACTTAACAGAGCTTCACCAATTGTTCATGCAAAAAGTGATTCGTCCACAAATGCGCCCTAAAGGCTTCGATGCGATTAAGAAACATCAAGACTTAGGTCATACTATTGTGGGTATTACGGCAACGAGTGATTTTATTACCGCGCCAATTTTCCGTGAATTTGGTATTACTGAAATTTTAGCGACCAATGCCGAAGTGGCTGACGGCAAATATACCGGTAAAGTTACGGGCTTGGCATGTTATCAAAAAGGTAAACTTGCACGTCTTGATGACTGGTTAGCTGGACGCAGTGTATCAGAGTCTTGGGCGTATTCAGATTCAATCAATGACCGTTTTTTACTTGAATATGCAACGCATGCGATTGCGGTAAATCCTGATGACCGTCTTGAAAAGTTAGCTCAAGAGCACAACTGGGAAATTCAGGACTGGTCGATTTAGGATGATCGAGTTGGAAGAGCTATGTGGCAGTTAAGGTCTTCCAATTCTTAAATCATTATATTTAAAATCATTTTTATATTTCTTGAAAATCCTAATCCAAAAATAAATATTGATAAGTTCAATAAAAATAAATTTTAAAAATGAGGTAATCAATGTCAAAAACACCACAGATTAAATTACCAAAACAACTTTGGAATGATCAAAGTATTGATTTAACACGCCATCGCTATCAGGGAAAATTACTGAGTAAAAGTGAAGGCTTTAAATTAGGTAAAGCTCAACGTAAAAAAGTACCACGTGAACAGTTGTCAAAGCTTTCTGAACGACCACAAGGTACAACTGCTTTAACGATCTATGATTGGAGTAATCAAAGACGGTTAGAAAAACTCAAACCGATTCGTGCAAAACGGATGAGTATTTCACCATTTACATTTTATCGTGGCATGCCTTCTTTGATGCTATTTGACCAAGCATGGGAGCAGGTAAATACAGGTTTATTTCAACAAATTTGTGGTGATTGTCATTTAAGTAATTTTGGTGGTTTTGCAAGTCCAGAACGTAACCTGTTATTTGGAATTAATGATTTTGATGAAACTTTAGTTGCCCCGTTTGAATGGGACGTAAAGCGTTTAACAACCAGTTTTGTGATTGCGGCACATGATATTAATCTTGCAGATAAAGTGGGCTTAAGAGCAATTAAAATAATGCTGAATAGTTACCGCCAACACTTATTAGAAAATTCAAAACTTTCGCCACTACAAGTTTGGTATGAAAAAATTGATGCCATTACCTTATTAGAAAATACTGAATGCCGAAAACTTAGAAAGAAAAGCGAAAAGGATATTGATTCGGCACAGAAAAAAACGGTGTATTCTGTTTTGCCAAAGCTTACACAGCAAGACCAAGTTACAGGCTTGCGTCATTTTGTAGATGATGCGCCGTTATTATGGCATCCAAGTGCAGATGAAGCATTTAGTAAAGATGTTGATGTATTCTTTCAACAATACCGTGATTCTTTGAAATATGATCGCCAAGTCCTTTTTGATCGTTATCAATGTACAGATGTGGCTTTTAAAGTGGTGGGTATTGGAAGTGTTGGTACACGATCAGCCATAGCATTATTTCAAGATGCAGATCGGGAACCGTTAATTTTACAAATGAAAGAAGCGAATCCATCAATTCTTAGTCCGTTATTTGTAGAAAAAGTAAATCACGAAGGGGAACGTGTGATACATGGCCAGCAACTGATGCAGGCCGCAAGTGATATATTTCTTGGGTTTTCTTCAATATCGAATCAACATTTTCATGTCCGTCAGTTACGTGATATGAAAATCTCTTTTAATCTTAATGATATGGATGAGCAGTATTTCTATAAGTATGCTGAAGATTGTGGCTTGGCTTTAGCGCATGCCCATGCAAAATCTGGAAATGCAGATGTACTTATGGGATATCTTGGAGAGAGCGATACGATTGTAGATGTATTACAAACGTATGCAGAAGAATATGCAGAGCGCAATCTAAACGACTATCAGCAATTTATGAATGAAATTGCTGATAGTAAGATTCAACTCGCTGGAGAGGATGCGCTTTAATAAATTACTTAACTTTGCCTGTGGTATACCAAATATTTGGGTCAGGGTTTTGTTGATGCCAAAGCTTAAATTGAGCCCGCCATTGCTGAAAGGGCTCCGATAACGTAGGGCGTGGGTCATCACTTAAACTATAAGCCATGCCTTCTACTAGCCATTTAGGTTTAGTCAGCATTGCGATATTTCCCCATTCTTCGGCTTGTCGGTGATGAATAAGTTCATGGGTGATGTAGAAATCTTTCCAGCCACGCGGTGCAACCAATAACCCCAAATTACCAACTGCTTTCGCGGCTGCTTTTTCCATACCAAAGGTATTTGCACATTGTGGAGTTGAGCAAAAAACCATAGTGGGTTGTTGATGAAAAGCACCTACTTTATTTTGGGTCTCTTTTAATGCCTGATTATAAAGTGTCTTTGCAAGAGGCTCTGTCTTTGGATCATCTACACAGACATGACCATCACAATGTAACAATGACAGGTGATGGCCGAAAACAACACGTATCGGTTTAAACCAAATAAATGTAACTAGAACTAAGACAGCTAAAGTTATGAAGCCGTATAAACCGATTTTAATTATCTTTGAATATTGATTCTTCACGATCATGAATCTTAAGTGAAAAGTATAATGATAGTAGAGTAAAGGGTATATATTTACAGTATCATTTCTAATCAATATATAACTTTATTAATTAAAGTAGCATGGCTAAAAACAGACGTACTAAAAATGAAAGCAGCAATAATTTCTTTGAAGAATTTATAGATCAGCTCATTACCGCTATTTTTGGTGAATTGTTTATTTATATCATTGCTTTACTGTGTATGAGTGCATTTGGCGGAATTATTTTCGCTGCTATATGTTTCAGTTGGGGCGTTCTGTTTTTACTACTACCTTTCGCTGTTCTGATTTATATTCTTCTTAGAAAATATAGTCATTAATAGCGTTATTCCTGCATCATTTTAATCAACTCTTGCATGGCTCTAGATTGTGTACGTGCAGGGTGCCATACCATACCTAATTGGCGGTTCATCTCGACATCTAAATCAAGCTGCTGCATATCTTGATTCAACAAAGTTTTTGGTAGTACTGACCAACCTAAACCAATAGAAACCAACATACGAATAGACTCTAGTGGATTATTACTCATGGTGATTTTTGGTTTAAGTCCTTGTTTTTCAAACTCGGCCAAAGTGATTTGAGCTGTATAAGTTTGTGCGGCAGGCAATAAGCTTGGGTATTCGATTAAGTCTTGTAAGGTCAAATTCTTTTTTTGAGCCAATGGATGAAATGGAGCAGCTACAAAAACTAAAGGATCATTCCAGATGGTAATGTAGTTAAGACGTTCATCACCTGAAGGTGGAAGCGTTAAAAATGCAAGCTCTAAATCACCAGCAAGGACCTGTTCATGCGCTTGTTCTGAGTCAACAAAATGCACGTCTAGCGTGACTTGTGGAAACTGCTGAACAAAATGCTTAAGTGGAGCAGGCAAGTGATGCAGCCCGATGTGATGACTCGTCCCGATTTTTAAACGGCCTTGTATTTGCGTCTGTTCATGACTTAGCGTGTGGTGAATATCTTTAAGTTCATTTAACCAGTTTTTGACTTTTGGTAATAATGAATGGGCAGCATGAGTCGCTTGAACCCCACGTCCTGCCGACTCAAATAACTTTACGCCGAAGTATTCTTCGAGACTATGAATACGTTTGGTGACAGCAGGTTGGGTAATAAAGAGTTGATCTGCAGCCACAGAGATAGACCCTGTTTCCATAACTTTTACAAAAGCTTCAAAGGCTGCAAGATTCATAATACAACTCTACTTGGAATAGAAAAATCGAGAGAGGCTAAAGTCACCAAGCCAAAATCGTATCATGCTTGCAGCTAAACGTTCTATAAACTTGTGATTTGGCGTATTAATCTTAACCTAAGCAGTTGTCTCTTTTTCGTTTAAGGCTGAAATACGACGGTCTTTTGCTGCCCATACTTTTTCATGAAAGAAAAATGCAAATGCTTGTACTGTTGGTTCTAACATACTTAAGGTTAAAGCCATCCAGATGTTACCTGTTACAAAGTACGCGACTAGCATTGCTACCGTAATATGCATAATGTAGTAACTTAAGGTTTTCTTTAATGTACGTTGATTTTTTACAACGAATTTTTGAATATTAGCCATCATCATTCTCTCTACCTATCTTTGATATTTTTAGTATAGAGATGAGAGTATAAGATTAAAAATGGATTATGCAAATGATAATCATTAACAAATCCGATTCATATATTTTGCGTGATATTAATAAATACGGGAATGATTCCTAAAAGTTTTCTAATTTATAAAAATGATAAATTAGATTTATGTGAAACTCTGGCTATAATCGAAGAAAGATTAGAATTACCCAGTCCAATGGAGCAAGACGACATGGCAGGCAAAACTTTATATGACAAATTGTGGGATGACCACGTAGTTACAGAGCGTGATGATGGTTCGTGCTTACTTTATATCGACCGTCATTTATTGCATGAAGTAACAAGTCCACAAGCATTTGAAGGTTTGCAACTCGCGGGTCGTCAACCGTGGCGTTTAAGCGCAAACGTTGCTACACCAGACCATAACGTTCCGACTTCTAAAAAAGAGCGAGATCAGGGCATTGCAGGTATTGAAGATGATACGTCTCGTATTCAAGTTCAAACCTTAGATGATAACTGTAAGGCTTTTAATATTGTTGAGTTTGGTATTAATGACATTCGCCAAGGTATTGTGCATGTTGTTGGTCCTGAACAAGGTTTAACATTACCAGGTATGACTGTGGTATGCGGTGACTCGCATACAGCAACTCACGGTGCTTTTGGTTGTTTGGCGCATGGTATCGGGACATCTGAAGTTGAACATGTTTTAGCGACACAATGTTTGATTCAGAAAAAATCAAAAAATATGTTGGTTCGTGTTGATGGCGTTTTAGGTAAGGGCGTAACACCAAAAGATGTCGTATTGGCGATTATCGGTAAAATCGGTACTGCAGGTGGTACGGGTTACGCAATTGAGTTCGGTGGCCAAGTTTTCCGTGATATGTCGATTGAAGGACGTATGACGGTATGTAACATGGCGATTGAAGCGGGTGCTCGTGTGGGTATGGTTGCAGTTGATGATAAGACTATCGAATACGTAAAAGGCCGTAGCTACGCACCAAAAGGTGAGCAGTGGGAACAAGCGGTTGCTTACTGGAACACTTTACATTCAGACGATGATGCTGTTTTTGATGCAGTTGTTGAATTAAATGGTGCAGAGATTGAACCACAAGTGTCTTGGGGAACTTCACCTGAGATGGTGATTCCAGTGTCGAAAGCTGTACCAACCTTAGAACAAGCCAAAGATGACGTACAACGTAGTGACTGGACGCGTGCGTATCAATATATGGGTTTAAATGCAGGTCAAGCATTGGGTGATATTCAACTTGATCGTGTGTTTATTGGTTCTTGCACTAATTCACGTATTGAAGATATTCGTGCTGCTGCTGAAGTAGTTAAAGGCCGTAAAGTGGCATCTAGCATTAAGCAAGCCATGATTGTTCCGGGTTCTGGTTTAGTTAAGCAGCAAGCAGAAAAAGAAGGTTTGGATAAAATTTTCTTGGAAGCTGGCTTTGAATGGCGTGAACCGGGTTGTTCAATGTGTTTAGCAATGAACGCAGACAAGTTACAACCGGGTGAACACTGTGCATCAACCTCGAACCGTAACTTTGAAGGTCGTCAGGGTAATGGTGGTCGTACTCACTTGGTCAGTCCGGCAATGGCAGCTGCTGCTGCAATCGCAGGTCATTTTGTTGACGTTCGTTCATTTTAATTCGGTCTGGAGCAAACCATGAAAGCTTATACAGTTGAACAAGGTATCGTTGCACCATTAGATCGTGCCAATGTCGATACAGATTTAATTATTCCAAAACAGTTTTTAAAATCGATTAAACGTACTGGGTTTGGCGACAACTTATTTGATGAACTTCGTTATTTAGATGAAGGCTATCCAGGTCAAGATAACTCGGTACGTCCAAAAAATCCGGACTTTGTTTTGAATCAGCCACGTTATCAGGGAGCAACAGTTTTAATTGCTCGTACGAACTTTGGTTGTGGTTCAAGCCGTGAGCATGCACCTTGGGCATTAAATGAATATGGTTTCCGTACCGTTATTGCACCAAGCTTTGCTGATATTTTCTTTAATAACTGTTTTAAAAACGGCATGTTACCAGTCATTTTGCCTGAGAATATTGTTGATCAGTTATTTAAAGAGTGTGCTGCAAATGAAGGATATCAATTAACTATTGATTTAGCTGCACAAGAAGTTCGCACGCCAACCGGCGAAGCGTTTAAATTCGAGGTAGATCCATTTCGTAAGCATTGCTTGTTAAATGGCTTGGATGATATTGGTTTAACGCTTCAAAATGCGGACGCAATTCGCGCTTATGAAGAAAAAACTAAACAGGTTCGTCCTTGGGTATTCCAAGAGATAAATTAACCTTTTGGTACATTTTAAACATAGTCATGGCGTCGTGTTCAAACTCTTGCTAACATGCTAAAGCATAACAACAGCTTAAAATTATGCACTAGATGAGGATTGGGCTTGAACAATGAAGAGGAACGTTACTCATAGCTTTTTGTTGGGCCTGTGCGCAATAACACTGAGTGCTTGTCAGAGTACTCATAATGTAGTGGATACTGTTCGTATTAAGCAGGCTGAACAAGAACATTTGGGGCAAAATGCAGCAATATATTGTTCGGGCGCAAAAAGTTGCGAATTTGAACGGCTAAATGATATTACTGTTGTTGATGCACAGACACGCAGAATTAGTAATCAGGCAATTCATCAAGGAATTGTAAGATTAAATGGTTCGGTGTTGAGTCAAAGCAATAGCTTGTATCTATCTGTGCCTGCGAAACAATATGAAGTGGTGATTCGTTACTATCCGATTTCTCCAGATCGGGCAGAAACGATCCATGTTATTCACCAATTCAAAGCTAATCATCGCTATATGTTTAAAATGTACCGAGACAAATCTAACCGTTCGGGTAGTTTGCTCAATGTTTCTGTACCAGATCCATTATGTGTTGACTTAGAGCAGGATGGGCGTGTAATTCGCCGTTTTTGTCGACCATTTGATGTAACCACAGGACTCGGTGAATTTCTCGAACAGAAAAAACTAACACCACGACAGTCATAACGCTGTCTTGTCTTTGAAAATGGAAAACTTCATGTCTAAACAGATTTTAATTTTGGCTGGTGATGGAATTGGTCCTGAAATTGTTGGGGCAGCAGAAAAAGTATTAAATAAAGTAAATGAAAAATTTAATTTGTCGTTGACTTGGGAACATGGCCTATTGGGTGGCGCAGCGATTGATGCTCATGGTGAACCGTACCCAGCTGTAACAAGCGAGCAAGCAAAGAAAGCCGATGCCATTTTATTAGGTGCCGTTGGCGGACCAAAATGGGACACTATTGAACGCTCTATTCGCCCTGAACGTGGTCTTTTAAAAATTCGTAGTGAACTTAACTTGTTTGCTAACTTGCGCCCAGCGATTTTATACCCACAATTAGCCGATGCTTCTAGCTTAAAGCCTGAGATTGTTGCTGGTTTAGATATTTTAATTGTTCGTGAACTTACTGGTGGTATCTACTTTGGTCAACCACGTGGTATTCGTGAACTCGAAAATGGTGAAAAACAAGGCTATAACACTGACGTTTATTCTGAAAGTGAAATTAAACGCATTGCAAAAGTGGCTTTTGAACTTGCAGGATTGCGTGGCGGTAAAGTGTGTTCTGTAGATAAAGCAAACGTTTTAGAAGTGACAGAGCTTTGGAAGCAAACGGTTACTGACTTACAGCAAGCGAACTATCCAAATATTCAGCTTTCACATATGTATGTGGACAATGCTGCAATGCAACTTGTACGTGCGCCTAAACAGTTTGACGTAATCGTTACAGGCAACTTGTTTGGCGATATCTTGTCTGACGAAGCAGCAATGCTTACAGGCTCAATTGGTATGTTGCCATCAGCTTCTTTAGATGAAAGCGGTAAAGGCATGTATGAACCTTGTCATGGTTCAGCGCCTGATATTGCAGGTCAAAATGTGGCAAACCCATTAGCAACCATTCTTTCTGTTGCAATGATGCTTCGTTATACCTTCCGTGAAGAAGCTGCTGCTAAAGCAATTGAAGATGCAGTAGGACAAGTACTTGATCAAGGTTTCCGTACAGCCGATATTATGTCTGAAGGCATGACTAAAGTAGGTACAGCCGAGATGGGTGCAGCAGTTGTTGCTGCTCTTGCTTAATCGCTACTTTACTAAAAAAACGCAGCTTAATCGCTGCGTTTTTTATTGTCGAAAGGTTTTAACAGGCTTTGCCCTGATATTGGATTGATTCAGCAATGTCATTTTTAAGCTGAAAAATAACTTTGCAACTAAAATTAACATCGTAAGAATTGCTTCCTAAAGACCCCGATTGAATAGGGACTGGATTACCACCCATCTCTACATTACTCACCATAGGAATGGGAATACTTAATGGCCGTAAAATTGTGTAGATGAGTTGATTTGGTGTTTTTTGTGGAACATGAGCAATTTGAAATCCAAGACCACGCAAGTTTATTTCTTGCTGAATGACGGTCGACGATTTGCCCAGAAAGCCTTTTAAATATTCCTGTAAGTCGACAGATTGGCGTGGGGTAGTTGCACAACCGTTAAGATGAATAAGTATCACTGAGAGTAAGCTTATTCGACATAAGGTCTGTATGTTCATTTTTCTCTATCACATTATATTTATTATTAGATAACGGTAGGTTGGATTGCCTAGCTTGTAAAGAAAAAAAGGAAGTTTATGATAAATGGAGAATGAGTTTATCTAGGGATTCATACTCATATCCAAAAGGCTTTATAATTATTTTGCAAAAAACTTAAGGAAAACATGATGAAAAAAATACTTTTAGCATTTTTATGCAGCTTTGGAGTAACAGCGGTATATGCCGATAATTGTGACACTACTCGTAATACTTATGATGATATTTACTGTACAAATAAAATCTATGCGAGTGCTGATGCAGACTTGAATAAAAACTATCAGGCATTAAGAGCAAAATTGAATACGGCGCAAAAAAATACGCTTAAGAAGTCTCAGCTTGCTTGGATACGTCAACGTGATGCGGAATGTACAGATTCAAATAGAAATAGTGTAGACGTGCAATGTCGTTTACAGACAACGCAGGAAAGAAACCATTGGCTGCAAGAAAGATTGCGTGAATGCCAAACAGTCGGATGTAAAACCAGTCGATTAAGTGAATAAATAACGCAATAAAAAAGCCACTTCATGATGTGGCTTTTTTGCATTCACTAATTAGCGAGCACGGTACGTAATACGACCTTTAGTTAAGTCATATGGAGTCATTTCGACTTTTACACTGTCGCCAGTAAGAATACGGATATAGTGTTTACGCATTTTACCAGAAATGTGTGCAATAACTTCGTGACCGTTTTCAAGACGTACACGGAACATCGTATTAGGAAGCGTTTCGGTGACAACGCCTTCGAACTCAATGAGTTCCTCTTTATTGGCCATAGCCTACCTGATGATCAAATTGGAAAGGCGCAAATTATAGTCAATTTATTTAAAAAAAACAAGATAGACATCTTCTTGTTAAAGCATCTGGTTAAACTATGACTAGTAAAAAAAGATGCAATTTTTTTCACAAAACAACTCTAATTCTGTTGTCAGTTTGGTCAATCAACGCTAATCTAAAATCATAGTTATTAGGGACTGTTCATGAAAAAAGAGTCAACAGCTCCTAAGTATCAATGAAGTATCTACATGGAAGGGCACTGCGTGGGTCAGCTAACAGATGCATCAGTTGTATTACGTTTTGGCTATCAAGCAATTCGTCGTGCAGGATTGCCAACAGAAGAAATATTAACTAAAGCGGGAGTCGCTTTAAATCAGGTCGATACTAATGCACGTACTCCGTTAAGTGCACAGTATGCCTTTTGGACTGCAGCTCAGGAAGTCAGTAAAGATCCAGACATCGGTTTGCATTTAGGTGAGCATTTGCCTTTGTACCGTGGTCAGGTGATTGAACATTTATTCATTAGTAGTGAAACCTTTGGTGAAGGGCTTAAGCGAGCTTTGGCTTACCAACGTCTAATTAGTGATGCATTTGATGCAAAACTGGTGGTTGAAGATGGACGTTGCTATTTGACCAATGGTGAGCAAGTGGGGGCCGACAACCTTGTGAATCGTCATTTTTCAGAATGCGCGATTTCTGGTGTGCTCAGATTCTTCAAATTTATTACCGAAGGGCAGTTTCATCCTATCTTCATCGATTTTAACTTTAGTGAAGGTGCTTCGGAGGACGAATATTTCCGAGTTTATGGCTGTCCGGTAAGTTTAGGGCAAAAAGAAACAAGGCTATATTTTGACCCTGCCATTTTAGACTTCCAACTTTGGCAAGCAGAACCTGAACTATTGCAATTGCATGAGCAGCTCGCAATTGAAAAGTTACAAGAACTGGCTCGTTATGATTTAGTAGGTGAAGTTCGCCGTGCGATTGGTTCGACACTTGAAAGTGGAGAAACTACGCTAGAAACCGTAGCAGCACAATTAAATATTACACCGCGCCGTTTACGGACACAGTTAAGTGAAGCGAATACCAGTTTTCAGCAAATACTTTCTGACTACCGTTGTCGTTTGGCTAAAAAACTTTTGGCAAATACCAGTGAGAGCGTAGAGCGTATTGTGTATTTAACGGGTTTCTCTGAACCAAGTACGTTCTATCGTGCGTTTAAACGCTGGACCAATGAAACACCAGTTGAGTACCGTAAGCGTAAACAACACCGTTAAATACTAAAATTGGTTAAGCCTACTCAGGTAGGTTTAGCCAATGTGGTCCAAGTGGTGGCTGTGGTAAGTCAAATTGCTCGGGATAATAACATTGAATAAAGTAGAGACCGTCAGGTGGAGCAGTGACTCCTGCCGCTTTACGATCTTGTGCCGCAAACATCGCATCGATATGGTCTATTTCATACATTCCTTGACCAATTTCCAGTAAGCATCCAACAATATTACGTACCATATGGTGTAAAAAACCATCTGCTTGAATATCTAAGACCAAGTAGCGACCATGCTCAAATAGACGGCAATGCGTCACATGTCGTACAGGCTTATTGGACTGGCATGCTGCTGCGCGAAAGGTTTCAAAGTTATGCGTACCTTCAAATTTGCTGGCAGCTTTAATCATCTTTTGCACATCTAGCTGTTGGTAAATGTGCGTGACCTGTTTATGTAAGAGGGCTGGGCGACAAGGAGCGTTATAAATAACATAGCGGTAACGTCGAGCCGTCGCCTTAAAGCGCGCATGAAAACTTTCATCCATCAGTTTAATCCACTGAATGGAAATATCTTTAGGTAACTGGCTATTTGCTCCTCTTAACCATCCAGTCTCTGGACGAATGGCATTCGTATCGAAATGAGCCACCATATTGGTTGCATGTACTCCCGCATCAGTACGGCCCGCACCGTGAAGTGCAATGGGCTCATCTGCGATTTTGCTGAGTACACGCTCAATCGTTTCCTGAACGCTGGCAACGCCTGGCTGTTGTGTTTGCCAACCTCGATATTGAACTCCGCTAAACTCAATACCGACCGCATAACGTTGCATAGCTTTACCTCTATTTAATGCAAATTTTCATTCCAATGGCTGAGCCATTGTTCTGGGGTTGGGTATTTTAAATAGATTTGAAGTGCTTTTGCATAAAGATCTGCATGACTATGCGCATCATTAATGACAATTTTTGCAGTTTTGGCCCAAGCACTAATTGCATAACGTTGGTCAATGCCGCCAAAGGTCACCTGTGTCGCCAAGATTGGAACACAACCATGAGCATACAGTTCATCTAAGGTTGCCAATAATTCAGGGTTTACTGCGATATTGCCTGTACCAAAGCCTTGTAACACCAAAAAGTGTGGTGGGGCAGGGAGTAAGTGACGTAATTGCTGTACCAAGTGCTGTGTTGCAATCGGTTGCATCATCCAGTTTAAAATTTGGAATGAAGCAGCTTTTTCAATTTGAGCATCTTGTACGATCAATTCATTTTGCTGAGGCGTAAACTCAACTTCACTACTTAAACCTGAAAATGCATCGAGTTCAGTTGTATGCGTTTTTAAAGCAGTTTGTGCATGGAATACTTGATGATGGAATGCAAGATAAGCACCTACAGGTAGGGCAATCACTTGTTCTAATGCAAGATATAAGTTCTCAATTGCATCAGTAAATTCACGAGTATTATCACCTTGAATATTGAGTAACGGGTATTGGCTACCAGTAATCACAATATGACAGCTTTGGCCTAAAAAGCGGGCTAGGGTTGCAGCCGCATAACTGAGCGTATCTGTACCGTGAATAACAACGAAATGTTGATAGCCTTCAAGTTGTAGTTGTTGTATGCGTTGAATGAGGCGTAACCAATCAGGTGCCGTACATGCACTGCTATCGACAATATTAGGTGCAGCGAAGCAGTCGACTGTTAAGTGTGGGGGAATCACTTTTTCAAGTTGAGGTAAGAATTGGTCATAAGGCATCGGAGCTAAAGGTTCACCAATGCAACCAAAAGTACCACCCATATAAAATAAGGCTATTTTTTTCATATTTTTGCAGGCATAAAAAAGCAGTCATCTCTGACTGCTTATGGTAAATCGAACAGTTCTAAGAAGCTATGCGATTAAGTAGGTTTTTCGCATGTTGTTGTTGTTCTGTGTTGAATTTTTGCTCACCGGACTGTAGTAAATTGCGCGCTGCTTGGTTCGCTCCAAATTTGATGTATTGCTCAGCCAACTTTAAGTCGAGTTCATTTTCATTTACTTGTTTTAATTCTGGAAAAGATTCTAGAAGTGGATCTTCTATTTGAGCTTGCGTAACTACTTCATTGACTACATCTATGGAATTTTGAGTTTCAAGCTCTGGTGCTGTAACTAAGGCAGGCTCATCTAACGAAAACTCAAGCGGTGCGATAGAAGTCGCTTCTAATGGCGCTTGTTCTACGAGTGTAAGTTCATCTAATGATGGAACTTGTTCAACAGATTTCGTCTCTGAACTTGAAGGATTTAAGTCAAGGTTGAAATCTAATGCATTGACGCTACTCTCTTGATCTGCTTTTACCTCTACTGCTTGAGTTTTTTCCTCAGTTTCATGCTGAGGGGCCAAGTCAAAAGAAAACTCTAAATCAGCTAGCTCATTTGTTTCCTTAGATGACGATACTTCTGGTTCTTGCGGAGACGTTGATACTTCTGTTTCATGTACAGGTTGGCTGGTATTTTCTGTAGCCGCAGTTTTTTCGAATGAAAAGTTAAATTCTAACGGTTCAACTTCAACAGCAGGTTCTTGTTTTACCGGTGTATAGTCTTTCTGCAAGTCATCAAAAGAAGCTTCAGAAGAACTTGTTGTTAACTGGTCAAACTGAGCTGTTGTATCAGGTGTATTTTTTGGCTCTTCATATGTTTGAGCCTGAGGAAAATCAATAGCATCAGGTTGTCTTGAAGACTCATATTCTTTTTGTCTTGCTTCTGCTTTAATTGCGATTTCATTTAATGCCAAGCTGCGAATGTGGCTAATAAGTTGTTGAATCGCGAATTCATCTTTTTGAGCAATATGAACTTCAAGAAGTAATAAATACAATTCGTGTTGGGTATTGTCTTTCTTTAGTGCCTGATTGACTTGAGCTTCGGCCGCAGAAAATTGTTTTTCTTGAATGAGTTGTTGAATATTTTGACGAACAGCTTCTGGTACTGGACTACTTTGTGGAAGAGCAGGAGCGACTTCTTCAACTACACTGGCTTTACTTTTTTCGCGAGAGCTTTTACTCGACTTGGCACTCGCTTTTTTACCCGCTTTTTTACTTATACTTTTTGAGGAGGTGGTCTCTTGTTTTTGGCCATTCTCACGCTTTTTTAAAACAACGGCGACCACGAGTAATATGATAAACGGAATCACATATAACATTACTTTCCCCTTAAAAAATAAAATTTTGCAATATAAAGCGAGCTAACTCTGGTTTTAACTTAATGTTTTTGCTTGTGAGTTCGTTGCTGTGCTTGTAACTGCTGTTGTAACTCTGCCAAACGCGCATTCAGAAGTTGAATACGTTGGTCTTTTAAACTTAAAGTTTGATTTAGTTTGGTTACATTCCTTTGTAATGTAACGGTTTTTTCTCGAGTTGTCATAACTTTTACTGCTAACTCAGTATTGTTTTGACCTTGTTGTGTGCTCTTTTTTGCACTTCCATGAGTAGAATTTGGGCTGTTCTCTGCCACAATGCTCATTTCAGCTTGTTGTAAACGATATTTAGCTCTGCCAGAAGATGGTTTTGCTAAGTTGGCTTCATTCGATTTAGGTTTTGGATGTGAAGCTTTAGCTGTATTTGCTGCTGTTAAGTTTAGTGAAATTCCCTGACGTAAACGGTTTACATCACCTTGAATAAACGCATGTCGGTTTTGAGCTTGGATATCTCGCATGACCTTAGCCACAGGTTGTTTGGTCTGTGCTGCAATACGATTAGCAATAGTCCATAAAGACTCATTCCGTTGTACAACATATTTACCTGTAGGTGCTGGGCCTTTATAGGTGCTGATTTTTTGCTTTTTCGGTGTACTTTTACTTAATACATTTTTGTGTTGAGCAGGCTTAGCTTGGGCTGCTTTTTTGACTGTAGTTGTTTGATTGTCATTGCTTGGTTTAAGAGGCGCAGATGGCTGTTTTTCTACAGCAGATGGCTGCTCAGTACTCATTGCTGCTATAGTTTGCTGTGGCGCTTGAGTCGAAGGTTTTTCGGTAAAAGGCGTCGCAGGAGCAGAGCTACTCAAAGCCGGAGCAGATCCAGTGCTAATGTTTAGATTACGTTCATTAGCTGGAGTTTCGGCTACGGTTGTTGCTGTCTCAGCAGGTGTGTATCGAGTACTTTCAGGTAAGTTTAACGCAATGTCTTTTTCATTTACGATAAATTGCGGTGAAAGTGGACTTTCGTTAGCAGCGACCTTTTTTATAGGCGATGGCTTTAAAACGGTTTTAATATGTTGAAGACGAGTTGCATTACCTTCACTGACTTTTACGACAATATTCAGTTCAGGATCAATAATAGGACGAGATGAGGTAATTACAATAACGCCAGAACCTTGACCATTTTGTCGTGTATAAAAATTCAAGTTACCAGGAGGTTGATGAGTGACTCCTAAACCATTGAGATCTTCTTGCGTGGCTAAACTGACTTGCAAGGGCGTATTTGGATCGGCTTGCTGAAAATTCATTTCTGCATACAGTAATTCCCCAGGCGCAGATTGAATTTGAATAGGATCTAATGTAATCGCATAAACAGAAGGCGAAGACATAATGGTGAAAATGGCAATTTTTAATTTGTTATATGCAGTCATCTCAATCCATGACCTGATCAGTCGTAAAGTCGTTCAAAATTATACAATAATGAAATGTAAATAAATTGTTAATTTTTCACAAACCAGTTACGAAAAAGCCGATCAAATGTGATCGGCTTTTTATTTTGACTGAATTATTCAGGTCAAATTATGAGCTTTTGTATTCTACTAAAATACGTAACATACGACGTAAAGGCTCAGCAGCACCCCAAAGTAGCTGATCGCCTACTGTGAATGCACCGAGATACTCTTTACCCATATTGAGTTTACGTAAACGGCCTACAGGTACAGTTAAGGTACCAGTCACAGCTACAGGTGTAAGATCAGTCATAGATGCTTCACGTGTATTTGGTACAACTTTAGCCCACTGGTTTGAATTACGAATCATATCTTCGATCTCATCAAGCGGAACATCTTTTTTCAGTTTGATCGTTAATGCTTGAGAGTGGCAACGCATTGCACCGATACGCACACAGTGACCATCAATAGGAACGATTTGAGAGTTACCTAAGATTTTGTTGGTTTCAACTTGGCCTTTCCACTCTTCTTTAGATTGACCGCTTTCAAGCTGTTTATCAATGTAAGGAATTAATGAACCAGCAAGTGGTACACCAAAGTTTGCAGAAGGGAAGCCTTCACCACGTTGTAACTCAGCAACTTGGCGGTCAATATCAAGAATTGCAGATTTAGGATCATCTAACAAGGTCTTGGTATTGTTGTATAAATAACCCATACCTGTTAACAACTCACGCATGTTTTGTGCGCCAGCACCTGATGCTGCTTGATAAGTCATAGCAGTCATCCACTCAACCAAATTGTTTTGGAAAAGTGCGCCTACGCCCATCAACATAAGTGATACTGTACAGTTACCACCAACGAAAGTTTTAGTACCTTTCGCTAAACCGTCTTTAATCACGTTAAGGTTAACTGGATCAAGAACAATGATTGCATCATCAGACATACGTAAAGTAGATGCAGCGTCAATCCAGTAGCCATCCCAACCAGTTGCTTTTAACTGTGGGAAAACTTCAGACGTGTAGTCACCACCTTGGCAGGTAATAATGACATCCATTTGCTTCAGACTATTAATGTCTGTAGCTTCCATAAGTGCTGGGGCAGTCTTACCACCAAATGAAGGAGCTTCACCACCTGCATTACTGGTAGAGAAGTAGAATGGCTCAATATGAGCAAAATCATTCTCTTCAACCATACGTTGCATAAGGACGGAACCGACCATCCCGCGCCAACCGACCAGACCTACTTTCATGTCATTTTGCCTCGGTGCGTTAAAATTGTTAGGGGGAGTTGAGTGTATCAAAAGTGCTCACAACTGCAAGCGTTACAGAATCAAAACAGCAATTTTATTGAGTAGAATATCTTGTTTATGTTACATACAAAATTGATAAAGATGACAAAAACATTAAAAACAAATCATCTTAAAAGAGTAATTTCAATGATTTATATCGAAGTTCTATCTGTAGTGGTGATTTGGTTGACTTTCTGGTCACTTATTCCTCGTGATGAGTGGTGGTTTAGAGGGGCTGATTTTCCGCGGCTACAAATTCTATTTATTGGCTTAATTGCTCTAATTGGCATGTTGTTTTGGTCGGATGAATGGAATATCGGGCGTGAGCTTTTGCTTGCGGTGCTCATCGCGGCAATTGCTTATCAGCTTAAAATGGTTTTGCCTTATACATTGTTTTGGAAAAAGCAGGTTAAAAAGGTCAAACAACAGCAAGTAGATCCCAAAAAGCAAATTTCACTTATCGTTTCGAATGTGCTTATGCCTAATGATAAATATCATTTGCTTCTTGAACATGTGCGGTCACTCAAACCTGATTTACTCCTTACTTTAGAAACAGATAAAACGTGGGAAAATGCTTTAAAAGAAATTGAAGCGGATTATCCTTACCGTGTGCCTGTACCTCTCGATAACTTATATGGCATGCATTTATATAGTCGACTACCGCTGAAAAATGTTGAGGTCAAATTCATTTTAAGTAATGAAATTCCTTCTATCCATACCACGGTTATCTTACGCTCTGGGATGCATGTTCAGCTCTACTGTTTACATCCAAAGCCGCCTAGTCCAACTGAAGCAAAAGATTCAACATTACGAGATGCAGAGCTTCTGATTGTTGGAGATCAAATTAAGGATTTAGATGAAAGTTGTATTGTGATGGGGGATTTAAACGATGTAGCGTGGTCACGGACAACCCGTTTATTTCAGCGTATTAGTGGGTTGCTCGATCCGCGAGTTGGGCGACATTTTATAAATACTTTTCATGCAGACTATCCTTTATTACGTTGGTCACTCGACCATATATTTCACAGTACAGACTTCGGTTTGGTAAAAATGCAGCGTTTATCTCATATTGGATCTGACCATTTTCCTGTCTACGTCGTTTTACAAACAGGTCGAATATTTGAAGAAATTCAAGAAGAAGTAGAGCAAACTCAAGATGATGAAGAGGAAGCTCAAGCTGCGATACAAGAAGGTATTGCCAAAGCTGAAAAAGAAGAAAAAATAGTAACTGATGAAATTGCGGAGCCTTATAAAGAGAAAAGTATATAAAATAAGTTGTAAGCAATATCGTACAAAGATTTGAGTCTAGGTCCAATAGGCAGGGGGAGCTAAAACCCGTATTCTACATTCATCGGCACACGGAAGCGGGAATGGATAATCCCAAGTAAGGATGCACTAAGCTGATATGGAACGACATCACGGATACGATGTTAGAACGGAAGCGATAAAAAGAATTATATACCCTGAAAGCACAACCTCATTTACCCGAGTTTTGCAGGACGCAGAACTCGGGTTGATATTTATATAAATACCATTTAATTAATTGTAAATTAAAGAAATTTTTTTAAGGTTATCTTAATTTTAAAATCTATTTAATATAGGTAGTAGTTCATAAATTTTTTTATATATCAAAGCTTTTTCCGATGAAAATAGATACAAAAATTTTTTTTGTTAAGTTTTTGTTTTTATAGATTATTGAGGAATAAATATAGGCTTTGGTCTATTTAGACATAAATTGGACTTGTTTAATTGGCAAATCTCAATAGAATGTGCCGATCGTTGACATGTTGGATCGTCAACAGGCATTGTTGTTTACTTCGCCGGATCGGCGGGTTGTGATTTGCTTGTGTATTTAAATTTCTGTTTGGAAATTACTGCACATATTGAGGTTTCACTATAAGAATAGTGTTCTTCTCCCTCTCATATTTGATACTTTGCGGTGCATAAGGATTGTCTTATGAAGAATTTTAAATTTAGCCTTGCGTGGCAAATTTTAATTGCTTTAATCCTAGGGATAGTTGTCGGGGCTGTTTTACATAACCAGCCTGAAATCAAAGATAGTATTGTAACTAATGTTCTTACTCCATTAGGTAAGATCTTTATTAGCCTGATTAAAATGATTGTTATTCCAATCGTTTTCTCTACATTGATTTTAGGTATTGCTGGTGTTGGCAGTACAAAAAGTCTAGGGCGTCTTGGTTTTAAAACCATTCTCTATTTCGAAATTATTACTACTATTGCTATTTTAGTTGGCTTGGTTGCAGCGAATATCTTCCATCCAGGTTCAGGCATTGATATGTCTCAACTGGTTCAAACTGATATTTCTCAATATAAGCATACAACTGAAGAAGTACAGTCACAGTCTCATGGCATCATGCAGACAATATTATCGCTTATCCCAACGAACATTATTAGTTCAATGGCGCATGGCGAAATGTTACCTGTGATTTTCTTTGCTGTGCTTTTTGGTATTGGCTTATCTTCATTGCCAGCTACGACGAAAGATCCGCTATTAAATGTATTTCATGCTATCTCGGAAACAATGTTCCGTGTGACGCACATCATCATGAAATATGCGCCAGTGGGTGTATTTGGTTTAATCGCTGTAACTGTTGCAAACTTCGGTTTCGCTTCACTTATTCCATTAGGTAAATTGGTTGTATTGGTTTACGGTGCAATCTTGTTCTTTGCTTTAGTGGTACTTGGTTTAACTGCAAAAATGTTCAGCATCAATATCTTTACATTGTTTAAGATTTTGAAAGATGAATTAATCTTGGCATATTCGACTGCAAGTTCGGAAACAGTTTTACCGCGTATTATGCAAAAAATGGAAGCTTACGGTGCGCCAAAAGCGATTTCTAGTTTTGTAATCCCAACAGGTTATTCATTTAACCTTGACGGTTCTACGCTTTACCAAAGTATTGCAGCAATCTTTATTGCACAGCTTTACGGTATCGAAATGTCAATCAGCCAACAAGTTATTTTGGTTGTAACACTAATGATTACTTCTAAAGGTATCGCAGGTGTTCCTGGCGTATCATTCGTGGTGTTATTAGCGACATTAGGTAGTGTTGGTATTCCTGTAGAAGGCTTAGCATTTATTGCTGGTGTTGACCGTATCATGGATATGGCTCGTACTGCGTTGAACGTTGTAGGTAACGCGCTTGCGGTACTTGTAATCAGTAAGTGGGAAAAGCAATATGACTATGAAAAAGCTGCTGCTTATGAAGCAACATTTAAATAAGACTGCTTTCTTTTAGTTGTAAAAAACCCGCGATCATCGCGGGTTTTTTATTACGTTATTTCAGTACACTTTGATATAGCTCAAGGGTCTGATCGCACATATCTTTTAAACTGAACATTGTCACAGGAGCGACTGTTTGAGGTTGTTCAATATGATGCTTTACTGTTTTGACTAAAGCTTTTTCATTTTCAGCTTCAACAAGACCTTGTGGATATACATTAGATAAAATCTCTGCAACACCTCCACGGTTCCAGCCAATCACCGGTGTACCGACTGAGAGCGCTTCTAATGCTGTTCTACCGAATGTTTCTGCTTGATTGGATAGAGAGAGCACAATGTCGCTAAAAGCGAGCCATTCACGTATATCTGAGCGATGTCCTACAAAGGTAATTTTATCTGCAAGTCCTTTGCTTTGAATGGTGCTTTGCAACTCACTTAAATAGGCCTGTTTTTTAGCATCGGCACCACCCACAACAACAGCATGTAGTTGAGGATATTGCGACTGAAGTTGTTGCATTAATTCAATTAAGCTTTCATGTCCTTTTAAACGCGTAATACGGCCAGGCAAGCATAGTAAAAATTTATTTTCGAGTTCAGGAAAATCATTTAAAACCTGATTAAACCATTGTGCGGAGGGTTGGTAGTTATGTGGAAAAGCAGCTGGGTCAATCCCTCGATAAATCCGGACAATATCTTGTGGTGGACAGTTTTTATAATGGTCAGTGATGTATTTAACTACGCTGTCAGAAACAGCAATTACTTTTTCAGCTTGAGTCATAATTGCACTATAGCGATTGATTGAATAGAAACCATGTACCGTGCTAATGAGGTGAGGGCGCTTATGTGCTGGTATTCCTTTTAAGGCAAAATGGGTAAGCCATGCGGGCACACGTGAGCGTACATGGACAATATCGGGTTGATGTTGCTCAATTAGCTGACGTAAAGGGCGAATTTGCCACAAGCTCGATAAAGACTTTTTATGAATCGGTAGTGTTAAGTGTTTAGAGCCTTCAGCTTCAAGTTGAGACACTAGCCGTCCGCCATTTGATACAACCAAAGATTGGTGGCCTTGTGTAACCAGTGCACGTGCAATTTCCAGTGTGCCGCGTTCTACGCCACCGCTATTGAGTTCTGGGAGAAGTTGCATCACTTTCATTGTTTTTTGCCTTATACATTCATAAAAGATGGACCATCTACAGATACATCATTTCAAACTAAATCATTATCCGGAATTTACTATCGTGATAGCGACATGGATGTCGCTGTTTCGCTGTGTTACATGGAAGTAACATCAGCGGAACAAAGGATTTTTGCTTACTTTTTATCCCTAAAAAGTAAGGTCTGCCTATTCGAAAGTATTTGAATTTCACTTTAAATTGAGGCTATGCCTACTATCAATTTAAAATCATTACAGCTTTATCTTAATAGATCTCTTCATATCCCTCAGGACGTGTTTTAAATCGGCGATGGAACCACATATATTGAGTGGGTGCGATACGAAGCTGATTCTCAATAATCTTATTTACACGGGTTGCATCATCGACTTCATCGTCACTTGGCATATTATCGACCGCAGGTTCAATCAAAATATGATATTTAGGGTCCTGTACATCGCCATGACGATAAAAATATAAAGGGACTGCAACTGCTTTTGAAATTTTTAATAAACGACGATGCGCGGTTACTGTAGCAGCTGGTACTCCAAAAAATGGTGCCATAACACCTTGTTTGAGCCCGAAGTCTTGGTCGGGGCTATACCAAATTGCATCACCATCTTTAAGGTGGCGAATTAAGCCACGCATATCATCATGATCGATTTGTGCTTTATAAATGGTTGCTCGGCAACGATAAATAAGCATGTCGAGTAGAGGGTTGTTTTGAGGACGATATACAACATCTGGCTCAAAATATTGAGCACATACATAACCACCAGCATCAAGCAAAGTACTGTGAGTTCCCAGTAATAAAACACCTTTGCCTTGTGCTTGAGCATTGGTAATGTGCTCTAAGCCTTCAATCGTGACACGGTTTTTAAACCAGTACGGCTTATACCAAGCGTTTAAGGTCTCAAAAATACCAAGCATCATATCTACAAAAACTTGTTTTGCTTGTTGCTGTACTTTTTCAGATGACCATTCGGGAAAGCAAACTTCTAAATTACGAATAGTAGTTTTGCGACGAGATTTTAAATATTTCCAAGCGATATTTGCTAACCCGTGAGCCAAACGCCATTGAATCGCCCACGGTAAAATAGCCAAAAGCATGAGGAAAGTAATCGCAATCCATACACCCCAATATTTGGGTAATAAAAAGGACCACTGAAACTCACCGGGCGTATAAGGCTGCTTTTGGCTCATAACGATATAAAAAATTTAAAAAGTTAAAACTGCCAAAAGTGTATCACGAACTGAATTTATCGTCGTAATACACAGGAGTAAATTGAAGGTTTAGAGCTGGTAAAGAAAAATAAACTAAGTTATCGGCGGTGTTCTAAAAGAATACGAACAGCGAGTCCGGCTAATACGGTACCCATAATCCAGCGTTGGATGCTTGCCCAAAGCGGTTTTTGTTGTAGAAAGAGCGCAATGCTACCTGCAGAAAACACAATCAGTGCATTTACTGAAACACTGACAAAAATTTGTATGGTTCCGAGTTGAATAGACTGCGCTAAAATACTGCCTTGTTGTGGGTGTATAAACTGTGGCAATAAAGACAAATACATAATCGCAATTTTGGGATTAAGTAAATTTGTCAAAAAGCCCATTAAAAATAATTTTAATGGTGAATCAATAGATAAGTCTTTTACACTGAAAATAGGCGCTGCATTTGGACGTAATGCTTTCCATGCAAGCCAGAGTAAATATATGGCACCTACAATACGAATCGTGTCATAGGCATATGGAACTGCGACCACAAGTGCCGTAATCCCGAAAGAAGCGCAGAGCATATAAAATACAAAACCAACCGCAACGCCACCGAGGGAAATAAAACCTGCGAGTTTGCCCTGACTAATGGAACGAGATATAAGATAAATCATGTTTGGACCCGGGGTGAGTACCATCGCCAAGCAAATGAGTCCGAATGCCAAAATTTGAGAGAGATCTAGCACGGAAATATCCTTAAATATTATTATACTTATAGGTATATCATAATTAATTTGTATACAGCGAAACTTTACTTATTGTCTTTTTGAATCAAAAAATAAGAATAATTCAGTATGATATGAATATCCTGAATTCATAGAAATTTATGAGAAATCTCCATATCGATGCCACAAAAGGTGTCTTAATTTTTCTGGTTGTATTGGGTCATTATCTTGAAAGGTTAATTGGCTGGAACGAACCTCTAAATCAAGCGATTTTAGGGGGTATTTACTTTGTTCATATGCCAGCTTTTATTTTTATATCGGGCATGTTTTTTAAAGAAGAGAAAATCCTAGAAAAGTTAATTTACTTTTTATCGTTATATTTGCCATTTCAACTTTTATTTCAATTGCTTGATGCTTTCTATAATGGAAGTTTATGGAATTGGTCGTTTCATTTGGTATGGTTTGCTAAGCCTTATTGGGTGCTATGGTATTTATTTGGTATGGTGGCTTGGACGGTTCTCGCTTTTTTCCTAAAAAAGACGACATATCCAGTTCTGTTTTCAATCGTTTTAGCTTTACTTATTGGATGCTCACCCATCAATAATTACAGCTATTCGATTGGTCGAATTTTCGTATTTCTACCTTTTTTTATGGTGGGGGCGGTCTATGGTAAAACCATTTTCCAGTATATTCCGCAGTTGCCTTATGCAAAATTATTTGCTGTTAGTACATTATTAATCATTACTGCTGTAGCCGCTATAAGTCATTATAGTTATTACTGGTTATTTGGCAGTTTGTCATATTTTCAACTACATGTAGATCTATGGCAGGGAATACTGATTCGCAGTGTAATTATGTTGCTATCGGCTATGGGTGTTTTGAGTTTATTTGTACTTACTCAAAATTTTAAACGACCTTGGATCGGTTTAGGCCAAAAAACGCTGCCAGTTTATATATTGCATGGTTTTGTAATTATTGTTTTGACTCATCAATTAAGTTTTAAATATTCGGTAGAGATCAATATTTTCATTAGTCTTGTTTTGGCTATCCTCACTTGTATGGTTTTGCAGTTACAGATATTTGAACGTTTAATTCGCTTCATCTCTTTATTCGTTTATAAACCTTTTATGGCATTACTAGAAATTCTAAATCCAAAAAAAGGGCTTTAATTAAAGCCCTTTTTTATTGATTAACTGCCTTTACTCATTTGCTCAAGTTCATCCCAACGCTCTAATTTTTCAAGCAGTAATTCTTCAATTTCTGCTAGGCGTTGGCTTGCTTGAGTCGCAGCATCTGCATCGGACACAAACCACGAACCATCTGCAAGTTTGTCAGAAAGCTCGGCTTGTTCAACTTCCAGTTTCTCGATTTCAGCAGGAAGTTGCTCAAGTTCACGTTGATCTTTATAGCTCAATTTCACCTTTTTCACGGTACTTTGAGCCGCAGCTTTTTCCGCTTCAGCTTTTGCCTGAGCTTTCTTAACGTCAGACTTCTGGTCTACTACTTTGTCATCTGGGCGTTGTAGTAAGTAATCTTGGTAACCACCAATGTATTCTGCAATATTGCCTTTGCCATCAAATACCCAAGTAGAAGTGACAACGTTATCCATAAATGCACGGTCATGCGAAATAAGTAATAAAGTGCCTTTATATTCAGAAAGCATCTCTTCAAGTAGCTCAAGAGTCACCATATCCAAGTCATTGGTTGGTTCGTCCATCACAATCAGGTTCGATGGTTTAAGCAATAATTTAGCAAGCAAAATACGGTTACGCTCACCACCCGAAAGGGCTTTTACTGGTGTACGTGCGCGTTCAGGTGAGAACAAGAAATCTTGTAAATAACTGTAGATATGACGACGGTTACCATTTACATCAACAAAGTCAGAGCCTTCTGAAACGTTTGCCATGACTGTTTTTTCAAGGTCTAAGGCATTACGTAATTGATCAAAATAAGCAACTTCTAATTGAGTACCTGTCTTAACAGAACCGCCATGTTCGATTTCACCTAGAATGGCTTTAATTAACGTTGTTTTACCGACACCGTTATCACCTACTAGGCCAATACGGTCACCACGCATGACAAGCGTAGAGAAATCTTTGATGAGTGGTTTACCATTATAAGATACGCTCAAGTGCTCAATATCAAATACTAATTTACCAGAGCGATTTGCTTCTTGAGTCGCCATGCTCACTTTGCCTTGTTGTGAGCGGCGAGCTTTCGATTCTTCACGTAAAGCTTTTAATGCACGAACACGGCCTTCGTTACGGGTACGACGTGCTTTAATGCCTTGGCGAATCCAAGCCTCTTCTTCAGCTAACTTTTTATCAAATAAAGCATTTTGTTTCTCTTCTGCTTCCATTTGCTGAGCTTTTAGCTCTAAATAGCGTGAATAGTTACCTTCGTAGCCACGTAGGATGCCGCGGTCAAGTTCAACAATTCGAGTCGCAATGCTATCTACAAAAGAGCGGTCATGCGAAATAAATAGAAGCGTTAAATTATTTTGATCGAGTAGGAATTTTTCTAGCCACTCAATACTTTCAACATCTAAATGGTTGGTTGGTTCGTCTAGAAGGAGTACGTCTGGCTGCGTTAAAAGAGCACGAGCGAGTAGAACGCGGCGTTTACGTCCACCTGAAAGATCTGCCAAATCTGCATTTGGGTCGAGTCCCATTTTACTTAATAGGGCATTCACCTTGTTTTCAAGCGCCCAACCGTCTAGTTGGTCTAGCTTGTGCTGAAGGTTACCCATACGGTCGCAAGCTTCCATATCTCCTAACATACAAGCGTCGGTTGCTTCATGATAAGCTCTGAGTACTTCAGCAGCTTCTCCTGCGCCGTCTGCCACGATGTCAGCAACTTTGCCAGAATCCATTGGGACGTCTTGGGCTAACATAGAAACCGTTAAACCATTTTGAATAGAAACTTCACCAGAATCGGGTAATAAGCTTCCCTCGATGAGTTTAAGTAAAGTAGACTTACCTTCACCATTACGCCCAATTAAACAGACTCGTTCGCCACGTTCTAGATTAAAGTTCGCGCCATCGAGCAGGGCAGGTCCGCCAAAAGCAAGTTGGACATCCCTTAGGGTAATATAGGCCATAATGTTTTCCAGAATCTCAAATGAGGATTTAAATGACTAAACCACCATATCATGATGATCAAGCGTCATTTTCCGCACCCATTGAAGATTTGCAAGTGCGAATTACATTTTTGGATGATTTAGTTGAACAATTAAATCAACAACTCGCTATTCAAACTCAGGAAATAGCTGATTTGAAAAAACAAATGCAATTACTTTATCAACGTGTGGAATCTTCGGATTTATCAGAAGGCATTGCACCTTTTGATCCATTAACGAATAAACCCCCGCACTATTAATAAAAAGGCAAGTTCAATACTTGCCTTTTTATTAGGGGGATATTTTAATTTTACTTAAAAACCATGTAAGACGATCTTACCTTTTGTCGTACCTCTCTCAATTTGCTGATGAACCTGTTTTAAATTTTCAGCATTAATTGGACTTAAAACTTCAGTCACTGTCGTTTTGATTTTCCCTTCATCAACCAGCTTGCTGACTTCATTTAATACTTCACTTTGTTTTTGCATATCTTCAGTTTGAAACATTGAACGTGTGAACATAAATTCCCAATGCACAGACACAGACTTCGATTTAAACGGTTTAATATTTAACTGTTCAGGGTCATCAATTAAACCAAAATGTCCTTGTGGTGCAATCAACTCTACAATATCTGCTAAATGCTGATCTGTTTGAGTGGTCGAGAACACATATAAAGGTGCATTTAAGCCTAATTGTTTGATTTGTGGAGCTAAAGGTTCACGATGATCTAATACATAGTCAGCACCCAGTTGTTTGACCCATTCTTTCGTTTCAGGGCGCGAAGCTGTCGCAATAATTGTAAGGTTAGTTAACTGTTTAAGAAGTTGAATGGTAATTGAACCTACACCACCAGCCCCACCAATCACCAAAATAGTCGTATTAGCTGGTGCAGTCTTTGGAACTTGCAAACGATCAAATAGCATTTCCCAAGCCGTGATTGCTGTTAAAGGGAGAGCTGCTGCTTCAGTTGCTTCTAAAGTTTTCGGTTTATGACCAACAATACGTTCATCAACCAATTGCAACTCACTATTACTGCCTTGGCGATTTAACGCACCTGCATACCAAACAACATCACCTGCTTTAAATTGAGTGACTTTATCTCCAATCGCTTCAACTACACCTACAGCGTCCCAGCCAAGCACTTTCCAACCAGATTCAGCACTTACATTTTTACGTATTTTGGTATCGACTGGATTGACCGAAATAGCCTGTACGCGAACAAGCAGATCATGGCCCTCTGCAACGGGAGTGTCGAGTTCAATATCTACGAGTGCCTCTGGCGATGTAATGGGACCTGCTTTTTGATATGCCACAGCTTTCATAATTGTGATTCCTCTTGTTGAGAGTTTGATCATAACGTAAGCTTAAAAATAGTGACTACAGACAAATAACGCTCATAGTGTCAAAAAGGATACTGTAAAATGGCAAAAGCTCGACATTCAAGTTTTGACTGCTCACCGGGTTGCTCAGTTGAAGCCGCGATCAGTTTGATTGATGGCAAATGGAAATGTGTCATTCTTTGGCATTTATTAAATGAAGGAACTTTACGGTTCAATGAAATTCGTAAACGAGTTCCAAGCATTACGCAAAGAATGCTCACCAATCAGCTTCGTGAGTTAGAACAAGATGGCATTATTCACCGTGAGGTTTATCCTCAAGTTCCCCCTAAAGTTGAATATAGCCTGACTGATTTGGGACGTGGGCTTGAGCAGATTCTTCTTGCTCTAAAAACATGGGGGGATGCACATCTGGATCGGTTTGGTAAGTTATCTACTCTTGAAACTGAAAAGAGCGCCTAAATATTGTGCCTAGATTGCTAAGAATATCTATGAGGAAATGTTGTAGTTTTTAACCTCGTCGGTTAATTGGACATTATTTTTATGATGTAACTTGCGTTTTCTGGTCAGCTTATGCAACTCTAATAAAAGAGATTAATAGGTTTTGCTATGGACAATATCGGAATTTGGGTTACCGTTATCATTGTTCTTTTCGTGCTAGGCTCCATTTTTGGTTTAAGAGTGAGTCCACGTGAAAAGGCACTAGGTATTATGCGAGACAAAGCCCGCAAAATGGGGCTACATCCACGCATAATTGCCGCACCTGAATGGACACATGTCCCGATGGCAACTGAAAAGCGTGCCAGCATGGTTGCTTATTATAGCGTATTGATCCCCGATGCTCGTTTAACGCTCATGCGTGCTCGTGTTATAGACGGAAAATTAAAAGTAGTGCAGGGTGATGAGAAATTTAATGATTCTCCCATTGCATTAAAAGGGATTTATGCTATTGATATGCAGGCAAACTGTGTAGGCCTTTATTGGGATGAGGAATCGGACCTAAAAGCCACGCAATTAGATGAGATGAAGGCTTATCTGTTGGCCTTGGCTGAAGCCTGATTTTTAAATTTATTGGTATAGGAATAACATTTTATATGGCGAATACCTCGCGCTCTGCATCTCAAAGCACAGCATCTACTGCCTCTGCTGCACATAAACGTGCCTTAGTGATTGTGGAGTCGCCTGCCAAAGCGAAAACCATCAACAAATATTTAGGTTCGCAGTACATTGTTAAGTCTTCTGTGGGTCACGTACGTGACTTGCCAACAGGTGGCAGCAAATCAACAGAGAAAAAGCCGGCTGCCCGGACAAAACTCACTGAAGCTGAAAAAGAACAAAAAGCCCAATCTGCGCTGATTAATCGTATGGGTGTCGATCCGGAACATGACTGGAAGGCACACTATGAAGTTCTACCTGGCAAAGAAAATGTTGTTGCTGAACTCAAGAAACTTGCTAAAGATGCAGATGCAATCTATCTCGCAACGGACTTGGATAGAGAAGGGGAAGCAATCGCTTGGCACTTACGCGAAGTGATTGGTGGTGACGATAGCCGTTATCACCGTGTGGTATTTAACGAAATTACTAAAAATGCCATTCAAGAAGCATTTAAACAACCAACTCGCCTAGACTTAAACCGTGTAAATGCACAGCAAGCGCGTCGTTTCTTGGACCGCGTTGTGGGTTTCATGGTCTCGCCATTACTTTGGGAAAAGATTGCCCGTGGTTTGTCGGCAGGTCGTGTACAGTCTGTGGCTGTAAAACTTGTTGTTGAACGTGAACGTGAAATTCGTGCTTTTATTCCAGAAGAATATTGGCAAGTTTTTGCAGATACGCAAGCCAAAAAAGATGACATCCGTCTTGAAGCAGTTAGACAAGCAGGTAAGACGCTTAAACTGAAAAATAAAGCGGAAACTGATGCTTTATTAGAAGTTTTAAAGAACGCTGAATATAAAGTTGCACAGCGTGAAGATAAGCCGACTAAGGTGAATCCGAGCGCACCATATATCACTTCGACTTTACAACAAGCTGCAAGTACACGCTTAGGTTTCTCTGTGAAGAAAACCATGATGCTGGCGCAGCGTTTGTATGAAGCTGGTTTTATTACCTATATGCGTACGGACTCAACATTCTTGAGTGATGACGCTGTAAATATGGTTCGTGCTCATATTGAAAGCCAGTTTGGTGAGAAATACTTACCAGCTAAGCCAAACCGCTATGGTAACAAAGCGGGTGCTCAAGAAGCCCATGAAGCAATTCGTCCATCAAATGTTGCACTTACCGGTGACCAGCTTACAGGTGTAGAACGTGATGCTCAGCGTTTGTATGATTTGATTTGGCGTCAATTTGTTGCTTGCCAAATGACACCAGCAGAATACCTATCTTCAACTTTAACCGTTGAAGCTGGCAATGTTGAATTAAAGGCAAAAGGCCGTACGCTTGTATTTGATGGCTTTACAAAAGTTCGTGGTGCCAACAAATCTGACGACGACATTATTTTACCTGCAATTAAAGTAGGTGAAATTTTAAAATTAGAGAAGCTGGACCCAAGTCAGCACTTTACCAAGCCACCAGCTCGTTTTACTGAAGCATCTTTAGTAAAAGAACTTGAAAAGCGTGGTATTGGCCGTCCGTCAACTTATGCTGCCATTATTTCTACGATTCAAGAACGTGGTTATGTCAAATTAGAAAATCGCCGTCTCTTTGCAGAGAAGATGGGCGAGATCGTGACAGATCGTCTTGATGAAAGTTTTAATAACCTGATGAACTATGCGTTTACAGCCGACCTTGAAGGACAGCTCGATAAAGTTGCTACAGGTGAGCGTAACTGGAAAGAATTATTAGACACATTCTATGGTGATTTTAAAAAGCGTTTGACTAATGCTCAAGGTGAGCAAGGCATGCGCCGTAACCAGCCTGTTGAAGTACCAGCAGTACATTGCCCTGAATGTTCACGTCCAATGCAAATTCGTACGGGTACAACAGGCGTGTTCTTAGGGTGTTCAGGCTATAACTTGCCACCTAAAGAACGTTGTAAAGGAACCTTGAACTTAACGCCAGTTGAGTCTTTAGCAGCGTTATCTGATGATGATGGAGCTGAAACGGCTGACTTGATGTCAAAACATCGCTGTCCTAAATGTGGTACAGCAATGGACAGCTACGTCATTGATGGTGGTCGCAAGCTTCATGTCTGTGGTAACAACCCAGACTGCGATGGCTATGAGCTTGAAGAAGGCGAGTTCAAGATTAAGGGTTATGATGGCCCAACTATTCCATGTGATAAATGTGATGGTGAAATGCAGCTTAAAACTGGTCGCTTCGGCCCGTATTTCGCTTGTACAAGCTGTGACAATACTCGTAAAGTCTTGAAGAGTGGTCAACCTGCACCACCACGTGTAGAACCAATCAAGATGGAACATTTGCGTTCAACCAAGCATGATGACTATTTCGTGTTACGTGATGGCGCGGCTGGTCTGTTCTTGGCTGCAAGTAAGTTCCCGAAAATTCGTGAAACACGTGCACCAAAAGTTGCTGAGCTTCGTAGTGTGGCTGACCAACTTGATCCAAAATACCAATTTATTTTACAAGCTCCAGATGTAGACCCGGAAGGTAATCCAACTATTGTGAAGTTTAGTCGTAAGAACCAATCACAATATGTGGGATCTGAAACACCAGAAGGTAAACAAACTAAATGGAGTCTGATTTATCAAGATGGTAAATGGATTGAAGGCTAAATAAGACAGATAAAAAATGCTAGCTCAGCTAGCATTTTTTATATCAACAACAATAAAAGAAAATTTAATTTTTATGGGGAACAAGAATGTGGAAAAACATTCGGATTTTGTGTTTATTGATTATTTTATTAATCGTTGCAGTTCAGGCATGGCGTGACCAGAACCAAGACTGGAATCAGCCTGTTATCGTGGTATTGCATCCAGTAAATGCGGATGGCTTACAAACTACACAAGCTTATATTCATCAGCTACAAAACGCTGATTTCCAAACACTCAAAAGCTATTTAACTGAATGGTCACAGCATTATCGTGGACAGTCCAGCAACTTTGAGATTCGTTTAGGGCAACAACTACAGCAGAGGCCACCTGTAGTTCCTCAAAATGCCAATATACTGAAGGTAGTTTGGTGGAGTTTAAAGTTTCGTTTTTATGCATGGCGACAACAACAACCTGAAGATAGCGGAGCATCACTCAAGCTTTATTTAAATTATTATGATCCAAGTTATCAAAAAGTTTTGGTGCATTCGACTGCTTTAGAAAAAGGCCGTATTGGTAGCGTTAATTTGTTTGCGACCAAAACACAAGCTTCACAAAATCATGTCGTTCTTGTGCATGAGCTATTGCATGGCTTTGGCGCAAAAGATAAATATGATTTAACAACAGGCCAGCCGATCTATCCATTAGGTTATGCAGAACCTGAAAAAGTGCCTCTTTACCCACAAAAGTTAGCAGAAATCATGGGTGGCCGAACAGCATTGTCTGAGCAGACCAATAAAATGCCGAGTGATTTACAAGAAACAGTCATAGGTTTACCAACAGCTCAAGAAATTGGTTGGTTGAAATAAAATTGTGGATAAATACTGTTTTATCCACATCAATTGTTAATAAACGATGCAGATCTTATACAGACAATAAATGTGAAGTACATCACTATAATGACATTATATAAACTTCCTAATACCTGATAATAAGAGTAGCCATGATGAAAACTGTAGGTAATGATTTAGTTCGTAATCAGCTACATGCTGATCGTAAATGGTATCTAATATTAGGCTTCGTGCTCATTATTTTCGGTTTAGTCTTATTTAGCTCATTACCATTTGCAACATTTTCGGTTGTTTTCCTATTTGGTATTTTAATGATGATAGGTGGTGTTCTGCATTTGATCGCTGCCTTAAGTGTATTTAAAGGTGGTAGCCGATGGCTATGGGCGCTTTTTGGAGTGCTGTATTTAATGGCTGGCTATTACGCATTTTCTACACCTGTGACTACAGCTGTAGTTTTAACTAGCCTGTTATCGATTGCACTGATTATTGCTGGGGTCATCCGCACCATAAATGCATTTTTATTAAGACCAATTGCAGGGTGGGGCTGGACCTTATTTTCAGGGTTATTAACCCTCGCTACAGGTATTTTAATTTTAGTTTCTAAGGACTCACCATTTTGGGTATTGGGAATGTTTTTGGCAGTAGATATTTTATTTCAGGGCATTAACTTCTTAGGACTTGCTTCTGCAATTAAGCATTTACCTTCTAGCTCAAAAACAGTTTCTTAAATTAAATAGCGAATAAAAGGGCACTTAAGGTGTCCTTTTTTGTTTTTAGTGAGCTAGGGTCCATCTCATGGCATGGGTCTGTTAAACTACGCCTTGGTGTTTTAGCGATGTGTGTTATGAGTCTTGCAAAGTTAATTAATGAATTAAATGCTCAGCAAAAAAAGGCAGCAACGACTACGGCTCAAAACTGTCTGGTTTTGGCTGGAGCAGGCTGTGGCAAGACTAAAACCATTGTTGCTCGCGCAGCTTATTTAATTGATCAGGGATTACCTGCAAATCAAATCCAGATTTTAACGTTCACGCGCCGTGCTGCGAGTGAAATTGTGGCAAGGGTTGAACAGCATGTGGGGGCACAAGCCAAAGGCCTTCGTGCATCAACCTTTCATACCTTTTGTATGTACTTGCTACGCCGTAATCCACAAGCTTTTGGTTTGACCCAATTTAGCATTATTGATCGTGATGATCAGTTACTCATGTTTCGCTTATTGAGAGGCAAAGACAAAGATAACGTTTTGCCTAAAGCAGCAGAGCTGTGTGATTTGTATTCTTATGCCCGAAATACGCAATCTAAGCTTTCAGAGGCATTACTCAAGCAATTACCTGAAGCATATGAGTACAAGGAACAAATTGCGGAGCTAATGAAAACCTATGAACAACGTAAAAGAGAGCGTAATTTTTTAGACTATGACGATATTTTGTCGATTGTCGCTGTTCATTTGCAAAATTCCGAAGCACTCACAGATTGGGTTGCAGGTTTTTGTCAAGCTTTGCTGGTCGATGAAATGCAAGATACCAACCCTTTACAGTGGGCACTTTTGCAGCCACTCATTGGCAAGGTGAAATTATTTTGTGTAGGAGATGATGCCCAGTCAATTTACGGTTTCCGTGGTGCTGATTTCGAAAATATTCATTCTTTTAAAGAACGTATTCCTGACGCGGTTATTCATACCTTAGATTTAAATTACCGCTCGACTCAAGAAATATTAGATTTATCAAATTGGTTATTGGCGCATAGTCCAATCGATTATGAAAAACAGCTACAGGCACATCGTGGCAAAGGGCAAAAGCCACAGCTCCACTTGTTTGGTAATGAATTTGAAGAAGCCAACTGGATTGCACAAGATTTAATAGAGCGACATCAGCAGGGCGCAAATTGGTACGACCATATGGTGTTGGTTCGTTCTGGCTACAGCGCCCGCTATTTGGAAGGGGCATTTATTGCAGCTGAAATTCCTTATCGTTTTATTGGTGGCGTAAAGTTACTTGAATCCGCACATGTAAAAGATGTGCTCAGTCTCTTACGTATTGTGAGTAATCCGCAGGATGACTTAGCGTGGATGCGCTTTTTAACTTTATGGGATGGAATTGGTGACGTTGGGGCCAGTAAGTTAGCACAAGAGTTAATGGGTATTGCTGAAGTTGAAGAGCGTTGTCAGCGGTTAGAGCGTCATGGAAAAGTCCCTTTACAGGCTATTTTGATTTTGAAACAGCTTGATGTGCTACAGCAGCATGTTGAAGCAAGTATTGGTCTCGCACTCGATGCCCTAAGTGAACAGTTAGAGCAAAACTATAAAACGAAAGACTGGTCACGTCGTGTTAGAGATTTTGATCTGGTTAAACAGCTGGCGCGTAAGCATGCCTCACTTGGTGAGTTTCTTGAAGAATATGTGCTTGAACCTATTTCAGTTTCTGAAATTGAAAAAGCGGGCGATGATGATTTAGTGACCTTAATTACAATTCATTCGGCTAAAGGTGCAGAGCAAAAAGTATGTTATGTACCGCATGTCTCGCCAAATCAGTTTCCATATGCGCGTGCGCAGGGTGATTTTGATGAAGTAGAAGAAGAGCGCCGCGTATTGTATGTTGCATTAACACGTGCGGAAAATGAATTGATTTTGACGAAGCAAAATCTTAATACATGGTCACAAGACACGTATGATGAACAAGGCCGTAAAATCGAAAGTTATTTCTTAAATGATCTACCCACGCATTTAGTTCAGGCAAAAATTCATCGTCAAGTTCCACAGCCATTTGCCAAAAAACAATGGAACACTTCACGAACAGTAAACTTAGGTTTTGGTATCGATCTCGACTAAACTACTGTATAAGACACTGTAAATACTCAAATGTATATTGACCTTTATTTTGAAGGCCAATGAAGGTTGGAAAATGAAAATATTAGTTCGTAATTTAGATCGTTTAGTGACTGAAGCTGAAGTTTTAGAGCTGTTTAAGGCTTATGGTAAAGTTGAGTCTTGCGTCGTTGTAACCGATAAAGAGACAGGTAAATCAAAAGGTTTTGGCTTTGTCGAAATGCCGAATCCACGTGAAGCGATCAAAGCCATTAAAGGCTTAAATACACTTAAAGTAAAAGGTTACGGAATTCGCGTTAAAGCCGCTGAAGAGTAATGCTTTTATGCAACAATTTTTAGCTCTTTCTGTGGTTGCTCCAAATGGGACCCGTATAGCCCAAGGTGTAAAGACACTAGAAGTTCGTTCATGGGTGCCTACAGAGTTGCCTCTTAAAGATCTATTAATTGTTGAAAACCAGAATTTTTTAATCAATGATAGTGATGAAGAAGAGGGAATAGCTGTCGCTTTGGTCGATGTTGTCTCTATTCATGTTTGGCAAAATGACGAGATTGAACCTGCCTGTGCTACTGGATGGAGTGAAGGATATTTCGCTTGGGTTCTAAGTAATGTGCGACCAGTGAAGCAGCAGTTGAAAGTTCAGGCTAAACGAAAAATTTATCAAGTCGCTTTGGATTTTCCATAAATAACGTTGATTTTATCAATGGAGTCGTTAAGCTAAGAATAGCCACATTGATGGCAATTTTAGAACAGGAAAGTTTAGTTATGTCACGTGTTGCTCGTTATCATGCCGATCGTACCAATCAAAAACTCTATTTTGCGCGCTTAGCGTGTCAACAAGCAGAGCAAACTGATCATGTACAGCAGGTGCAAGCGTATCGTGAAACAGCTGTCTTTCACTTGCATGGTGCGATGCTGGCATTTCTGCAAGAACTGGTACGTTACTATCGTTTAAACGATTCACAGCCGACATTAAAATCGATTGAAGAACATATGGCGGCAAAAGGACAAGTTTCTCCTGAAGTTTCTGTTTTGCAGCAATTGGCAAAAGATGGTTTTGTGGCAGAGTTAAAGCGTGCTTACCGTATGTGCCAATATGCACCGGAACCCACTGAACCAACACCGGAAGAAGAAACATCTTCTAATTTGATCATTAAAGTGACTCAGGGACCCCAGTCATGGTTACCTGATGTGAAAATTTTGCGTGAATGGCATAGAGAGTTAAGTCATTTAATTGATGGTTTTCGTAACGAAATGGTCGAGTTCTAAAATTAAACTGTCTGAGCGCTTGAAATTTAATCCCAGTGCGCCTATATAAATAAGACGAGAGATGCAAAGTGCAAGGGTGCTTTGCCACCATGTTGAAACATGGAGGAAGTATATGTCTATACAGCAATTGAAAGAGTTATTTGGAAATCAAGAAGCAGTGTTGGAGTTAGTCCAACTCGAAGGTGGTGAGCTCGCCTTGCGTAATGCTGGTTCTGAAAAAGAGCCTTTGGTTAAAATTCAATTTAGTGATGAACTAAAAGAGATATTAGGCGAGCAAACGCCTATCGTTGCCCAACATATGATTCAAGCTGCTTTATTTGGACTGTTAGAGAAGCAGGTCAATGAATGGCAGGCTGAAGTTGTAGATGAGCAGCCTAAATTCCTAAGTTAAAAAAAGCGTACTCTTGAGTACGCTTTTTTGTATGCGTTAATGATGTGTTGACTGATGCGCGAGTTCGATTTGATTTAAAATATGATGGCTCATATTCTTTGCCATTTCTTCTTTTGCATAGAAGACTTCGCCGATATTTTCATCTCGAATAACTGCAGCTTCTTCTTTACTTTCTGCACAAATTAAAACCTGAATTTGAGGGTTTAATTGTTTAGCAATATCCACAATTCGGTGAATATCTAAAATATCCATAGGGGAAATTACCAATAGTCGTGCATGCATGATATGAGCCTGAATTAAAACACCAGGTTCAGTTGCGACACCACTCACGGCAGCAATATTTGCTTGACGCAGCTTTTCTACAATTTCACGATTTTCTTCTGCAATTACGACTTTAATGTTCTGATTAATTAAATTTTCAGTAATACGGCGTCCAACACCACCATACCCTACAATTACCACTTGATCGCGTAGATAAGCCTGATCGACTTCATCTGGCAACATCGCGAGTGGGTCACCACTACGCTCAAGAAGTCGTGCTAAATGAGAACGTTCACGAATCCAGCGTTGTACAGGTTCAACTGCCGAGAAAACAAAAGAGTTAAGCGTAATTGAGAACAAAGCGCCTGCTAAAATCAGGTTTTGAGCTTCTAGCGTTAATAGACCTAAAGAAACGCCAAGTGTTGCCAGAATAAATGAAAACTCACCAATTTGTGCAAGGCTGGCCCCGACGGTCAAAGCAGTATTGATTGGATAGCGGAAGAATAAAACTAAAGCCATTGCAGCAAGCGTTTTACCCACCATAATAATCGCGATAACTGCCAAAATATGCAGTGGACGCTCGATAAGGATATGTGGGTCAAACAACATTCCTACCGAAACGAAGAATAAAATCGAGAAAATTTCACGTAGAGGAAGGGTTTCTTCTTCTGCACGGTGGCTAAAGTCTGATTCTTTTACGACCATACCTGCAAAGAACGCCCCTAGCGCCATTGAAACCCCAAAGATGGCATAAGAGCCATAGGCAATCGAAACAGCTGCTGCTACAACGGTCAGCGTAAATAGCTCTCTTGAACCTAAACGCGCAACAAACTGCATTATGATAGGAACAACACGCTTACCCACAATAAGCATAAAGGCAATAAAGCCGATCACCTTTAATAGGGTGATTCCAAGCGTTAGCCAGATGTTTCCTTCTGCGCCCGCCGGTGCTTTTCCACCGAGTAAAACTGCTGTAGCTGGAAGAAGTACTAAAACAAGTACCATTACCAAATCTTCAACTAACAGCCAACCTACCGCAATTTTTCCGTTTACAGAGTCTAAAAGACCACGGTCTCCTAAAGCTTTTAATAATACAACGGTACTCGCACACGATAAGCTTAAGCCAAAAACCAATGCTGAACCAAAGCTCCAGCCCCATAACATTGAAACGCCAACGCCAAGTAAGGTGGCAACCGCAATTTGTAAAATCGCACCAGGCAAGGCAATACGTCGAACTTGTAAAAGATCATTTAATGAAAAATGCATCCCAACGCCAAACATGAGGAACATTACACCGAGTTCAGCAAGTTGGTTGGCAAGATGAATATCTGCTTCTATGCCAGGGGTATTAGGACTAATAATAATTCCGGCAATTAAGTAGCCGATAAGAGGAGGAAGTCGTAGTCGGGCGGCAATATAGCCAAAAAAGAGGGCAACGCCGAAACCAACAGCAAGTAAAATAATTAAATCTACGTCATGCGGCACTAAAAACTCCTTTTACGTGAGTTAGGCTAAAGACAAGCATAAAAAATGCCAAGGCGGAATATGTAGAAAGTTTAACAAAAAGGCGGGTATAAAAAAAATGCAAAAAAAAACGACTTCTTAAAGAAGTCGTTTTTTTCGACGCTAAAATTATTTGATTTTAGCTTCTTTGAAAATCACGTGTTGACGGATTTTTGGATCAAATTTTTTGATTTCCATTTTTTCCGGCATAGTACGTTTGTTTTTAGTCGTGGTATAGAAATAACCTGTACCAGCTGAAGAAACGAGACGAATCTTATCACGCATTGCTCAGACTCCTTAGATCTTTTGACCTTGAGCACGAAGGTCTGCAACAACCTTTTCGATACCCAATTTGTCAATAATACGCATACCTTTAGTGGTTAAACGAAGACGTACAAAACGTTTTTCGCTTTCTAACCAGAAACGGTGGTGGTGCAGGTTCGGCTCGAACCGGCGCTTGGTTTTGTTGTTGGCGTGTGAGACGTTGTTACCAACGACTGGACGCTTGCCGGTAACTTGGCAAACCTTAGACATGGTGTAACTCCATTGATTTAGCCAACAGCAAATCTGTGGCCAGTCATACTAAATGTAAACGGATGAATTCATTCAAGGGGCGTTTTATACCAAAAATACGATTAAAAGACAAGCGAAATTGGTAAAAACGAGGCATGATCTAGTGTAACAGATCATGCCTTGATCAGTTAACGCAACAAGGTTTTCGAAATGAAGCGATGAATTGGTTTATTGAACGGCGGAAGAATGTATTTCAGGCTATAAAGTTTTGGATTTGACATCACCGAACGTTCATGTGAAAGCCCGAAAAAGCCTTCTGGTCCGTGATATTTGCCCATACCTGATGCCCCAATTCCGCCAAATGGCAAGTCATCTTGAGCAACATGGGTAATGACCATGTTAATTCCGAAATGTCCTGAATGAGTATGCTGAGAGATATAATCGGCGCGTGCCTGATCATAGTCAAAATAATACATTGCTAAAGGACGTGGACGACTATTAATAAACTCAATGACTTCTTCTATTTGGTCATATTCTAAAATTGGTAGCACAGGACCAAAAATTTCATTTTGCATGATATCCATTGCAGTCGTTACACCAGTCACTAAAGTTGGTGGAATTTTGCGGACATCATCTAAAATTTCATTTTGCGGATTGATTTCAACAATACGAGCACCCTGATCACGGGCATTTTCAAGATAACCTTGAATCCGGTTGTACTGTTTATCATTAATAATAGAAGTGTAGTCTTGGTTATTGCGGAAATGAGGATACATTCCAGCCACAATCAATTTAAAGTTCTCAATAAACTCGGCTGTTTTCCCGCGTGGCAAGAAAATATGGTCTGGCGCAACGCAAGTTTGGCCTGCATTCCATAGTTTACCTACAGCAATACGCTGTGCGACATCTTTCATATCTACAGAAGCATGTACCAGAGCAGGGGATTTACCACCCAACTCAAGAATAACCGGCACAAGATTTTGAGCTGCAGCTGCCATGACTGTTTTACCAACAGAAGTCGAGCCTGTGAAAATCATTTTGTCGAAAGGCAGATGACTAAACGCATCAGAAATGACGCCACCGCCGTTTACTACAGCAACCAGTTCTTGTGGGAACGCTTCAGAAAGTGCATTTTCAAGAATCTGTCCAAAATTTGGAGATGCACTCGAAATTTTAATCATGGCATGGTTGCCGGCAGCCAAAGCACAGATGAGTGGACCAACAGACAGTAGTAACGGGTAGTTCCATGGTGTAATAATGCCAATTACGCCCATTGGTTGATATTGTACCCAACCTTTTGCTGGCTGATGTAATACACTGATATGACGTTTTGATGGTTTCATCCATCCGGTTAGGTTCTTACTGTAATACTTGATTTGTTCAAGACAAGTAAGTAACTCACCAATTTTGGTTTCCATAATGGCACGATTGCCATAATCAAGGTTAATTGCTTCGGCAATCTGATCTTGATATTTTACCAAGACTTTTTTAAGACGAGCTAAACGATCAATACGCTCTTTAGCAGTGGGTACCGGATGACGTAAGTAGGCAATCTTTTGCTGCTCAAGCAAATCTTGTAAATGCTTAACATCATAAGGAACCTGAGTCTCTGGATTTGTTTTTGTTTGACTGTTCATCGGTACTTACCAAATATACTGATATACTTATTTTTTAGAGTAAATACTCTAAAGAGTCAAGTTGGTTTCTGTGTGCAAGTCTTAACCATATGAATTAACGAAGGTTATTAAAATGTCTCTACCTAAAGCTCTGAAGACAAAAGACCGGATTTTACAAATCAGTTTGCAGCTCTTTAATGAGCGTGGCGAACGGTCTGTCACTACCAATCATATTGCTGCAGAGCTGGGGATCAGTCCTGGAAACTTGTATTATCACTTTCGAAACAAGCATGAAATTATTAAGGAATTAATGTATCAGTATCAGGTCGAGACTTTAGAAATGCTCTCTTTACCTGAAGACAGACCATTAACCACCAACGACAAAATTAGTTATTTTCAGGTGCTCAGTGGTCAGTTGTGGAACTATCGCTTTATTCATCGCGATGTTTATCACTTAGTTGAAAGTAACGAAGACTTTAAGAAGATCTATCCGCGCTTTGCGGGGCAGGTGATGCAGCAAGGACAAAGAATTTATCAGGCCTTTGTCGATGCGGGTCTTATGAAAATGACAGCTTCCGAAATTGAAGCACTCATTATTAACCTTTGGATTGTCTTAACCAACTGGACCAACTTTTTATATATGTCCGGACACATTAGTGACAATAACCACCTTGAGGAAAAATGGGTTTGGCAAGCATTACGCCAAATGGTTTTCTTAGAGGGCCCTTATTTAATGGGTGAAAGCCGTGCGACTTATGAACAATTGCTCGAATCACTTGGACCTTCTGATCTTTTTGCAAGCTTGTCATCCTTAAAAGATGAATAGTTGTGCTTGCTTATTTAGAGCGCTAGAATACTCGGCTTATTAAAAATTTGTCTCAATTAAGTGATATTAACAAAATGAATATGACCACTGCCAATACAGCCCGTTTACTGATTACTTGTGAAGACAAGCCTGGGATCGTACAGGCTGTATCGAGCTTTTTGTACCATCAAGGTGCAAACATTACCGCGCTTGATCAATATGCGACGGAAGCTCAAGGCGGACGTTATTTCATGCGTGTTGAATTTGAACTTGATCATTTACAGTCGCGTAAAGATGCATTAATTCAAACATTTGCTGCCAACGTTGCTGAACGTTATGGCATGCAATGGCGTCTTGCTTTCGTAAACGAAATTAAAAAGGTTGGTATTTTAGTTTCTAAAGTCGACCATGCTTTGCTTGAGTTATTATGGCGTCATGCGCGTGGTTCTTTACCTTGTGAAATTACGCATGTGATTTCTAACCATGAAGATTTACGTGAATCTGTTGAGAACTTTGGTATTCCGTTTACTGTAATTAAAGTAACCAAAGACAATAAAGCCGAAGCTTATGCTCAAATTGATGAAATGATGCAAGGTAACGACTTATTAGTTCTTGCACGTTACATGCAGATTTTAAGCGAAGATTTTGTTGCAAAATGGGAAATGAAAATCATCAATATTCACCATTCATTCTTACCTGCTTTCGTGGGGGCAAACCCATATAAGCAAGCCTATGAAAAAGGTGTGAAGTTGATTGGTGCAACAGCTCACTATGTGACTGCTGACCTAGACCAAGGCCCGATTATTGAGCAAGACGTTGAACGTGTAAGCCATGATTATAACGTTGAGCAGTTACGTGAGCTTGGTGAAGATGTAGAACGTAATGTATTGGCTCGCGCTGTTAAATGGCATTTGGAAGACCGCATTATTGTAGATGGTAATAAGACAGTTGTTTTCTAATTACCTTATATTTTTAAAAGCACACTTTTGAGTGTGCTTTTTTATGGCTAAAATAAATTTAAAATGTTATAACATAACCTTAATTTGATGTTCTATTGGTTATTCTCAATATTGTAACTACTTAATGTTTTTTTAAGTTGAGCACGATTTGATAAGTAGTCTATGGAACTAACAAATTTTAGTGTGTTGTCTAAGCATGAGAAAAGTAAGGTGATATCACTTTATGAAGTTAGATTGCACAATACTAGGAAATGTTTTTCGCAAAAAATTAGTTGCAAATGAAAACACTTCTCATTTATTATTGTGGCACTTTATTGTTCTATCCGATGTTTGAAATCGTTTCTATAAATTGAAGTCGAGATCATCATCCATTAGGTAATTAGATTCTTATGAGTCAATCTTCCGCAGCCTTAAACTCTCCCAATCCGATGAAAAAGAAAGTCATCACGGCCCTAATTGCGGTTGCAATTGGTCATATCGGGGTCTTATGGGCAGTTAGCCACATTAAGCCTGCTGAACTAAAGCCAATTGACAAGAAGCCTTTACAAGTCCGCTTTGTAAAAATTCAAGAACAACCAAAACCTTTACCACCGAAACCAAAAGAACCGCCTAAAAAGCCGGAACCCAAAAAAGAAGTGAAAGAGGTAAAGGTTGTTGAGAAACCTGTGATTCCACCTAAACCAGTGGAAAAAATTCAGCAGGTGAAAAAGGCTGAAACTCCTAAACAAACAGTAAAGACAGAACCTAAAGTTGAACCAAAAGTAGTTACTCCAACGACTACTGTGACTGAAAAAGTCGTTGAAAAGCCAAAACCAGTGGTACAAGAAGCACCTAAAGCTCAACCTGCGCCAGATCCATCACCGAAACATGTTTCAATTGGTGGTTCAGGTGTGCAGTGGAGTCGCTCACCACGTTTGACTGTTTCACCAAAAGATTTACAAGGCGAAGCGCGTTCAGTTGTTGTACTCATTGAAGCCGATGAAAAAGGCAAGATTACTAATGTGCGCGTAACCCGAAGCAGCGGCATTTCAAGTCTAGATGACAAAGTAGTCCGTGCTGTACGTGGTGCAAAATTTAAACCTTATATGGAAAACGGTGTTGCTTATCCAATTAAAGCAGAGCAACCGTTTGATTTAACCCCTTAAACGAATTTGAGTCCCAACGGCTAACCTTAATCAGGAGTTCGAATATGAACTTTTCAATCTATTGGCAACATGCAGATGCAGTGAGTAAAACCCTGTATTTCATCTTATTGGCAATGTCGATTGCTACCTGGACAGTTTTCATCTTACGTTTGATGGGGACTCGCCAATTAAAACAACAAGCTTATGCTCAACTCTCTAAAGCTATTAGTTCGCTAAAAGCGAAGTTACAGCCTTTGAGTTTTGAACAGCGTAAAGCAGTTGCAGAGCAAGCATTATTGCGCCAAATTTCTGCTGAAAAAGTCAATGCTGAGAAAGGTATTTCTGTTTTAGGAACAATTGCTTCAATTGCACCATTTGTTGGTTTGTTTGGTACGGTATGGGGTATTTTCCACGCGTTGGTTGCTGTAGGTAAGAGCGGACAAGCAGGATTGGCTCAAGTGGCTACACCAGTAGGTGAAGCACTTATTATGACTGGTCTTGGTCTTGCAGTTGCGATTCCTGCGGTATTGGCTTATAACATTTGTGTACGTGCTAACCGTGGTCTTGCTCATGATTTACAAGATCAAGCACACAGTTTGTTAATTGATACGATGTTGCAGCAAGACTCAACTGTAAAGTCTGATGTTAAAACTGCAGAGCAAAGTTATGTTGGAGGTCAAGCTTAATGGCTTTTCAATTGGGTGAAGACCACGATAGTGGCATAAATGAGATGAACCTCATTCCGCTAATCGACATTATGTTGGTGTTAATGATCATCTTTTTGGTCACAGCAACAGTTGCCAACCCATCGATTCCATTAACACTGCCTAAAACAACTGCTGAAATTATTGATCCACCACCAAAAGCAATTACGATTAGTATCAATGCAAATGGTGAAGTGGCTTGGGATACTCAAGTAATTAGCCTTGATGAGCTTCAAAAACGTTTCCAAGAAGCAGGTCAAGGTGCGGTTAAACCAACCGTTCAACTTCGTGCTGATAAAGAGTCGAAGTACGATACGGTAGCTCAGGTAATGTCTCGCGCCAGTGAAGCCGGACTGAGCGATATTGCCTTTGTCAGTGAAAACTAAAATTTAGTTTACTCAATAAAAAAGCAACCAATTTGGTTGCTTTTTTATTGCTCTGATTTATTGATCTTTCATCAGATGCTGGAATTTACTATACAGCTTGAGCAACTTAGGTGGAATCGCAAAGTTGCAATAACCTTGTGAAGGGTTCTTTGCATAGTAATTCTGATGATATTCTTCGGCTGGATAGAATGTCGGGACAGGAGACAGCTCAGTCACAATATCAAGATCGTCATCTTTTAACGTTTGAATCGTGTGTTCTGCTGCCTGTTTTTGCTCTTCATTATAATAATAAATAACAGAGCGGTACTGAGTACCAATATCATTACCTTGGCGGTTTAAAGTCGTTGGATCATGCGTTGCAAAGAAGACATCAAGTAACTGAGAATATGTAACTTGCTGTTCATCAAAGTCAATAAGGACCACTTCAGCATGCTGAGTGTCTCCTTGACATACTTGCTCATAGGTTGGGTGAGTTGTATGCCCACCAGCATAACCACTTGTTACTTTTTCTACACCACGTATTTGTAAAAATACGGCTTCGACGCACCAAAAACAGCCGCCGCCAAATAATGCCTGTTGCATTGTTTTTCCCTCTATTTCCTGCCTATTACAATAGGGTCTATCTAACTAGATTACAAAGTAAAGCGTGTATAAAAAAGTAAAGAAAAAGAGAATAACTTATTTAGTTTTCGATAGCCACCAACAGATCCTCTATATTTAAAGGGTTTCTAGATACGCTTCTAAGTTGGAGAATGTGCCATTAAATCCTTGTGTCATTCCATCGCGAGCAGAATCAAAAGTTGAGTTCTCAATATCGTCAGAGTTCCACGGTTGCCAAGTAATTGTGACTTTTGTTTTATTATCAATATCTTCAAAAGTTGTGGTTGCTAACATTTCTAAGGGCCATGTCGGTGACATAGGGTGTCGTGTGTTGTTACCGTCTTTGTCTGAGAAAGATTGAATAAACGTTAATCGCTCATTAGGTACAATCTCACGAAACACCTGCTTCCCCCACATTTGTGTTCCATCGGGTCCTTCTAACCCATAGTGATAAGTTCCACCCACTCTAAAATCCATTGAGGTATGAATGATTTTGAAATTTTTTGGACTCATCCAATTTTGTAAGTGATTAATATCAGTATGAACCTTGAATACAAGATCACGAGGTGCATTGAATACTTTAGAAATACTAAATGGTGTAATTTTTTCTGTCATGATTATTTTCCTTTATTAGAAAACTGGTTAATTTAAGTTATGGAGTTATTTTGTGATTCTTGCAAATTATTTTCAAAGCTAACAAAGTGTTCTTCTGATATTTGGCGAAAATGAGCCTATAAAATATTAAGCAGACTCTAGTCAACTTTGGGTAAACCTTGTCGCACAATTTGAGAGAAGTGTTCACTACTCTGATCTGAGAGTTGTTCAAAATGTTCAGTACGTGGATTGATATGTGCGATTTGATACCACTGTTTTAAACTAATATTTTGATTAAGCGCTTTAAGATCATATAAATAATTAGGTAGATAACCAGAGGCTATTAACCGATAATCTTTAGGAAGCTGATATGGGTTAATGGCTTGAACCATATCAAAAATTAAGGTTGTACAATTACTTGTGAGGGTGTTATACCATTTTGGCTGTGCACGTAGCTCATCTGACTTTTTAAGATATTCTAAAAATAACGCTTTTTGTTCTGAACGTGGCATATTGACTGGGAAATTATAAACTTGCTCTTTACGGATGTTGCTACGCGTGTAGACAATATCTTTTTCATCAGATGCAATTAAGCTCAGTTCATATTTTCTAAAAAAGCCACCCACTGCCGAAAACTCCTCAGTCTTTTCTTTTCGAATTTCGATTGAAAAAACTAAAGGCTGTTGATTCTTAAATTCGAAACTGACCAGCGTATGGGCAATTTGTGGCCCCATCCAGTAAGAAGTAATAATATTTATGCCATTTAACTGGTTCAGGTCAAAAGTACGGGTTTCCCAGCGAACGTCATAAGTACCATCGGGATGCCAGTTGAAGTTACGGACATTATGCAAAGTAATAACATCGCCGTGTTTTTCGTAACTTAGCATATTGGCAACTTCAGGGTTCCAGTCACGGTCTTGACGTGCAGTAATTGAGAAATACCAAACCAGAGAACAGGCAAAAGCTAAAAGATAAATTAAGATATCTGTACGACGGCTAATAATATGACCATTGAAATATAAGCCAGCCATACTTAATGCAAAGGCAATCCATATGCCGATAATAATACGGCTACCTAACCAGCCAAAAGGTTGTTGCACCCAAAGCGCTAAACATACCCAAATACTGGAAAGCACAATAAACAACGTGAATAAACCATGTAAAGCGCCGAAGAGGAGGGCGATAATAAATTCACGTGTTCCGATATTGTGCATAGGCGGCCATAAAATTATTTTTTATAAGTTGCAAATTCGAATGAAGTTCCTGTTTTTTCATCTACTTGCTGCTCGCTCGCAGTTTTATGAAATTCACTCGGTATAGTTGGATAATGTGCATCACCTTGGACATCTAAGTCAACATGAGTGAGCTCGAGACGGTCTGCAATTGACAAGGTTTGCTTAAATATTTCACCACCACCAATGATGAAAAGCGTCTGCTTTTCGGTGTTTTTGGCGTCTTCTAAAGCTGCGTTTAAAGCATCTTCAATTGAATACGCAATTTTTACGCTGTCAAAGTGCCAGTTAATGTCACGGGTAATCACCCAGTTCACACGGTTCGGTAGAGCACGGCCCATAGACTCAAGAGTCTTACGGCCCATGATGACCACACCACCTTGGGTGATTTCTTTAAAATGTTTTAAGTCGGCAGAGATATGCCATGGCAACGCATTGCCTTTACCAATACAGTGATTTTTGTCCATTGCGACAACGTGGACAACTTCTACATTTTGCCATGCCATAATCTTATTCTCTAAACCGTAATCTAATGAAATTTAAGCCGTCGTTATACTGCAACCGGAGCTTTAATTGCTGGATGTGACTCGTAACCTACAATCTCGATATCTTCAAATTTGAAATCGAAAAGGTCTTTAACTTCCGGATTAAGTTTTAATTGGCAAAGTGGTAATGGTTCACGCGTTAATTGTAGTCGTGCCTGCTCGAAATGGTTGGCATAAAGATGCGTATCGCCACCTGTCCAAACAAAATCACCTACGCCTAAACCGCACACTTGAGCAATCATATGGGTGAGTAAGGCATAGCTAGCAATATTAAATGGCACGCCCAAGAACACGTCAGCACTACGTTGATAAAGCTGGCATGACAATTTGTTGTCTTGTACGAAAAATTGGAAGAGTGTGTGGCAAGGTGGCAATGCAACTTGTCCAGCTTCATTCGGGTTCCAGCCAGAAACGATTAAACGGCGCGAATTTGGGTTAGTTTTGATTTCGTTAATTAACCATTTAATTTGGTCAAAACCATCTTGGTTATAAGTACCGTCAGCATTTTTAGTTGCGCCGAAATTACGCCATTGGTGGCCATAAACTGGGCCTAGTTCATGTTCTGGGCGGCCAAAACGAGCTGTTTGTTCTGCTGTAGCCCATTCGTCCCAAATTGAAACTTTATTGTCTTTTAAATATTGGACGTTGGTGTCGCCTTTTAAAAACCAAAGTAACTCAATCACAATAGAACGGAAGTGAACTTTTTTTGTGGTGAGTAAAGGAAAACCTTTAGAGAGATCAAAACGCATTTGATGACCAAATACAGAACGGGTTCCTGTGCCTGTACGGTCGCCTTTGTCACCGCCATTATCAAGGATATGTTGTAGTAGGTCTAAATATGCACGCATAACACTCTCGAGTTCGGATTAATTCCATAAAATAAAGGGGGGAGATAGCTCAACGATAAATAATTACGCAATAGAGCTGCTTCATCATGAACCATTGAAGATGATACCTGTTGTAGCTCAAGATGAAAATCTAAAAATAGTTCTATGGCATTTCAAGAGGCGTAATTATTCAAAACGCTTGGCACGATTTTGATAAATTGAAACAAGAAAAAATCCAACCAGTACAAAGCCTAAAGCTTGTATCGTTACGATCCAATTATGCTGAGGTGGCAATATCCATACCACAATAGCAACAATAAGAAGAGGATAAATTCTAAGCAGAAACTGGAAGTTAGATTTATATGAACTACGGTCTGGAATTTTTGTTTGTAAATATTGCCCGAAATGAAGTCCGAAACCTAACGCAAGGCTCAGAATAGTGTAAGTCGGCGATAAAGGCTGGACTTGATTGGCTACATAAATTGCAGCACAAACGACAATAATGAAGATGAGTTTGATGTGACGCGGTGCGTTGTACCAATAAGCCAACATAAAACGGGAGCCTATTTGTTAAATAACGATTGTGGTGAAAAAATAAAAGCAGCAAGCGCCATAAATGCAATGCCTTGAACGCCCCAAATAAGTAAGTTAGGCATGGCTTTCACAAAAATAAGTGCAAACAAGAGGGCAATAGGGACCCATGTAAATAGACGGTAAAGTAAACCGGTTGGGTTACTTTGAGCAAAATGCAATTTAAAGTAGCGGCAGATTAAAAAAATAACCCCAGTTCCCGTAAACATTAAAATAGTATCTAACGGTAATGGTTGATATTGATATAACCCAATACAGATTAAGAGGGTAATAATTAAGATCATTAATTTTTTAAAAGTCGGGACTTGCTTGTTAAACCAGAATTCCAGCATGGTGTATCTTCTTTCTTGGGAGATAAAAACTGTAGCATAAAAAAGAGGAGCCGAAACTCCTCTGATTTAGATGTTAACTGTTCTTTTGTGGGCCCCAGTCATAAATTTTCTTTTGATAGGCATACCACATCATCCAAAGGCCAATGAGTAACATTGGAACTGTAAGAATCTGACCTTTAGTCATCCAACCAAATAAAATGAAACCTTGGTCGGCATCGGGTTGACGGAAGAATTCCATTACAAAACGTGCAACGCCGTAACCCATTAAAAATAGTGCTGAAACGGCCATACGTGGGCGAGGTTTTGAACTAAACCACCACAAGATAATGAATAGAATTAGACCTTCACAAAGTGCTTGATAAATTTGAGAAGGGTGGCGAACTAAATGTAATGGATCGGTTGGGAAAATCATTCCGAATGGATAATTCGGATCTGTAACCGCGCGACCATATAACTCTCCACCAATAAAGTTACCGAAGCGTCCGAACATTAAGCCTGTCGGTACACACGGGGCAATAAAGTCGAGTGTCTGGAACCATGTTTTTTGATATTTTTTACACCAGAATAGCATTGCAATCATAACGCCTAAGAAGCCGCCGTGGAAGCTCATACCACCAGTCCAGACTTGGAATAGCCAGATTGGGTTTTCAAGGAATTTATCAAACTCATAGAAAAGCACATAGCCGATACGTCCGCCGAGCACAACACCTAAAGCGCCGTAAAACACCAGATCGGAAACCATGTCCGATGTCCAGCCATCACGCTGTTTGGCACGGTAGGAAGCGAGTCCCCAAGCACATAAAAATGCCAATAAATACATGAGTCCATACCAATGGACTTGAAGAGGTCCTAGATGTATTGCGACCGGATCGATATTAGGATAGGTCAGCATTGCTGCTCCTTGATCTTACGTTTTGACAGATTGTAGCGGAATGATGTGAAAAATGTTGTACATTCAATGTGTAAACATAGGGAACAAGAATCAATGTGTATTGTGGCTTTAGCATGGCATGTTCTGGATGATATGCCCTTGTGTCTTATTTCAAACCGTGATGAGTTTTATCACCGACCAACCGCATTGTTGCATCAATGGGAACATGCACCCATCATTGCAGGGCAAGACTTACAGTCCGGTGGCACTTGGATGGGCGTTACGCCACAGGGTCGATGGGCTGTGTTAACTAATTTCCGTGATGGACGTGATAAACAGCAATACGAGACGTCTCGAGGTCATTTGGTTCAGGCTTTTTTAGAGTCGGATTTGTTGCCGATTCGCTTTGCGCAACAATTGGAACAACAGCAACAGAACTTTGCTGGTTTTAACTTGTTTATGGGAAATGCTGATCAGGCAGTCTATATGAGTAACCGCGGTGAGGCTCCTCAAGTATTAGCCAACGGCGTATATGTGGTTTCGAATGGTTTAATGTCCGATCACTGGGAGAAAACCAGACATTTAAGAACCCGTTTTACGCAAGAGTTCTTGCCTATGCATCAGCACAAAACAGAAGAGTTAAGCTTGCAACATGCAGCGTGGGATATTTTAGAAGATGAACGTAAAGTCACCACAGCATTGTTGCCAAATACGGGCATTCAACCAGAAATGGAAGAGTTATTATCATCGACTTTTATTCAAAGCCCAGTATATGGAACACGTTGTTCGAATTTTTTAAGAATGACCAATAATGAATGGATTTGGTTGGAAAAGACCCAGCAAGGCGAACATAGCGGCCAAATTGTACAGCAGCAGATACTTCTAAATCGTTAACAAAATGCCGATCAAATGATCGGCATTTTTCTAGGGAGAAATAAATTAACCAGCAATAACACCACCATCTTTACGGGTAATAACTACAGTTGCCGAACGTGGGCGCGCAGTTTTGTTGCTTGGGTCTTTTTGTGTGGCAGGCCAGTTACTTTCTGGTTTTGCGTAACTTGACGAATCTTCACCAGGGTGCTGAACATTAATGAAAATTGCCTTATAGTCCGGTGTCATGGCAATACCAGTAATTTCACATTGCTTTGGTCCGACTAAGAAACGGCGTAATGTTGCATCTGTAACTTTAGCGCCTGTTATGGTTTGCTGACCATTTGATGTAGTTGCCGCACCGCCATCACCAATTTGACCTGGTAGGGCAGCAAGCATCATACAGTTGGTGACATCTGTATAAGCACCGTCATCTGTTTCAATCCAGAGAACACCGCGTGGGTCAAACCACATACCATCTGGAGATGAAAAGTCGTTATTGTCTGTTAAGCCTGACAAGTTGATGTTTGAAGCCATCGAAGCTTCTGCACCAAATAAGTAAATGTCCCATTTGAAGGTTTCAGCAGTTGTTTTGTCATCGGCTTCTCTAAAACGAATGATATGGCCGTTTACATTTCCCTTTTGTTCTTTTGTGCCTGCATATAGGTCAGTATAGTTACGAGGGTTGGCTGCATCTGTAGGGTAATCTTTACCACGGTTTGAGTTGTTGGTGAGTGTGACATAAATTTCACCATTAATCGGGTTAACGGTTGCCCATTCTGGGCGGTCCATTTTTGTTGCACCGACTGAATCTGCTGCTAAACGCGCAAAAGTGACTGCGTCTGCCTGAGATTTAAATGGATAGGTCGTGTTACTTTCATTTAAACCATTTTTACCGTAGGCAAGTTCAATCCATTGACCTGAACCATCGTTATTAAATTTGGCAACATACAACTTACCTGAGTTCATGTATTTGTCACCGGCTGCATAGCCGCCGTTTATATCTTTTGTGTCCCACACTGCGGTTGAAACAAACTTATAGATATATTCGCCACGAGAGTCATCACCCATATAAAATGCGATTGGTTGACCTGCTACGGCACGACATGCACTGTCTTCATGGGCAAAACGGCCTAATGAGGTACGTTTAACCGGATTTTGACGGTTATCAAATGGGTCAATTTCGACCATCCAGCCAAATGTGTTTGGTCCATTGCGGTAATCTTGGGTTGCTTGAGCCGCTTTTACATCGGCATTCCAGCGGTCATATAGGTCTTGTGCCTCTACTTGCCCAATTGCGGTTTCCCAACCGTAACGAGAACTCGACCCTGCTTTAAGGCCATAGCGTTTAAGGGCAATAATTTCTTCTGGAGTACGTAGCGCATCATCAGTTGTGCTACGGGCAAAATAACCGATAAAGTTTTCTTCTGTGGTTAAGTATGTTCCCCAAGGTGTATAGCCATTACCACAGTTATTGTGTGTACCACGAGTCTGACGGCCAGCAGGTGAAAAGCGCGTTGAAAGTAAGTTAGACCCTGCTGCTACACCAGCGAAGTCCATGACTGTAGAACCTGTAATACGTCTATTAAAAATAGAGTTTTTTACAACCTCGACTTTTTGAGTAGCAGGGTCTTTTTTAATATGTACTACAGAAACCCCATGGGCATTGGTTTCACGAATGACTTCGTCTTCTGGGCGGCGTCCATCAACTTTGGTTGGACCTTTAGGGTGTAGAAAGGTTTGGTTGATGTATTCGTGGTTCATCACCAATAAACCTTGTGCTGAAACAGTGTCATCAAAACGGTTTGTTGATGTGTTTAAACCAAAATAGTGCATACCATCGTGGCAGTCGCCAGAGCGAAACTGGAAGCTTGGACCAGATGGAATATTGTTATCGTCCCAATCACCAAAAGAAGGATTAATAGAGTCACCTAAAGCGTAAATCACATTTGCCTCATAACCTTCTGGTACGGTCACAATATCATTTAAATTTTTAGCAACTGGCGTAAAGGTAAGTTTTTCTGGCTTTTTATTCGGATCGACTGGAGCAGTTCCACCGTTGTTGGAGCCAGAGTCATCGTTATTATCATTACAGCCCGTTAAAGTGGAGGCTAAAGTTAATGCCACAGCCCCGCTTGCTGCTTTAGTAATGAGACTACGACGACTTACGTATTGGTCTAAAACATCACGAAAGTGAATATTGTTCGAAGTGTTGTTGTCTAGTTCCTGATCTTCATGATATGGGGTCAAGTCGTTCATATTAAATTCCTAATTCAAAATAAGTTTTTTCTAAATGTCTTGATTAGCTTAAGTTTTGAATATGACGAGGTCTTGACGTTTTAATGATAACTTAATGAAAAATTTGATCGTTTAGTCAAAAAGAAAAGTACTTTTTATTTTTATGGGGGTTTTTAAATAAAAGAAACCTGCATAAAGCAGGCTTCTTTTGAGTTGCGGTAAGAATTATTTCTTTACAACAGATGGTGCTAGAGGGTCAGCCGTAATATAACCAACTGCCGCTGCAAAACGATCTTTGTAGTTTGCACGAACAAGAGGATCAAGAGTCGCTTTTACTTTATCGTGTAATGGAGATTCCCAGTCACCCGGATGCTGGAAGTTACTCATGATGTAAGTCCAGCCATTCACTGCATCTACAGCATGTAAACCTGTCGATTCAGCACCAGCAGGTGTTGATAAGATACGGCTTAATTGTTTGGTATCTACGTTATATGCCCATAAGAAGTTATTTACGTGCATACCACTGTCTTCACCAATGAAGAGCGTACGTAAGTTTTCAGAGAACTTAATGTTATCTGGGTTTGCAATTTTATCTGCATTTGCAAGGTTACCCAAAGCATCAGCAGTGGTGAGGTCTTCACCCACTAAAGCTGCTGGCGGTTCCATATGAGTCGATACCCATTCACTGTTAATGAGCTGACCTTTGTTGTCAACTTGGCTGCCTTTTAAAGTGTGCGCATAAACTGCACCAGCTTTTGGACCCTGTACTTGAATATCAGTGGTTTTATCAACCATAGAAGACTGTACATAAGACATCGCAGAGTATGCGATTTTGTCTTTAATATTGACAGTTGTGCCTTCCATTTTGGTGAAGCCCATACTTGCGCCCACTAAAGCTGCATAACGATGCGTTTCTAAGAAAGCCGCTTCACGCTCTTTACCCGGTACAAGTTTGACCCAGTTATTTTTGCCGCTATAACGGATTTTGGTATAGCTTGCATCTTGAGGATCTGTAGTTTTTACATCCATCAAGTCTGAAATCTTGTATTGATCTGCCCAGCTTTTTACTTCTGCACTTGTTGCATGGCCAAGGTTAATCCAAGAAATATCACCTGCACCAGCGCCTACGCCTGAGGTTTGCTTCCATTTAGCAACATAGAGCGTACCCGCAGATAAGTCTTTTTCTTTATCGGCAACAAACATGAATAAACCGCCATTCGTTGCATCATCACCCATCAATGCAGTGCGGTTATCTGGCATAACTTGAATAAGTTCGTGCGAGATACGACCTAAACAGTAATGTTTTTTGATTGAACCTGTACCATCTGTATTTACAGTCACTTCTGGTAAATGACCGTAGTGGTATGGGTTACCTTTGGTACTGTCACCAAATAAGTTTTTGCTAAATACTGGTAAGTAGCTTCCAGCAACATTGTTTGCGTCTGGTTCGTATTCTTCACTAGAAAGGTGAGTTCCCCATGGAGATAAGCTTGCACCACAAGTAATCCATAAACCGTTTACTTTAGACGTATCGACATTGTGGTATTTAACCAGTGTTAAATGACCAGTTTTAGGGTCTTGGTCTAAAGTTAAAATCGCAATTGGAGATGGTAGTAAGCCATACATAGACGCTAAGCTTTGGTCGCGAGTCGTATATTCAAACTGAACGACATGAAATACAGGGTTGCCTGTAACACCTAAAGCTTGTTTGTCTGCATCGGTAAAGTCACGACCTGTTGCTTGTTTAAAGCTAATTAAAGAGCTTCCATCTGGACAGTCAGAGAAGAATTGACGTTCTTGACCTGGTTTTGACTTATCAATAATCGGCTGATTATTAATATCAACATAACCACCCGCTAGAATTTTTCCACCTTTACCGTCTGCAACCAGATCACCAGTTGTAAAGAATGGCTTGTACGCTAATGTGTAGTCAGTTTTTGAGCCATCTTCCCAGCTAATTGAAAGGCTTGATCCAACAGTTGTTGTTGCCATCGCTGCTGGGTTGGCTAAAGATGGTGCAGCCATTGAGGTAAACGTTGCATTTTTAAAGTTTACTGTTGGTGGTGGAGTAACAACATCTGAATCATTATTACTGTCATTACAGCCTGCTAACGTTGCTGCCGTAGCCATCGCACCTAATGGAAGAAAAGGGATCCCCGTAAACCATTTTAAAATATCGCGACGTGTTGGGTGGTTAGAAGCAGTTGTCATAATAAATCCGTAACTTTTGTGTGTATATTTGTTGAGTCGATTCTATGGATTGGAAATGACACTTTTCTTACATTTTTAAGTCACTTTGAAGACAGTTTATAATTTGATTAATTAAGGCGATTTAAAAGTAAAAAGCCCAAATCTTAATGTTTGGGCTTTTAAAGAGAAGTTTTAAATTATTCAGCAGTCTGGCTTTTTCTCTTCTCAAGAATTTTACCGAACAGTAGGCCTATTTCAAAAAGTAACCACATTGGAATCGCTAGCATCACCATTGAAATCGCATCTGGCGGTGTAATAAACATAGCAACAAAAAAACAGCCCACAATAATAAAACGTCTTTTTTCAGCAAGGCTTTGAGTATTTACTACGCCAATTAAAATCAGTAATAAGGTTGCGATAGGAATTTCAAAAGTGACACCAAACACTAAAAATAGCTTTAAACAGAAGCTTAAATAACTATTAATGTCGGTCATTGGCGCTACTGTTTCAGGTGAAACGCTAATAAAGAAATGTAATATTGCCGGCAAGGTAATGTAATAAGCAAAAGCGACGCCTGCATAAAATAGAACAATACTGCCAATGAGTAACGGTAGCGCTAAATGGCGTTCTTTTTGATAAAGCGCAGGGCGAACAAAAGACCATATTTCATAAAGAATAAATGGCATTGCAAGCATAAGTGCGACAAATAAATTAAGTTTAAATGGCGCCATAAAGGTTGCTGTTACATCCGTTGCAATCATTGAAGATGATGCAGGAAGTTGTAACCTTAAAGGCTCAGACAATAATTGGTAAGTATTATTTCGAAAGGGTAGTAAACAAAAGAATAAGAATAATGTTACCCCTACAATCCTGAATAAATGGCGTCTTAAAACCACCAAATGATTCATGATTGGCATTTGGTCTAGGTTTTCTTGACTATTTACAGTGGTTGAAGGCAGTTGGTTCATACGGCAATCTTCAATTCAACAGGAGATGTTTCTGGAATATCAGTTTGAGGAACTAAAGGCATAGGTTTGGCAACATACGGCACTTTGTAATGGTCTGATATAGGAATACATTTCCGAATAGGCTTTTGTGTTGTTTTAGGCGTTTCTGGAACTTCTAAATGTTCTGAAATCTGCTGTTTTTGTATTTCTTCAAGCTGCTGTTGTACTTTTCGTTCCAATGCTTCAATGCGGTTAAGTTCCTCTTGCATTTCTTTGCGGAACTCAGAAAGACGCAGCTCCTGATCAATCTCGTTTTGCAAATTGGTGATATAGCGTTTTAGTCGAACATACCAACGACCTGCAAAACGTGCAGCTTCGGGAAGCTTATCTGGACCTAAAACTAAAATTGCAATAATTGCAAAACAGAGTAGCTCTGTCATTCCTACATCAAGCATGGGACAAACCTTTAGCTTTTCACTGATGTGCTTTCAGATGTTTTAACTTGTGCGTCAATCGTACGAGGAGTATTTAAAGATGCAGCTTCGTCTTCTTCACGAACTGATTTTTTAAAGTCTCTTACTGCACCGCCAACATCTTTACCGATATTTTTTAATTTAGATGTACCGAACAATAAAATAACGACAATTGCGAAAATAACGACATGCCAAATAGATAAACCAGCCATGATTTTATACCTCTTTTTAGTTCGCTTTATATCAACAGGTTGCCATGACAGGAATGTGACACTTATATTTCATTTTTAAGACAGTATTTATAAGTCGTCAGTTACGGTTAGATTTTTAAAGATATTTATCTGAGTAATTTTAAATTTTATTTAACTTAGATTTTAGACCAATTTACGTGAAATAGATCATACATTTCAAAATCAAAAGGTGTAGCATAACAAGCTGTTTTTAACGAGCAAGAGGAGAGGACGTGGCATTACTATTGCCTATATTGGCATTTATCACCGGACTTTTACTTGCTCAGACCTCCATCGCAGAAACCATAAAACCTATTCTTTCAGCTTGGCTTGCACGACTCCTGATTCCGATTGTGATCATTTACAACATGGTCTTTTATCAATCTGGAAGTTTGAGCTTAATGCTCTTTAGTTTTGGGTCTGCATTTATTATTTTCTTTGCCTATTTGGCTCTATTTAAAGACCGCTTACTGGCACTTTGCGTAAGTTATACCAATATGGGATGGCTTGGTTTTCCTTTTGCCATGGCTCTATTTGGTCCTGAAGCAACTGCTCCAATTGTCGCTTTATATATTGGGATGTCACTTTTTGGAAATGCTTGGGCTGTCACCGCGGTAACTACTGCACCGCAAAGTAAGCTCAATATATTAAAAAAGGTTTTAACTTCCCCACCTTGTATATCAATATTTTGTGCTGTTGTGCTCAGACTTTTAGGGGCCCAGCATATCGAAAGCCCTGCTATACATTGGGTTTATGAGGTTGCTAAATTTGCAATGACTTTTGCAGGTATGTGTGTGCTTGGAATGTGGCTGCGCCGTACCAGAGTTTATGCAAAAGACTTAATTTACAGTACAAAAGCTCAAGCCTTTAAAGTCGCGTGTGGCTTTGTTCTATGTGGCTTAACTTATAGGTTTCTACCGATTCCAAATATAAGCCAGCAAATTGGAGTCATGTTTTTAATGTTCTGTTTGCCACCGGCAGCCAATATTGTAGCGCTAGAAACACATTATCAAGGAACAGGAAGATCTGCGGCTTATATTGCTTCTGGGACGATTGTGAGTTGTGTGTGTATTGCGATTTATGCAGTGTTTTTACATCTTTACTTCTAAGGAAGAGATTAGACCAGACGGCCTTTGAATAATGGTTATATGCTTATTTTGTGTATATAGGCAATATTTACTTTTGTTTCGTCAAAAGTAACAAAACCATTTGTCGAACTGACGACACATCCTGAGCGATTCCCGAAGCACTGCTTTGGGAATCAGCGCAAGGCAGTGACGGGCGACATCCATGTCGCCTAGCACGATAGCAAATGGCTTTAACGTTAAACTAAATAAATGCTATATAAAGTTTTATTTCTGCAAGCTCTCTCTGAATAACTGCATCGCTTGTCCACGATGACTAATCTTATTCTTATCTTCTTTAGAAAGTTCAGCACTAGAAACTTGTAGCTCAGGTAACCAGAACAGAGGGTCATAACCAAAGCCATTTTCACCACGTGCAGCTTCTAAAATTTCGCCGTGCCAAATGCCTTGGAAAATTTGTGGCAATGGATCTTCAGCATGCGTTACTAAAGCAAGCACGCATACGAACATACCTTCAATCACTTCACCATTTTTACGGTATGGCAAAAGGTCATTTAATAATTTGGCATTATTCGCTGCGTCGTCACCATGTTCTCCAGCATAGCGTGCTGAATAAATACCAGGTGCACCACCTAAAACCGGAACACAAATACCTGAGTCATCAGCCATAGCAGGTTTCCCTGAAATTTTAGAGGCATGACGTGCTTTAATAATGGCATTTTCAATAAAGCTTAAGCCGTCTTCAATGGCGTCGGGAATATTAAGGCGACCTTGAGGAATAATTTCTACAGGTAACTTAAGCTGTTCAAAAAGTTTTTCAAACTCTGCGACTTTACCTTTGTTATTACTTGCAAGGACTAAAGAGCCCTGATCAAACCAATGTGGGGTAGACATAAGATAACCAAACTTTATAACCAATATTGAACGCCAGTTATGTTACGTGTTTTTTGGAAGGGGATATAGAGTAAAACAAATAGAATATAAAATTAGAAGCTTAAAAACTAAAACCACCTTATAGATGATATAAGGTGGTTTTAGTCGAGTAAGTTTGAGCTGGATTATTATTGAGCTTGAATCCATTTATCCGCACGGTCGCGTGCCATACGAATTTGCTCTTGAGTTAAGTTTGCAGCAAGAGCAGTCTTTTTACCTTCAGATAAACTAATCACTTTATTGTCGAGCATGCCATCACGAGTTGAAAGCTCATACCACTGGTAAGCACCTACGTAGTTTTTCTTTTGCTCTTCCATCATCGCGAGGTTATAGCTTGCGCGGTTATCGCCGTTACTTGCAGCTTTTTCGAAATACTTACGAGCCATAGACTCATCTTTCTTAACACCAATGCCGTCGGCGTACATACGGCCTACATTTAACTGTGCTGGTGATAAACCTTGGTCAGCAGCAGCTTTAAACCAAGTAAATGCTTGTTTATCATCTTTTGCTACATCTTTACCGTATTGGTAACGTGTTCCAAGATAAAATTGTGCGCCAGCTTGGCCAGCTTGAGCTGCTTTTTGAAGGTCATGAATCCCCATTGTGGAGAAGCGCGCAGCCTGGCTCGCAACCGATTGTGGCTGGGCGATATAATCTGCATGAGCCTGCATACTTAGCAGTCCTGCAATTAGTGTGCTAAATAATGTCTTTTTCATAGTGCACTCACTCGATAAATAGCGACTTCACCAAACAAATTCGGAACATGTTTGCTTAACAGGCTTCCCTGCTGGTTTCCATTGACGGCGAGTCGATTAATAATTTGTATTTGATTTTCCGCACATAGTGCTTCGAAATCTTTAAACGTACATAAATGAATGTTGGGGGTGTTATACCACATATATGGTAGAGCATCCGATACAGGCATCATTCCTTTTAATGCTAGAAAAGAGCGAGTCTTCCAATGCGCAAAGTTTGGAAAAGTAATAATAGCCTGTTTACCCACACGCACCATGTCTCTTAATAAAACATCGGGTGCATCTACGGCTTGCAAAGCCTGTGCCATAACCACATAGTCAAAAGACTGGTCGGCAAAACGGCTCAAACCGAGATTCAAATCTTGTTGAATAATATTTAACCCGCGACTGACGGCAATTGCAATCTTTTCTTGATCAATTTCTAAACCATAAGCACGAATTTGATGCTTTTGGCTCATATGAGCGAGTAATTCACCGTCACCACACCCTAAATCGAGTACGCTAGAGCCGGGTTTAATCCACTTTTCTGCCAGTTGTTGATCAATACGCATTAGCTTGCCTCCAGTGATGTCGATTTTAAATGTTCTTCACCGCCTAAGAAAGCGCGCAGTGTTTTGACATACAGTGGAATCGGAAATAAAAACGAGTCATGACCTTGTTCAGCATCAATATCGAGGTAACTTACCGGCTTATGGTTGGTAATGAGCGCATCTACAATTTCTTGTGAACGGCTTGGTGCAAAACGCCAGTCAGTTGTGAACGAAACAATTAAGAACTGGCATTTGGTTTTACTCATCGCATCTGTAAGTGAATGACCGTACTCACGTGATGGATCAAAATAATCCAAAGCTTTGGTCATAATCAGATAAGTATTGGCATCAAAGTTACGGCTAAACTGTTCACCTTGATAACGCAGGTAGCTTTCGACCTGAAACTCGACATCAAAACCGTACATAAACTTGCCGGATTTTAAATCACGACCAAATTTTTGTTTCATCGCTTCTTCAGAAAGATAGGTAATATGGCCGACCATACGAGCCAAAATTAGGCCTCGTTTTGGATAGCTATCATTTTCTAAATAACGACCATGATGGAAGTCTGGGTCAGACAAGATGGACTGACGTGCCACCTCGTTAAATGCAATATTCTGTGCTGAAAGCTTTGGCGCGCTAGCAATAACGACACATTTTTGTAAACGGTCAGGGTAGTCTACCGACCATTGTAGTGCTTGCATGCCCCCTAATGATCCGCCAACTACTGCATACCAAACACTTACTCCTAAACGGTCAGAAAGCATGGCTTGAGTTTTAACCCAGTCGCGTACTGTTACTAATGGAAAATCTGGTCCATAAGGGCGATTATCATTTTCAGGGTTTGGTGAAGTTGGACCAGTCGATCCACTACATCCACCAATATTGTTGAGTGCAACTACAAAAAAATTATTTGTGTCGATTGCCTTACCCGGGCCAATACAGCTATCCCACCATCCAGCTTTTTTATCATCTTCATGGTGATAGCCCGCTGCATGATGATGTCCGGAAAGGGCATGACAGATCAAAATCGCATTTGATTTATCTGCATTTAAAGTGCCGTAAGTTTCAACCATTAACTCAAAGCGTGGTAAAACACGGCCACATTCAAGATGTAAGGGTTCTTCAAATTGGAACTTTTGCGGAGTGACTAACCCCACTGAGTCAGCTGGAAAAGACACGGGAACATTTCGCCTTTTAAATCTTTCAGGAATAAAAAGAAAGGATACCAAGCTAGGTATCCTTTCCAAAGTCTTTTTTTTAATTAAACAGCGGCGGCAACAACCTGATCTGTACTTAAAACACCTTGATCAATCAAACGGTTGGTACATGCAATAATTGCTTCAATTGATGAGGTGACTGTGTTGTCGTGAACACCTGCACCAAACGAGCCTCTACCAGTACCTTTCACTTGAAGTTCAATTAAGGTTAATGCTTTGGCATTTGCACCTGAACTAATACTACGTTCTTCATAGTTCAATACGTCAATTGGTAATTGAAGTGCATTTAAGAATGCAGAGATAGGACCATTACCTTCGCCACGTAATTGTTGAGTTTCACCTTCAACGTCGATCTCAAGTTCAATGATTTGAGTACCATTTATGTCAGATAACTTATAGTTTTTGACTGTGTAATGGTGGTTCTTCACATCGACATATGCGTCTTTAAACAAGGTCCAGATTTCTTTGGCATTAATTTCTGTACCATTCTCATCAGCATATTGTTGAACAACCTGACTGAATTCGATTTGCAAACGGCGCGGCAATACAACGTTGTAGTTTGATTCTAATAAGTAAGCGATACCGCCTTTACCAGACTGGCTATTTACACGAATTACAGCATCGTAGTCACGGCCCAAGTCTTTCGGGTCGATTGGCAAGTAAGGCATATCCCAGATTTCTTCGTTTTTCTGGTATTCAAAGCCTTTTTTGATTGCATCCTGATGTGAACCAGAGAATGCAGTAAATACCAAGTCACCTGCATATGGATGACGAGGGTGTACAGGTAAACCAGTACATTCTTCAACCGTTGCAATCACTTCATTAATGTTAGAGAAATCTAACTCTGGCGCTACACCTTGGGTGTACATGTTCAATGCAATCGCAGCAACGTCAACGTTACCTGTACGTTCACCATTACCAAACACACAACCTTCGACACGGTCAGCACCGGCCATAATGGCAAGTTCTGATGCAGCAATACCACAGCCACGGTCATTGTGGCAGTGAACAGAAATAATCACGCCATCACGACGTGCCAAGTTACGATGCATCCATTCAATTTGGTCTGCATAAACATTTGGCGTAGAAACTTCGACAGTAGCAGGTAAGTTTAAAATTACTTTATGATCTGGACGTGCATCCCAAATTTCTGTGACGGCATCACAGACATCTTTTGCGACTTCTAATTCGGTTGCAGAGAAACATTCTGGGCTGTACTGGAAAATCCAGTCAGTTTCAGGATACTGTGCAGCATATTCTTTCACTTTCTGAGCTGCATTCATCGCCAACTGTTTTGCGCCATTTACATCTACATTCAACACTTTTTGACGGAAGGTTGGAGAGTTAGAGTTATAAATATGCACAATTGCGCGCTTAGCACCTGCTAAAGCTTCGAAAGTACGCTCAATTAAATGGTCACGTGCCTGAACCAATACTTCAATGTACACATCATCAGGAATATGATTTTCTTCGATTAACATGCGGGTAAAATCGAAGTCAATTTGAGATGCAGACGGGAAGCCGATTTCAATATGTTTAAAACCGATTTTTACAAGCATTTTGAACATTTTGAATTTTTGTTCCATGTTCATCGGTTCAAAAATTGCTTGGTTACCATCACGTAAATCCGTGCTCATCCAGATTGGCGCTTTTGTAATTTCGTTATTTGGCCATTGGCGATCTGGTAAATCGACTCGCTGGTACATACGGCGGTATTTTTTGCTAGGGTCAGCCAACATCATGAGAAAACTCCTTATCTCGTAGCACGGTTGCTCTAGGTATCGTGTAAAAGGCAACGTTCTACAGTTATATATGGTATCTAATACAGAAAAATTAAAGGGAATTTAGAAAGGTCTGCTCTAAAATGCAGACAAAAATTTATACGCGCGCGAGGCGCAACATCAGGAGTTCGAGATGATGTCTTGCTTGAGTAGGCTGGGCAAACAAGTGATTCGTTTTCATCTATAGACCATGTAATAGTAAGTTTGGTGGTTTGCTAATATGCTTATTGTTTAGATATATCACATCTAAACAATGATTACACGTTGTGCAAAAGTCTTATACACATTTTAATTTCAGTGTTCAGAAAATAATTTTCTAATTTTGCATTGTTCTATATTTTATCGAAAATAATTTTCATTATTTTGCCTTATTGGGATAAAAATAATTAATTAGACTAAATAAGGCAAAAATAAATAGAGTTATAGTTCAGCCCACTTACGCATCAGGTTATGGTAAAGGTTGGTCAGTTTAATGACTTCGCTATGATTGTCACCTAGCTGCATTCTCAGGTTTTGTACTGTTTGATCTAGGTTAAACAGCATATGTCGTTCGGCATCATCACGCACCATACTTTGCACCCAGAAAAAAGAAGCAATACGACAGCCAGAAGTAATCGCCGTCACTTCATGCAAACTGGTAGATGGATATAAAATCATATCTCCTGCTGGGAGTTTCACTTCGTGATAGCCATAAGTGTCTTCTACGACCAGGTCACCGCCTTCGTATTCTTCAGGTTCGCTTAAAAATAAAGTACATGATAAATCGGTTCTAAGCCGTTCTTTTGTACCACGTATACGACGGATAGAGTTGTCTACATGAAAACCAAAAGACTCCTGATTTTCATAACGATTAAACAGGGGAGGGATAATATCAAGTGGTATTGCAGCAGATAAAAATAATGGGTGAGTGCCTAATGCCTCAAGAATAATATTGCTCAGATGATGAGTAAGCGGATGATCTTCAGGTAATTGCTGATTGCGTTTTACAGTTGCAGAGAGTGTACCAGCGGTTACTTTGCCATTGACCCATTCAATTTTGTCCATTTCATTACGAAAATATTGGACCTGTTCTTTACTCAATACATTGGGAATATGGTGGATCACGGTGATACCTGCGAGTAATAATAGTAGAAAATTAAAATAGCCTCTAACAATAGAGGCTATTTTATATCAGAACCCATAAAAATATTATGGGATTCTAAATTAACTTAGTATTTAAAGTTAATTGCGAGTACTGCGCTACGGCCTTCTGCTTCTGTTGCATAATGAGAAGCATAAGCTTTAGTAAAGTAACGCTTATCTGATAGGTTGTTTAGGTTCAGCTGTAAATTAACATTTTTATTTACGTCATAACGAGCCATAGCATCGTAACGAACATAACCAGGAACATATTTAGTATTTGCAGCATCTCCAAATACTTTATCCATAGCGACTGCGCCAGCACCTACTGTCACTTGTGGTAATACTTTATAAGTTGTCCAAAGTGTCGCTGAGTTTTTCGCTACGTTTTGTACTTGATTACCGTTTGTTGGGCTTGGAACATAGTTGCCGTTACTATCTTTAGCATATCCACCATCAACGATTTCGCTATCTAAATAGGTGTAACCAGCAGAGACTGCCCACTTTTCAGTAATGTTACCGTTCGCACCTAATTCAATACCGTCAACACGTGTTTCACCAATATTTCTTGTGAAACCATCAGTGCCTAAAGCACGTGTATTAGTTTTTTCAGTACGGAAGATTGCAGCAGTTAAGTTTAAACGGTTATTTAATACATCCCATTTTGTACCTAACTCATAAGTTTTAACTTCTTCTGGCTTGAGGTTATTAATAGCTCTTGCTTGTTCATCGGTTGTGTTACGGTTTGGAACGCTAATTCCCTCTGAGCCATCACCAGCATCTACACCTACTGGATTAGCTGAGGTTGCATAGCTCAAATAAATAGAACCATTTTCAACAGGCTTAAATGTGATACCTGCTTGATAGTTAAAGAAGTCATTGCTTGAGCTGTATTTTGTGCCAGCTTTAATGAGCGTTGCACCTGAGCCTGAGTCCTTATTGTATTTAACATCAGTATCAAATTTATCCCAACGTACACCTAAGTCAATTAACCATTGAGGTGTAATTTCAATGTTGTTTAATGCGTAAATTGACTGGGTCTTAGATGTAATGTTGGTAACATTTGGGTTTGCTTGTATACGACCCAACCATGCATCATTTGGATTAGGGTTATTAAGGTCAGTACACCAGCCATTTGAGTTAGCAAGTGAACAAGCATTATTTGCACCGCTACCACCAATTTGTGAAGTATTTGGATCGGTTACGATGTTTGTGCCACGATCTGACTCTTGCTTGCTATATTCAGCACCAATATTAAAGCTGTGCTTAAGAGAACCCGTATTGAACTTACCTTTTAGTGATAGCTGATCAGTAAAGCTGTCTGTATCAGTAATATTGGTATTTACACGGCGCCAAACCTTACCATTAACGATGTTACCTTGGCTGTCATCTGGCTGAGTCCATAAATAATTATTTTTAGACTTACCATAAACAGCAGTATTGCTGAGGGTTAAGTTATCGTTAAAGTCATGTTCAAGTTTAAGTGTACCAATCTGGTTTTCTTGTTTTTGAAAATCGCGATCTTTCCAACCGTAATAAATACCTTGTTTAACATCAACCGGTTTACCAGCAGTCGCTTTCTTAATGACGTCATATTGATAAGGCACACCAGAATCAGGTGTATCATCAGTTTTTAAATAGTAGTAGCTCAGTGTTCCACGGGTAGCACTATCTAAACCGAAACTAATACTTGGTGCGATACCAGCGCGTTTATATTCTGCACCATTACTTTGGCCAGCTTTGTCATTTTGGTGCCCCATCACAATAACACGGGCAGCCACTCCATTACCGAAGTCTTTATTGCCATCTAAAGTAACACGAGCATAGTTATCTGTGCCCCCGGCAACAGAACCTTCAAGAGAGTCACCTTTTTTCGCAACTTTCGTAATCAGGTTGATACTACCGCCTGAACCACCCGCACCACCTAAAGCAGATGCAGAACCTTTAATAACTTCAACTTGGTCGACAGCAAACATTTCACGGTTTTGAGAAGTTGCATTGCGAACGCCGTCTACATACATCGAACTTTCTGAGTTGTAGCCACGAATGAAAGGTCGGTCGCCATTTGGGTTACCACCTTCACCAGCACCTAAAGTAATACCAGGTACGGTACGTAATGCATCAGATAATGTTGTTACTTTTGTATCTTCAATAAGTTGTTTTGAAATAACTGAAACTGATTTCGGAGTATCTAAAAGGGGAGCAACGAATTTTGCATTCGCTGATTGATCTACCTTTAAAGATTCTTCTTGAGTCGCTTTAGTATGAATGGTTGGTAATTGTGAAAGTGACTCTTGTGCCATTGCAGTTGTTGCGATCATAGAAAGGGATGATGCGATTGCAGATGAAACAATTTTTTTACGTGTTCTAATCAATGACATGACTTTCAGGACTTAAATACAAAACGTTATGCGAATAATAATAATTCTTATTTATATGTACAGTTTGTGTTAATTGGATTTGCCGATAGGATTGTGAAGAAAATGTGAAAGATTTAATAGGGTTTTGTGTCTTAAATTCCCTAATTGATTGATTATTCTTAACTGTTTATAAAAACGATAATAATTTATAAATTAATTGTAATTTTAGATTTATGAAGAATAACTAAAAAATTACTTTGGCTTAAGGATGAATTAAAAAAAATTAAAAAATCATAAAATTATTGTGAAATTTACTGGAAAAACGGCCTTCAATTTACTGATCTGATCGGTTAATTTTGTATATCTTGAAAGTTGTCATATAATACAGCACTTTTTTAAAAACTGTTCCTACTAACTAATTTTTATCGAGGAAGCCATGCAAGTAACGACTGAAGCGGTTTCGGGCGTTGCCCGTCGTTTAAATGTTTCTGTACCGACGAGCCGTATTAACGAGCAATTTGAAGCTCGTTTGAAGCGCACTGCCAAAACTGTGAAGATCAACGGCTTCCGTCCGGGCAAAGTACCTGCAAACGTTGTTCGTCGCGAATACGGTGCAAGTATTTATCAAGAAGTTGTGAATGACATCATTCGTGACAGCGTATTCGAAGCAATTCAACAAGAAAAAATCAATGCGGTAGGTATGCCGAACATTGAGAAAGTTGAACATAAAGAAGATGCTTTAGTTTTTGAAGCAACTGTAGAAGTTTATCCTGAAGTTGAAGTAAAAGCATTTGACGGCTTAGAAGTTGAACGTAAAACAGCTGAAATTAAAGACGCTGACGTTGACACTATGATCGAAAACTTGCAAAAACAACGTCAAACTTGGGCTGTAACCAAGGGTATGGCGAAAAAAGACATGCAAGTGACTTTTGACTTCGAAGGTTCTATCGACGGTGAGAAGTTTGAAGGCGGTTCTGCTGAAGACTTTAAACTTGTGTTAGGTTCAGGTCGTATGATTCCTGGCTTCGAAGACGGCATCGTTGGCATGAAAGCTGGTGAAGAGAAAGTAATTGATGTGACTTTCCCTGAAGATTACCAAGCTGAAAACTTAGCTGGTAAAGCAGCTCAATTCAAAATCACTGTGAAGCAAGTTGAAAAACCTAAACTTCCAGAGATTGATGCTGAATTCTTAAAAATCTTCGGTGTTACTGAAGAAGAAGGCGTTGAAAAATTAAAAGCTGACGTTCGTAAAAACATGGAACGTGAAGTTCGCAATGGTTTACGTAACCAAGTTAAACAAGCTGCATTTGATGCTCTTGTTGCTGCTAACGAAGTTGAAGTTCCAGCTGCAATGGTTGCTCAAGAAATTGACCGTCAACGTCAACAAATGGTTCAACAGTTCACTCAACAATTTGGTGGTGCTGGTGCTCAATCTTTTGACAAGAGCATGCTTCCTGACGAATTGTTCAAAGAACAAGCAGAGCGTTCTGTTAAACTTGGCGTATTAGTAAGCAAAGTTTTAGCTGATGCTAAACTTGAAGTTGATCAATCACGTGTTGATGCTTACATCGACGACATGGCTTCTTCTTATGAAGATCCAACTGAAGTGATCGAATACTTCAAAAATGATGCTCAACAACGTGCTCAAATCGAAGCTGTTGTATTAGAAGATCAAGTTGTTGATCACATCTTAGCTGCGGCTAAAGTGACTGACAAAGCAGTATCTTACGAAGACTTGTTGAAAGAACAACAAGCTCGTCGTATGGGCTAATCTTTTAAGAAGTCAGGAAAAGGCGCTTTAGGCGCCTTTTTCATTTTTAGGTATGTGGTTAATTTGAGTACGCCATTAAGTACTTAGGTATAAATAATATAATATTTCAGTGCGAACCTTTTGCAATTTGAGAAATTATCCCGCATATTGTTGCCATAGGTTAAGTCACAAAAAATTTAGGAATAAATAACGTATGTATGTTCCAACAATTGAAAATGCTTTAGTTCCTGTTGTGGTTGAACAATCTTCTCGCGGCGAACGTTCTTTTGATATTTATTCACGACTTTTACGTGAGCGCGTCATTTTTCTAACTGGTGAAGTTGAAGACAACATGGCAAATTTGATTGTTGCTCAAATGTTGTTCTTAGAAGCTGAAAACCCAGATAAAGATATTCATCTTTATATTAACTCGCCAGGTGGTTCAGTCACTGCTGGTATGGCGATTTATGACACGATGCAATTTATCAAACCTGATGTAGTGACATACTGTATGGGGCAGGCTGCATCTATGGGCGCATTCTTATTAAATGCTGGTGCTAAAGGTAAACGCTATTGCCTTGAAAATGCACGTGTAATGATTCACCAACCATTAGGTGGATTCCGTGGTCAGGCATCAGACATTGAAATTCACGCACGTGAAATTCTATTTATTAAAGAACGCTTGAATCGTTTGATGGCAGAACACAGTGGTCAAGACTATGACACGATTGCTCGTGATACTGATCGTGATAACTTTATGACTGCACAAGCAGCAAAAGAATATGGCTTAGTCGATCAGGTATTAAGTAAGCGTCCATAAGGGGGAGTTTTAAGTGGCTTGAGTTGTTAGAAAACGCCTCCATATAGTCATTTAACCCTATCGCTTGCCCTCATATTTAAGATTCTATTTGTGGAGAGAATATGTCCGAACATCCTCAAGGACAAAAACATTGTTCATTTTGCGGTAAAACGCAGTCTGAAGTCGGGAAACTGATTGCGGGCGAGGACGCATATATTTGTAATGAGTGTGTAGATGTCTGCTTAGACCTTGTACAAACCAGCCAACAGGTTGAAGCAGGTGACTGGGCGAGCAAGGCATTGCCAAAACCACATGAAATACGTGCTGCGCTTGATCAATATGTGATTGGTCAGGATCTTGCCAAAAAGACATTATCTGTTGCCGTTTATAACCATTATAAGCGTTTGAAAGTCGGGCAGTCTGGTCATGTGTCTAAAGATGTGGAAATTGCTAAAAGTAACATTCTACTGATTGGACCTACCGGTTCAGGTAAAACATTACTAGCTCAAACATTGGCTCGTTTGTTAGATGTTCCATTTGCGATGGCAGATGCGACTACTTTAACTGAAGCGGGTTATGTCGGCGAAGACGTTGAAAATATTGTACAAAAGCTTTTGCAAAAAGCAGATTACGATGTAGAAAAAGCTCAAAAGGGCATTATCTATATCGATGAAATCGACAAGATTACACGTAAATCTGAAAATCCGTCGATTACGCGTGACGTTTCTGGTGAAGGTGTACAACAAGCATTGCTTAAGATGATTGAAGGTACTGTAGCTTCAATTCCACCACAAGGTGGACGTAAACATCCGCAGCAAGAGTTCATTCAAATTGATACCTCAAATATCTTATTTATTTGTGGTGGTGCATTTGCTGGACTGGAAAAAATTGTACAACAGCGCCAAGAGAAAGGCGGAATTGGCTTTACAGCTGACGTGAAGAAAAAAGATGAAAGCAAGAAAATTGCTGAATTGTTCCGTCAAGTTGAGCCGACTGACTTAGTAAAATTTGGTTTAATTCCAGAATTTATTGGTCGTTTACCAGTTATTGCAACGCTTGAAGAGCTTGATGAAGAAGCATTAATGCAAATTTTGACAGAACCAAAAAATGCATTAACTCGCCAATATCAATACTTGTTCAACATGGAAAATGTTGACCTTGTATTTGAAGATTCAGCTTTACGTGCAGTTGCTAAGCGAGCGCTTGAGCGTAATACTGGAGCTCGTGGTCTACGTTCGATTTTGGAAAATGTTTTACTTGAAACAATGTATGACTTACCAAGTCGTACAGATGTAGGAACAGTTTTTATTAATGAAGCAGTCATTAATGGTGAAGCTGAACCTGTTTACAAGCCAGAACGCCAGCCTAAAGAAGCAGCAACTCATGAAAGTGTTGCTAAGGCAGATTTAAAAGTAATTGATTCGAAGTCTGCTTAGATTTCATTCATCTAAAAAGCATGAATCGCGCGAGTGATTCATGCTTTTTTTGTTTTCAATTCATGTAGGTGGTGTTAATCTAAAAAAACAAAATACGCATAGTTTTGCGATATAGAAAAATCAAAAGAAAACGCTTTGAGGGATGTCATGCGTTATTTAATTATTGCATTAAGTTGTACCGCACTACTTGCGGGTTGCCAAAGTTCATCACACTTAGCAAAGAATCCAGCTGAGCTGACTGCAACGTTACCTAAAGTTGATGTTGATAAAGCACCCGGTGTATTTGATCAATACCATGTGGGTGGCTTTAGTATGGGTGGCTGGGTCAACCAAAAACTAGGCCAGACATTTGTACCGATTAAACCGCAAAATGAACATGCAGCAGTAGTCTATCTCTATCGGCCAGATACCAAATGGAACCGTCAGGAAATTGCAGCAATTAATTTGTTTGTAAATGGCAAACGAATTCCAAGCTTATTACATAACCATTATTACTGGATTGAACTACCAGCAGGAAGTTATCGTATTTCTGCAAGTCGGCCTTTATTAGGTATTCATTTCCAAGAGCCAAAATATATTGATATTACGGTCGATGCAGGAACATCTTATTATTTAAAATACGATGAAGAAAATAAAATGGACCGTGGTGAACACACTGGCCCATTTATGTTAATGCAAGAAAATATCGGACGTAGAGAGATTGCTTTTACTGAGCTTAAATCTTCTAGCTATAATTTTGTTGCTGAAGATACTTCAGGAAAAATACGTCATAAACCGCAAGAGCTAAAACCAGCTAAATATGATGAGAAGTCAGATGTTCATCTGATTAAACCATTTAAGTTATGGAACCCTTTAACGTGGTAATGGCCTACAAAGGATAAAGAAAAGTTAAGACTTTTCTTTATCCTTCATCAATGGCGCAATAATTTTAAGCATCTCTTCTTGCATGTGATCACGTGCTTTAGGGTCATTAAAGGTTTGTTGACCCAGCTCCATCATATATTCTGAAATTTGCCCCATAATCTGTACGTTTTTACGCGTAATCGATTGGCCTTCTGGGGTTTTTAAAAATTTCAGATTTGCCTGAACTTCTTCTTCAGTATATGTCTTTAAATAAATATCTTGTAGGGCTTGCGTAGTTTTTGGGCTACTAATGAGCTGGTTACTCGAATCTTTTAAAAGTAAGCCTAACTTTTTCGCTGCCTCTTTTTCTTTCGGGCCTAAAGTTTTGATGCCCGTAATATTAGTGATGATCTGTTCAGCTTGTTGATCATAATAAGGCGTTAATTCATTAATTGATTCTTTAAGCAAATAATCAATTTGGCTCATTTGCATGAGTTCTTTGACTGAACTTAATTTGGCAGGAGAAGCAAATAAGCTTGTTGTAATACAGCTTAGGCAGAGACTGATTGAGAGATTTTTAAGAATAGGGCGGATAGTCATGAAATGACCTATATGCAATTTATGGCGGGTGGGTGTATTTATTAATAGCACAGATTGGTGAATCAATTGTTACAATTCTTTTCAATTACCAAAAAATATTAAAAGGCATAAAAAAAGCACCGAATCCGGTGCTTTTCTTGATTAGCCTGCTGCGGCATCGATTACTGGAATTTTTCCAATTTTCGCTTGCCAGATTTTTGGAGCCACTGCGTGAATTGATGTACCGTTTACATCAACCGCTACAGATACAGGCATATCTTCAACTACAAATTTGTAGATTGCTTCCATACCTAAGTCAGCGAAGGCAACAACTTCAGCTTCACGAACAGCTTTAGATACAAGGTAAGCTGCACCGCCAACTGCCATAAGGTAAGTTGCTTTGTTATCTTTGATTGCTTCAATTGCTGTTGGACCACGGTCAGCTTTACCAATCATACCGAATAGACCAGTATGCTCGAGTACTTTACGTGTGAATTTGTCCATACGTGTTGCAGTTGTAGGGCCAGCAGGACCAACGACTTCATCACCCACTGGATCAACAGGGCCAACGTAGTAAATAAATTTACCTTTAAGATCAACTGGTAATTCTTCACCATTGTCGATCATTTCAACCATACGTTTGTGTGCAGCATCACGACCTGTGTACATTGTTCCGCTAAGAAGTAATGTATCGCCTGGTTTCCAAGAATCCATTTCTTCTTGAGTAATGGTATCAAGGTTTACACGTTTAGACTGCGAAGAGTCCCAAGTTACTGATGGGTAGTCTTCAAGTTTTGGTGCTTGAATATGAGCTACGCCTGAACCATCAAGCTGGAAGTGAGCATGGCGAGTCGCAGCACAGTTAGGAATCATACCAACTGGTTTACCAGCAGCATGACATGGGTAATCTTTGATTTTAATATCAAGAACAGTCGTTAAACCACCAAGACCTTGTGCACCAATACCAAGAGCATTTACTTTCTCAAAGATTTCGATACGAAGTTCTTCGATTTTGTTTTCTGGTCCACGGCGAAGTAATTCGTCCATGTTGATTTCTTCCATGAGTGCTTCTTTAGCAAGCATCATGGCTTTTTCAGCAGTACCACCAATACCAATACCGAGCATGCCTGGAGGACACCAGCCTGCACCCATAGTTGGAACAGTTTTAAGTACCCAGTCAACAATCGAGTCAGATGGGTTAAGCATTGCAAGCTTAGATTTGTTTTCTGAACCGCCACCTTTAGCAGCAACAGTAATATCTACTTTGTTACCCGGTACGAGTTTGTAGTGAATAACAGCAGGGGTGTTGTCTTTTGTATTTTTACGACCAAATGCAGGGTCAGCAAGTACAGATGCACGAAGAACGTTGCTGTTTTCAAGGTAACCTTGGCGAACACCTTCATTTACTGCATCGTCTAAGCTCATTGTTAAATCGAATTTAACATCTAAGCCCACTTCAAGGAAAACGTTAACAATACCAGTATCTTGGCAAATTGGACGATGACCTTCCGCACACATGCGAGAGTTAATTAAAATCTGTGCAATTGCATCCTTTGCAGCTTTGTTTTCTTCGCGATCATAAGCACGGCTCATCGCTTGGATAAAGTCTTGCGGGTGATAGTACGAAATAAACTGTAGGGCGTCCTTGATTGATGTAATCAAGTCATCTTGTTTGATAATCGTTGTCATACCAAAAAATCTCTTGAGCGGGCTGTTAGCTAGCGGGCTAAATTATATGACAAAAAGACAATCTTGTGGGGGATTGGTTGATCTTTTGACCGAAAGTCGAATAAGACCAATGCTAAGTGATTTAAAACTAAGAATAACCAACAGCTAAGGCAGTTATTTGAGAATAAAAAAAGCCATTTGAGCGGACATCAAATGGCGAGAGGTAGAAAAGATTAAATGATATTAATTATTTGGCAGCAGCTTGTTGTTCAGCCTGAATTGCTGTTAAGGCAATAGTAAAGACGATGTCATCTACTAAAGCACCACGAGACAAGTCATTGACTGGTTTGTTGAGGCCTTGCAACATTGGTCCAACGCTGACTACATTTGCTGCACGTTGTACTGCTTTATAGGTCGTGTTACCTGTATTTAAGTCTGGGAAAATAAATACATTGGCACGACCAGCAACACGTGAGTCTGGTGCCTTTTGACGACCCACACTTTCAACAGAAGCTGCATCGTATTGGAGTGGACCATCAATCAGTAAATCAGGGCGACGTTGCTGAGCAATTTGAGTCGCTTGTTGTACTTTCTCAACATCCGCACCTGTTCCAGAGGTTCCAGTCGAGTAGCTGATCATGGCAATACGTGGGTCAATTCCAAACGCTTTTGCAGAGTCAGCAGACTGAATCGCAATTTCAGCAAGCTGGTCGGCTGTAGGGTCTGGGTTAATTGCACAGTCACCGTAAACATAGACTTCATCTGGTAAAAGCATAAAGAATATGGATGAAACCAGTGAGTAAGAAGGTGCGGTTTTAATCAGTTGAAAAGCAGGGCGCACGGTGTTCGCTGTTGTATGAACTGCACCAGAAACCAAACCGTCTACATGATCTAGCGCCAGCATCATGGTGCCGAGAACTACGGTGTCTTGTAATTGATCTTTGGCTTGTAACTCGTTGAGTTTACCTTTGCGCAGTTCAACCATTGGTGAAACATATTGGTTGCGAATACTGTCCGGATCAATAATTTCTAGGTCAGCTGGTAGTTCAATACCGCGTGCTTTTGCAACGTCTTGTACTGCATCTGGTTTTGCTAGCAAAATACAATGCGCAATACCACGCGCCTGACAAATAGCAGCTGCTTCAATAGTACGTGGCTCATCGCCTTCTGGAAGCACAATTCGTTTTTTAGCTGCAATTGATTTTTGCACTAACTCATGACGGAATGCAGAAGGAGAAAGGCGTGGAGTTGCACCGTTATTACTGTGCTGTTTAAGCCATTCGACATCGATATGACTTGAAACAAAACGAGTCACTTGCTCGGCACGTTCAGTGTCATCGATTGGAATTTCATTACCAAAATCAGATAAGCGCTGTGCCGTTTCCAGTGTGTTTAAACGGGTATGTAAAATTGGTAAGCCTTGTTTGATAGCGCTTTGGCAAAACTCTAAAAGCTCAGGGGCAGGTGCTTCACGTTCGGTCAGTACCAAGCCTGCCAATGGAATACCGTTGCTGGTTGCCAAGCTACCTGCAAGTAAAACGTCGGTACGTTCAGATGCACTAATAATCAGTTCGCCAGCAATGAATTTATTCAGTTCATATTCAATGCTTGAGGCAATTAAACTTGAATGCAAAATACGACGTGTTTTCGCTTCGCCTTGATGTACCCATTGACCGTCAATCACGTTCGCGATGTCTAAAGTTCTAGGTACACTTAAGGTATTACTAAATGGGACTAAACCAATAATGGGTAAATCGTTCGATCCAAAGTAGCGATTATATTTTTGCAGCTCTGTCGTAAATTTTGCGATGTCTTCAGTCGGTCGTAACGATGGATCAAACGCAACAGGAATCTGAGCTGTTTCCTCAGATAACCCGCGTGTACGCATAAAGAGTACACCTGCTGTTCGGTTTGAAGTTGCACCGCCAAACTGACGCAAGTGAGCTTCAACTTTCTCGGCTGTTTTACGTGGGTTTTGAATGTCAGCAGTGCTCACTAAAACCACTTCTGCATCGAGGGCTTGAGCAAGACTTGCATTAAGCTCACTGGCAAAATGATCTTGCCCATTTGGCAATAAACCTTCAACAATAATGACATTATTGTCGGCTGCAATACTGCGATGAAGACTTACTGCTTCTTCAAGTAGTTCATCAACTTCACCTGACGCAATGCGTTGGGTTAACTTTTCATGAGAAATGGATTGAACAGTTTTACCTTGAAATAAATGACCAAATAAAGATGTAGTTCGGTCTAAATTTTCTTGATCTACCTGAGAAAATGGTTTTAAAAAGCCTGCTTTAATCCCATTACAATCAAGTGCATAAATCATACCTAAGCAGGCAGAGGTTAAACCAACCCCTTCACCTGTAGGAATTAATAAAATTGTATTCATATAAACCTATAAATAAATGAATAACGTTCTTTGACTTCTGTAATTAAGCAAGGCTAACTTCAGGAGATGTATTTTGTGAAACGTCTACAACCTGACGAGTTTCTTTGGCAATACGGCCTTCTTCATCGGTTGGAATCACCCAAATTTGTGGGCCTGTACCACTATCGATACGGCCTTCTGTGCCACGTTTTAAATTGTTGTTCTGGTCTTTATCGAGCTGTAAACCAAAGTGAGGTAAATAAGCTAAAGTTTTTTCACGAATATAAGCTGAGTTTTCACCAATACCGCCTGTGAAGATCAGGCCATCAATACTTGGCAAACCACAGCTTAGTGCAGCAAGTGATTTTGCAAGACGGTAGCTAAATACTTCGATTGCAAGACGCGCATCTTCGTTGCCATTTTCAGAGGCTTCAATCACAGTACGCATATCGTTAGAGAGTTGTGATAAGCCAAGTAAGCCACTTTCGTTATTCAAAACTTTATCGATTTTCGCTAAGTCCCATCCAAGGTTTTTTGCAAGGAAACTGTGTAAGCTTGGGTCGACATCACCACTACGGGTTCCCATCACAACGCCTTCAAGCGGAGTAAGGCCCATAGAAGTATCAACACTTTGTCCATTCCATACTGCACAAGTCGAACTACCATTGCCCAAGTGTGCTGTTAACCAACCGCCTTTTTGGAAATTACCAGCCAGTTCACTGCCTCGGTCAGATACATAAGCATGGCTTGTGCCGTGGAAGCCATAGCGGCGAACGTTGTGATCTGTATATAAAAATTTAGGGATTGCATAACGGTATGCATGCGCAGGCATGGTTTGGTGGAATGCAGTGTCAAATACGGCAACTTGAGGTAATTCAGGAAATAGGCGCATCGTTGCTTCAATCCCGATTAAGTGGGCTGGGTTATGAAGCGGTGCAAGAGGAGTAGCTGCACGAATACGTTCTATAATTTCAGGAGTAAGTAATTCAGCTTTGGTGAGGCTTCCACCATGTACGACACGGTGACCGATTGCTTGAGGTTTATAGTTTGCAAGACGTGCAAGTAAAGTTTCTAAAGCTTTGGCGTGATCAGCATAGGGAATTGAAAGCTCTAGTGGTTCTCCACCGACTGTAATTCCTTTAATACGAGCATCAGCCGCCCCTAAGTTTTCTGCTAAACCATAAATACGATCTTCACGACGGTCTGAAACCAGCGCGTATTTAATAGATGAAGAACCGCAATTAATAACTAATACTGATGTAGCCACGTTGAAATACCCAAGTCCTGATTTAAAAATAGTTTTCCTAACTTCCTGATCAAAAGGCATTAATTGCAACATGCATTAAGAGCAGGTTGTGATGTTTTAACATGTGTTGTTTTTCTGTCCAAGATAGACTTTAGCCCATTAGACTTAAGCACTATCGACCATCAAATTTTTTATAACTAATATCTGTTCAGTATAAAGCTTAACCACTGTATTTATTGTTTTTTTGTAGAAGAATTAAACAGTTTTTTGTATGTATTTATGAAAAGTAAATTTTGAATTAAGGTAATTTTCAACTATTTGGTATAAGTTTTTTAAGAAAAAAGAAGTGCTGTCATTTTAATCAAACTAGAGGGGAGTATTACAAATAATATACGTAATTGAAATTAAGTTTTAATAGTTTATATATAGGATAAAAAGGATAAATTATAAACATTTTTAATATCAAACTAAGTATAAAAAAGTCAGTGCTCACCCATTTATAAAGATATTTTATTGCTTTGATATTATGAGAATTTTCTCATAGTTATTAATGTTTAATTTACCCGTAAATATAGTCAAAAATAAAATCATTTCCTTGTTTAAAACTTAAACATTATTTGTCTTTAATGCTAAGGCCTAGAGTATTGCTCGGAGTTATAAGGGCTTGCATGTCGCTTTTTGCCTTAATAATATTATTCATCCCTCTGCCAAATGATCGTTAAATATATCATTTGGTCTATTTTGTTTTTCCGGCTTATCCGGTTGTACAGGAGCGTCCAGCATGGACTTGCCGAACCCAATATTGGCAAAAGTTACCGAGCGTGTAATCGCGCGTAGCCAAAAAACTCGTTCTGCATATTTACAACGCATTGAACATGCCCAAGGTAAATTTCCTGCTCGTGGAGCACTCTCATGTGCCAACCTCGCGCATGGTTTTGCCAGCATGGAAGATAATGAAAAATTAATTATTAAAGTTGGCCGTGAACCAAATATTGGCATTGTGTCTTCATATAATGAAATGCTTTCAGCACATGCCCCTTATAAAACCTTCCCAGACATTATAAAAACAGCTGCCCGTGAAAATGGTGGTGTTGCTCAGTTTGCAGGTGGTGTGCCGGCAATGTGTGATGGCATTACTCAAGGTAATGCCGGTATGGAATTGTCATTGTTTTCACGTGAAACAATTGCGATGAGTACAGCAATTGCACTTTCTCATAATATGTTCGATGCCGCATTGTGTCTCGGGGTGTGCGATAAGATTGTGCCGGGCTTACTGATTGGTGCCTTACAGTTTGGTTATCTACCGACTATTTTTGTGCCTGCGGGTCCAATGAGTAGCGGTTTATCAAATGATGATAAAGCCAAAATCCGTCAACAATTCGCGACTGGTCAAGTGGGTCGCGATGCCTTACTTGAAGCTGAGTCAGCTGCCTATCATGGTCAGGGCACATGTACCTTCTACGGGACTGCAAACAGTAACCAAATGCTGATGGAAGTCATGGGTTTACATTTGCCAAGCGCTGCATTTGTTCACCCTCATACGCCATTACGTGATGCTCTCACTGCCGAGGCTGCTAAGCGTGTACTTGACTTAACTGCTGAGCGAGGCAACTACACACCAATTGGTCATGTTGTCGATGAAAAAGCCATTATAAACGGCATTGTGGCTTTACTGGCTACAGGCGGTTCAACCAACCATACGTTACATCTTATTGCGATTGCACGCGCGGCTGGCATCTTAATTGACTGGGATGACTTTGATGAGTTGTCTGCTGTTGTTCCATTGCTCGCAAAAATCTATCCAAATGGTAAGGCTGATGTAAACCATTTCCAAGCTGCGGGTGGGGTTGCTTTCCTTATTCGTAACTTACTTGAAGCTGGTTTGTTGCATAACGATGTAACGACAGTGGCGGGTAAAGGTTTACAACACTACACCAAAGAACCGAAATTGATTGACGGTAAGCTCACTTGGGTTGACGGTGTGGTTCAGAGCCTCGATGACAAAGTACTCCGTAGCATTGATGCGCCGTTTCAGCCAGATGGCGGCTTGCGCTTAATGCAAGGTCGCCTTGGTCGTGGTGTTATCAAGATTTCTGCGGTTGCGCCAGAGCACCGTAAAGTTAGAGCTCCGGCAATTGTGTTTGACTCTCAAGAAGCAGTACAAGCAGCGTTTGATCGTGGCGAATTACACCGAGACTTTATTGCGGTTGTTCGTTTCCAAGGTGCTCGTGCGAATGGTATGCCTGAGTTACATCGTTTGACGCCTGTGTTGGGTGTTTTACAAGACCAAGGTTTCCACGTTGCTTTAGTCACTGACGGTCGTATGTCTGGCGCTTCAGGTAAAGTACCAGCAGTCATTCACTTGTCTCCAGAGGCTTTACTCAACGGTCCGATTGCTAAAATCCAAACCGGAGATATGCTGGTTATTGATGCTGAAGCTGGTGTACTCGATATTGAGTTAGATGAACAAACTTGGCAGTCACGCCCTGTTGCACAACCAGAACATCAGGCAGAAAACGAAGTTGGTTTTGGGCGTGAATTATTTGGTGTATTCCGTGCAGCAGCAGCGCCTGCTGAACATGGTGCATCTGTGTTTGGTTCACTTGTTGGTGAAGAGCCACAAGCGCATATTTGAGACAAAGGAATTACAAAGTAATGAGCAAGATTGAAGATGTGGTCAAATTAGGCCCAGTAATTCCCGTGTTGGCTTTTGACTCTGCCGAACAAGGTGAACATGTATCACGTGCATTGCATGCTGGCGGTGTAAAGGTACTGGAAATTACTTTACGTACTGCTGCTGGTTTGGCTGCTATTGAGCGAGCGTCTCAGTTGGCAGACGACATTGTGGTGGGTGTGGGAACAATTACCAAGCCTGAGCATTGTGCTCAAGCTAAAAAAGCAGGCGCTAAGTTTGGTGTATCTCCTGGTTTGACCAAAGACTTACATTTGGCTGCACAAGATGCTGGCTTACCTCTATTACCAGGAGTCATGACACCAAGTGATCTGATTCAGGCGATTGAGTTGGGTTATGACATTGTGAAGTTTTTCCCAGCGCAGCAAGCAGGTGGAGTCGAGATGCTCAAAGCATTTTATGGTCCATTTCCAAACTTGCGTTTTTGCCCGACTGGTGGAATTACAGCAGAGTCAGCACCAGATTTCTTGAAGCAACCTAACGTCGTTTGTGTAGGTGGTTCATGGTTGACGCCTAAAGCTGTTGTTGCTGCACAAGACTGGGCTGAAATTACGCGTTTAGCTCAAATTGCGAGTCAGTTGAGAGCATTGTAAATGTAGTCAATATTTATAAAAAATGAAGTGCATTCTATGTGCTTTAAAGGCTGTATTGATGTGACCAGTTTGTGCTGGTCACACCTAAATATAAAAAATTAATGTCTTAACAGTAGGAATTACTGTGGTTGAAGACTTTTGTTTAGGCAGTGTGCCTAAATAATAATTCCAAGGAGAAGTGTCCCATGGAGACGGTTCAGGGTGGCATGTTGCTGATCTACACTGTAATTGCGATTATTGCATTGGTTGTTATGATCGCGAAGTTCAGAATTTATCCCTTTTTAGTTCTTATCATTGTTTCACTCGGTTTAGCTTTAGCTGTTGGCATGCCAATGGGCGATATTGTTAAGTCATATGAAGCTGGTACTGGTAAAACCTTGGGCCACCTTGCGATTGTAATCGCGCTCGGAACGATGCTCGGCAAAATGATGGCCGAGTCAGGTGGTGCTGAACGAATAGCAATTACTTTAATTAAATGGTTTGGTGAGAAAAATATTCACTGGGCCATGATGTTTATTGCTCTTATTGTTGGTCTTCCCGTATTTTTCGAAGTCGGTTTTGTTCTACTTATTCCAATTGCGTTCAACATTGCTAAACGGACAGGCAAGTCCTTATTAGTTGTTGGTTTGCCGATGGTTGCTGGTTTGTCGGTTGTACATGGTTTAATTCCGCCACATCCAGCAGCTTTGCTGGCAGTGCAGGCATATCATGCTGATATTGGTAAAACGATTGCTTACAGTTTAATAGTCGGTGTTCCAACAGCTATTGTGGCTGGGCCTTTGTATGCACTCTGGATTAATAAATACGTCAAACTGCCTGAAAATAACCCGTTAGCAAAGCAGTTTGTTGATGCGGATACGACTAAGACTCGTGAGCTACCAAGCTTTGGGATTACCTTATTTACGATTATGTTGCCTGTTGTACTCATGTTAATCGGAAGTTGGGCTGATCTGTTCTTTGCACCAAAAACTTTCGCAAATGATGTACTACGTTTCATTGGTACTTCTGATATCGCATTGCTTATTGCCGTACTGGTCAGTTTTATTACCTTTGGTACGATGCAGGGCTTTAACCGTGAGCAAATTGAAAAATTCTGTGGCGGGTGTTTAGCTTCTATTGCTGGGATTATGTTGATTGTAGGTGCTGGTGGCGGGTTTGGTGGCATTTTACGTGACACCGGTATTTCTGATGAGATTGTATCTACAGCTTTAAAGGCAAATTTATCGCCGTTATTGTTAGGCTGGTTTGTTGCAGCATTAATTCGTTTGGCTACAGGTTCTGCAACGGTTGCTATGGCTACCGCTTGTAGTATTGTTGCTCCAATTGCAGCTACGGCTGGCGTTGCTGTTAGGCCGGAACTTTTAGTCCTTGCCACGGGTTCAGGTTCATTGGTGTTCTCACATGTAAATGACGCAGGATTTTGGTTAATCAAAGAATATTTTGGTATGACAGTAGGGCAGACACTCAAGACTTGGTCAGTATTAGAAACGATCATTTCGGTGTTGGGTTTATCTTTCACGCTACTGCTTAGCACTATTTTATAATTAAAGGTGAGTAATCCATGATTGTGATTGCAATGGGTGTCTGTGGAACAGGTAAAACCCTAATCGGTGAGTTGTTATCAGAGCGTTTGGCTTGTGAGTTCCTCGATGGCGATACGCTTCATTCGGCTGCAAATAAAAGCAAGATGAGCCAAGGTATTCCTTTAACTGATGAAGACCGTTTGCCGTGGTTACAAGCCATTCGTCAGGCGATTGAAACAAAACAAAGAGATGGTGAAACAGCTGTATTTACATGCTCATCTTTAAAGCGGATGTATCGCGATATTTTAAGAGGGCAGGACCAGAATATTAAATTTATATACTTAAAAGGTTCTTATGAGCTGTTGCAGCAACGTCTTGCTGAGCGAGCAGGCCATTTCTTTGACCCATCATTGCTACAAACTCAGCTAGATACATTAGAGGAACCTGATGTGAATGAAGCAATTGCTATTGATATTGCGCTCACACCAGAACAGATCATTGAACAAGTCATCCAGAAGTTAGGGGTGACTGATAGTGTGTGTCGAGGATAACCTCATTTAAAACTCACATCTTGATGGCTCTATAGCCTGAGGCCCAAGCAAGGTGAATACCGGTAACAGTACTGGTATTCACACAAACTAGACCTGTTCATAACAGGCTAGGTTTAAATTTATAAATAATTGGAGATAAGAATAATGAGCCATTCAAATAATTTACAACATAAATTTCCCCCAGTAGATAGTATTCCTGACAGCGTACGTCTGCCATCTCAGATTCATCAGCGTATCTCGTTAGTGGATGGTGAGTTGAAGTTATGGGCTGGTTCAACCAAGAAGACATTCTCTCCAATCTGGATTCAGCAACCTGACGGTAGCTTGCAGCAAGTTGAGCTTGGTAGTTATCCAGTCATGGGTGAGAAAGAAAGTGACGAAGCGTTAGAAGCTGCAGTACGTGCCTACAATAATGGTCGTGGTGAATGGCCAATGATGAAAGTTGGTGAGCGCATTGCTTGTATGCAGAATTTTATTCAGCGTATGGTGGAACAGCGAGACCTCATTGTTAAACTGATCATGTGGGAAATTGGTAAGAGCTTGGCGGACTCAGAAAAAGAGTTCGACCGTACTGTCACCTATATGCGTCAAACGATTGATGCCCTGAAAGATCTGGATAATGCCAACTCCCGCTTTGTGATTGCTGAAGGTACGATTGGTCAAATCCGTCGTACTCCATTAGGTGTCGTGTTGTGTATGGGACCGTACAACTACCCGCTGAACGAAACCTTTGCTACCTTGATTCCGGCCATGCTGATGGGTAATACCATCATTTTTAAACCACCTCAATTTGGTACCTTATTGTTTGAACCATTGTTGGAAGCATTCCGTGATTCATTTCCAAAAGGTGTGATCAATACCATTTATGCACCAGGTTCATTGGTGGTGCCGCATCTGTTGGCATCTGGAAAAATTAATGTATTGGCATTGATTGGTTCTAGTAAAGTGGCCGATCACTTGAAAAAACAACATCCTAAATCTCACCGTCTGCGTGCGATTCTGGGATTAGATGCAAAGAACGCAGCCATTATTCTGCCAGATGCTGATTTGGATTTGACGGTGAAAGAGTGCCTGTTGGGGGCATTGTCTTTTAATGGTCAGCGTTGTACTGCGCTTAAAATGCTGATGGTACATCGGTCAATAGCTGACGAATTTGTTAAGCGTTTAACGGCTGAGCTGGCTAAACTAAAAGTGGGTATGCCTTGGGAAAAGGGTGTATTTATTACTCCGTTGCCAGGCATGCATCGTACAACCTATATGACTGAAGTCATTGAAGATGCCGTGGCAAAAGGAGCTAAAGTCGTTAATCCGGAAGGTGGTGAGTTCTGCAAAACCATGTTCTATCCCGCTGTAGTTTATCCAGTGACAGAGGGTATGAGACTGTATCGCGAAGAACAGTTTGGTCCAGTGGTGCCTGTCTCTGTTTATGATGACATTGAAACTGTGCTGGAATATGTTACGACTTCTGATCATGGTCAGCAGGTGAGTATTTTTGGTAGCGACCCCGAGCAAATTGGTCATTTAGTCGATACACTTGTACATCAAGTTTGTCGTGTAAATATCAATTGTCAGTGTCAACGTGGTCCAGATGTATTCCCATTCGGTGGCCGTAAAGATTCTGCGGAAGGTACACTGTCTGTGCATGATGCGTTACGTGCATTTTCTATCCGCGCTATGATTGCTGCTAAACAGACCGATGATAGCAAAGGTATGCTGGCTTCTATGGTGTCTGAGCACTATTCGAAATTTGTGAATACCGACTTTATTTTCTAATTGATATACGATTAAAAAAACCAGCTTTTGGGCTGGTTTTTTTATAGTTGCTAATAATTTAAATAATAAAAAAACGCCTGAAATTGATCAGGCGTTTTTTTTGCAAGAATGGCTTGATTATTGACGAATTTGACCGTCACCTAACACAATCCATTTTTGAGAAGTTAAGCCTTCTAAACCAACTGGACCACGTGCATGAATTTTATCTGTTGAGATACCAATTTCAGCACCTAAGCCATATTCAAAGCCATCAGCGAAACGAGTTGAAGCATTAATCACGACTGAACTCGAATCTACACGAGCCAAGAACTGACGAGCCAAAGTATAGTTTTCAGTCACAATGGCATCGGTGTGATGTGAACCATACTTATTGATATGGTCAATTGCTTCATCAATACCACTAACCACTTTAACAGCAAGAATTGGTCCTAAATATTCGGTATACCAATCTTCTTCTGTCGCAGGTTTTACAGAAGCGCCTAAAATACGACGTGTTTCTGGACAGCCACGGAGTTCGACTTGTTTTTCAGCATAAAGTTCAGCAATACGTGGTAAGAAAACGTCTGCAATTTTTTCATCAACAAGCAGTGTTTCCATCGCATTACAAACACCGTAACGATGTGTTTTGGCATTCAATGTAATTGGTAATGCTTTTTGTAAGTCGGCTTGAGCTTCTACAAACACATGACAGTTACCATCAAGATGCTTAATGACAGGAATGCGAGCTTCATTGGTTACACGTTCAATTAGGCTTTTACCACCACGTGGAACAATTACATCTACGTATTCAGCCATGGTAATGAGGTGACCAACCGCTGCACGGTCAGAGGTTTCAATCACTTGTACTGAATGCTCAGGTAAACCAGCAACTTTTAAACCATGTTTAATCGCTTCTGCGATCGCTTTATTCGACTCAAGTGCTTCTGAACCACCACGTAAAATAATGGCATTACCTGATTTAATCGCTAAAGATGCAGCTTCAAGGGTAACGTTTGGACGTGATTCGTAAATCATACCAACGACACCTAAAGGCACACGCATTTTTCCAATTTGAATACCTGTGGGGCGATATGCAAGATCCGTAATTTCCCCAATTGGATCGACAAGCGCGATCACATCTTTTAAACCTTGCAACATCCCTTTAAAGCGTGCGGGCGTAAGCTCAAGACGATCAAGTAAGGCGCTATCAAGCTTGTTGTTACGGCCTTTTTCCATGTCGAGTTGATTCGCCGCCAAGATTGCTGCCTGATTATTTTCTAAAGCAGTATAAATAGCAGAGAGTGCATGATTTTTAAGCGAAGTTGAAGCACTTGTTAAAACGCGTGAAGCCTCACGTGCTTGTTGCCCAACTTTTTGCATGTATTGTTCAATTGAATCTTGCATAGCAGTTTTTAATCATTTACCAATGACTACGATAGTAGCAGTCAAATGCGGAACAATGAATGGCTTTTTTTCAAAAATGTGACCGCTATAAAAAAACATTTAAATATTTTGAAAACTATTAGCGGCTTAAACAAGATGAGCGGTCATTTCAGCGATTGCGTATATTTCAGACAATTGTTTAGAATGGACTTGTGCAATACAAACTAATACAAATTTTAAAGATTTGTGCATAAAAGATTACATGTTCAAGAAGGAACTCTTGCAGCATAAAAAAATTACAGCAAGGAGGAAGCAAGGATATGAATTCCATTATTCAAATGGATTCGGAGATAAACCAAGCTTATGCCGGTTTTGGGTTTTTCGATATCTACCATAGAGATAGTTTTAAACAGCCAGCTCGTACCACATGGATTGACGGCTGGAAAATTGAATACATGGCGATTGCAGATCCAAAAACCATTCACAAAACACCAATCGTGATTGTTGGCGGCGCTTTTCAAAATTTTAACTCTTATAAATATTGTGTTGAGCAACTGTTTGAAAGTGGTCCGGTCATTCTAATTGACTTGCCATCAATGGGCGCAAATCAACAAATTACCAATCGGGATACTGGAATTTCTGCTGGAACATTAGAACTACCTGATTTATCAGAAATGTTAGGTCGCTGGTTAGATATTGTTGGAATTCAAAAAGTTTCTGTAATGGGAATGTCGTTGGGTTCAGTTGTTGCTTCTTGTTTTGCTTATCACCGTCCAGACCTGATGGATCGCATGATTTTGATGGGTGTTATGCAAAAGACCCGTAAAAGCTGGCGAATGATTTTGGAAGAATCGCTCAAACTCATGCAAGAAAACCGTATGGAAGAGTTTGGGCAAGCGGTCATTTTATATTTGGTCAATCATGCCAAGTTAGATAAAACCCGTATGTCACCTACAGCTAAAAAATTATTTTTTAGGCAAATGGCTGAGTTTACGGGTACCGAGCGTGAACGTTATGACATTAACTGTAATCGACTTTTGCGTTTAACAGATGTGCCGATTCCAAAGTGTAAAACACTGGTTGCAGCAGGGCAGTATGACAGTTTTACTCTGCCTCATGAAAATGCCAATTTTGCTTTGCAATGTCCAGATATGGAATTTGCACTAATTGCAAACGCAGATCATGTACCACAGCTCCAGCGTCGTAAAGAAACCATGAGTTTGTTCACTTCATTTTTAAAAGGTGAATCTATCCAAAATTTGGATGGCATTATTCCAATGACGCGCGAACAAATGCAAAGTATGGAGCGCCGAGGTGAGGAACGGATTCCAGTTCTCCAGCCTAAAACGAAACTGAGCCACCGTGAATGTAAAACAGAATTGCCAGTGACGATTGTGGACGTGACTTTCTTTGGGATGTACTTGAAGTTCGATGATGTGACACAGCTCGACTTTGTAAATGAACACCCACGGGATCTGGCTCTGCATTTAGAAGATGAGGAAGGCCCTTTCTCAATTGAATGTTTAATCTTTGAAGCTACTGAACAAGGAATCCGTGCTTTATTTAAGCATGGCAGTTTTGAGCTTGCTGATCGTTTAAGTCGTTTTATTGTCCGTCAAAAACAAACTGCTTAATTAGGTTTTTATAAATGGAAGCTCGTTTATTTCGAGCTTCCATTTTTTTATATTTATTATTTTGTTTGGGCATGAATGGTCCAAACTAAGCCACCTAAATGTTCTTCACTTCTCTCTTTAGAAACTTGTCCAAAGAATATTTGTGGTTGCTCAACACTCACCTGACTAAATCCTGCATCTTTAAAAAAGTCTTTCACCTCAAGTGGCGTTTTAAAATGAAAACTAAAAGAGCTGCGAGACATTAATTTCAGTAATTTACTGCTGTTCCAGATAATACTGGCGAGTTTATTTTTAACGGGTTCAGGGTAAAGGTCGGTTAAGTAATGGAACTTTTTAAAAGAAGCACCATAGTGGGCAATCGATTGGATCAGTTGTTTTAATAAGTCTTTATCAAAATAGTTAATTAAACCTTCACTAATCACAACCAGTGGGCGGTTAGGATTAAACACTTCAAACGCTTGTGCAAAGGCTTCGGTAAATAAATCGACTGATAAAACCTCAGGGGCATTTTTTTCAATTTGTTGTAGGGCATTTTGTTTGGTTTGTGCCATATCGGGTAAATCAAGCTCTCGATAGGTAATCGAAGGGTAATGCTGTCTAAACCACCAGCCGCGTGGTGATAAACCACAGGCAATTTCAAGCACCTGTAAATCAGGATTTTCTTGAATCAACTTCTCTAAATTATGATCAAGCATGGTATGGCGCTGTTTAAGCGTCGTGCGCATGCTGCCACCCACATATTTCTCTGCCCAAGACTCTAATGGGTGAACTAAATATGCCAGTGATTTGCCTTTACTGGTAGCAAGTGCTTCGTGTGAGATCCCCATTTGATACCAGATATAACCCGTATAGTGGGCTGTAAAAGAGATGTGGCGGTGTTTTGAAAGGTGTTGTGTCATTCGTCCTGAACTCGATTTATTGTTTTTCTGTGATCTTCATTGCCTAAGCGCTATAAGATCTTGAATTGAAATTACGTCATTTAAGTTGATTAATACATCACGGCGGAGTTTTGCTATTTTAAATGTTTCATATCGGGATTAACCTTCGGTTCGACCTACCTTGCGAAACGATGTTTCTCATTTGGCAAAAGTAGGCAAAACCTGAGGTACGAATAGCAAAGATTAATTATCTTTGCCGTACCGTAAAACGAAAGCTATGCTTTAGTAAATGCTACGCACTTCGTTTGTCTTGCGCAATGCGAAAGCGCTAACGCTTTTGCATTGCTCAGGTTGCAGATGACGCTTCTACGTATTCATAATTTAGATCGAATTTTTAAACTCTTCAATGGCTGTTTTGACAGCTTGCCATTCATTTCCAAGCGATAAAGTTTCACCAATCTGAATTTGTGGAATTTGGCCACGCATGCGTTCAAGGCGTTCTTGGTTTGGTAGCTCTAAGTTTGCAATACCTTCAAGTGCTGTACATGCTGCACTACGGTCATTGCATACCAGCCCCATATCGCAGCCAGCTGCCAGAGCGGCCTGAATACGTGCATCTGCGCCACCAGCTACACAAGCAGCTTGCATGCTTAAATCATCAGAGAAAAGTACACCATTAAACTTCAAACGGTTGCGTAGAACTTCTTTAATCCAGAACGGTGAGAAACCTGCCGGATTTGGGTCAACCTGATCATAAATCACATGTGCAGGCATGAGTGCATCAAGCTCAGGCATAAGCTTAATGAAGCTTTGCATGTCATGGTTATAAATTTCGTCATAACTGCGGCTATCAATTGCAGCAGCAACATGAGAGTCTGCTTTTACTGAACCGTGACCAGGGAAGTGCTTACCGGTATTTGCCATTCCAGCTTTTTTCATACCGCGCATAAATGCGCCAGCAAGTGGGGCAATATCCTCAATGTTTTTAGAGAAGCCACGGTCACCAATCACATCACTAATTGCATTAAGGTCTAAAACTGGTGCAAAACTAAAATCGATCCCCACAGCCAAGACTTCAGTTGCCATTAACCAACCACACTGTTCAGCCAGTTCAAGCGCCTTTTGTGGTTGGGTGATATAGAGTTCGCCAAAGCGGCCCATCGCTGGCAATAGCGTAAAGCCAGATTTTAAACGTTGAACTCGACCACCTTCTTGATCGACAGCAATCAAAATATCTGGGCGAACTTGGCGCATATGGTCGGTTAAAGCACGGACTTGTTGTGGTGATTCAATATTTCGTGCAAATAAAATCATGCCACCGACTTGCGGAGCTTGTAATAGTTCAATATCTTCTTTAGTAAGTTCTGTGCCGGCAATGTCCAGCATCAACGCGCCAATCATATTGGTTCCATTTGAATTTTGATTGAAAAACAATAAGCGAATTTTGCAATGATTTGCTACATTTTGTCAGTACAGAATATGATAAAACTACACGGTATAAACAATTTAGTTGGTTAAGATGTTGAATCTGCTTAGTTCATATCGAAAACAGAGCGTGTAAGATACGAACACCCAAGGAAGTATTAAGAATTTATGAAACTTCAAACTATAGCTTGTGCAGTAGCAATCGCGACTGGCGGTTTATTCTTCTCTCATACGATGAACGAAGCAAGAGCAGCAACCAATACAGCTGCTGTTTCTCAATCGATCCAGCCAACGCAAGAGCAGGCCTTGGTGGCTCGTCAACTGGCAACTTTAGTTGATCGCCAACATTATTTAAATATGCGTCTGGATGCGAATACATCTAACCGTATTCTTGATATGTATTTAGACAGTCTTGATCCAGACCATTCATTATTTTTAGACGCTGAAGTTCAAAATTATAAAAAACTCTATGGTTCAAATTTTGGTGCTTCATTAAAAGCGGGGAACTTAACTGGATCGTTTGCAATTCACCAGCAATATCGTGAACGCTTAAAACAATTTTACGAGTTCATGTTGGCTGAGTTGAAACAACAACAGAACTTAAAGCAACCAAATAGCTATATAGAAGTAGATCGCGAAAAAGCACCGTATTTTAAAACAACGGCTGAGCAGCAAAATCACTGGCGTAAAATGCTGGTTTCACAGTTAATTAATTTAACCATTAGCCGTGAAGAAGAGCAGGCAAAACAAAAGGCACTGAAAGAAAACCCGTCACTTGCTGATGGTCAAGACTTAAAAGGTCCAGAAGATTTAACGCCAGCTCAAACTTTGACTAAGCGTTATACACGTCAGCTTGAAAGAATTAGTCGTGTAAAAAGCGATGATGTTTTAGATAAAACATTAAATGCAATGTTAGCGACTTATGATCCACACAGTAACTATTATCCGCCAATTGATGCGATTGAATTGAATCGCCAAACGACTTTGCAGCTTGAAGGGATTGGGGTATCAATTCGTCCAGAGCGTGGCAATGAAGATTACACCAAGATTGAAACCATTGTAGAAGGTGGTCCTGCAAGTAAGTCTGGCCAAGTGAAATCGGGAGATCGAATCGTTGGAGTCGCTCAAGAGGGCGGTAAAATGATCGATGTGGTGGGTTGGTCAAGTTCGGAAATTGTTGGGCTTATCCGTGGTAAACGTGGCACTAAAGTAACTCTGAAACTTCTTGGTGCTGGTGCATCAATGAGTCAGGCACGTAATGTGACTTTAGTACGTGACGTTATTCAAGAAGAAGACGCAGGTGTTCGCTCACGTACAGTTGAAGTGACACGCGATGGTAAAAAGCATGTATTAGGTGTGATTGAAATTCCGTCATTCTATTTTGACTATCGTTCACGTCGCGCTGGTCAGCAATATCGTTCAGTTTCTGAAGATACTGCAAATGCTTTTGAGGCATTAAAAGCGAAGAAAGTAGAAGGTATCATTATTGACTTGCGTAATGACCCAGGTGGTTCATTAGAAGAAGTTGCACGTATGCTTGGACAAGTGATTAAGTCAGGTCCTGTTGTGCAAATTCGTGATGGCAACGGCAATGTCAGTGTATTTGAAGACAACGATGGCGGTCAGCAAATCTATACAGGTCCTCTCGCTGTATTGGTGAACTTGGCATCTGCTTCAGCAAGTGAGATTTACTCTGCGGCAATTCAAGACTATGAACGTGGCATTATCATTGGTAGTACAACTACAGGTAAAGGTACAGCTCAGGTCCAACTTGATACTTTGGCGTACGGCCAAGCGACCTTAACTCAGCGTAAATTCTACCGTGTTACAGGTGGTAGTACGCAAAACAAAGGTGTAGTGCCAGATATTAAGCTTGTCGATATCTATAACGAAGAGTTTGGTGAGCGTAAATCGAAGAACGCATTAAAGTGGGATACCATTCCTACCGCACCATTTAAGCGTGAAGGTTCTGTTCAACCATATGTTGCGAAGTTGTCTCAATTCTCTGAACAACGTGTTGCTGTCGATCCTCAGTTTAAATATTTAAATAAACGTACGGCAATCGCGAAGGTTACGAGTGACCAGAAACAGGTTGTGCTTGATATTGATAAGCGCCGTGCTGAGCTTTTGAGTTTGGAAAAGCAAACTTTAGATGCTGAAAATGAACGTCGTGCAGCAACAGGTCAAAAGCCTTTTGCAAACTGGGAAAGCTATCAAGCTTCATTAGATGCGTTAGCTGAATCTCGTGCCAAAATGAAAGCTAACCAACGTCCTGCGTTGCCAGAAGAAGAAACATTTGTGAATGAAGCAGCAAATGTACTTATGGACTATGCAAAATTGCAAAACCGTTAAGTTCTTTTGTCTGTTTTACGAAAAAGCACGCTGTTCTCAGCGTGCTTTTTTAATTTTTTATGTCAGTAAACTGTCATGCATTTATCATCAAAGTGTCAAGAAAGCTGCTTAATCTTTAAGCATGAAAATAAATACATTGATGGATGGCGCTATGCAAGGCTCATACGCGACAGCACTATTAAAACAACAGCAACTCCCTGAAAGCTTCCAATTCTATTTTAAACAAAAACAGCAGTTGTCTAATACTCAGGAATTGCACCAACTCCACGGGTTGGTTCGTCCTCGTTTAAAAATTGCGATTGTGACAGAGACATGGCCGCCAGAAATTAATGGCGTAGCACTCTCACTATTACAGTTATGTCAAGGTTTGCAAAAACAAGGGCATAAAATTCTACTGGTTCGACCTGAACAAAAAGCCAAGTGTCATGATTTTTTGCCAGAGCAAGAATGTCTGGTCATGTCACAAGCGATTCCGAAATATCCAACGCTGCAATTTGGCTGGCCTCAATATTTAAAAGTTTCAAAAGCTTTTGAAAAATTTATGCCAGATGTTGTGCACATTGTGACGGAAGGGCCGCTGGGCTTAACTGCTATGCAAGCTGCAAAAGCAAAAGACATTCCTGTTTCTAGTGGCTTTCATTCACCATTTCAAGATTTTAGTCGATTCTTTGATTTGGCTTTTTTAGTTAAGCCAATTCAAAAATATCTTTGCTGGTTTCATAACAACACGCAAGTGACCTGTGTTCCGAGTAAAGATACAGAAGAAGCTTTACGTGGTTTTGGTATTACCTGTCCACTTATTGTGGTTGGACGAGGTGTCGATACTACGCGCTTTTCGCCAAAGCATCGCTCAGAAAGCCTACGCCAGCAATGGGGTGTCGATGCCGATACTCGTGTCATGCTGTATGTAGGGCGTTTATCACCAGAAAAAGAAGTGCAATTGATTGTTGAAAGTTATGCAGCCATGCAAAACATGCAGCAACATAAAACTAAACTGGTTGTGGTGGGAGATGGCCCGGATCTTGCTCGATTAAAAGCATTACCTGAAGCGAGAAACGTCATTTTTACCGGTAGTTTGCGTGGACAAGATTTGGCGGCTGCCTATGCAAGCGCAGATGTATTTGTATTTGCGAGTCAAGTTGAAACGTTTGGTAACGTAGTTTTAGAGGCAATGGCGAGCGGTTTGCCGGTTATCGCGTATGATTATGCATGTGCACATCAATATTTAGTCCATAACGTAAGTGGTTGGTTAAGTCCACTTGGGCAGAAAAACCATTTTATACAACAAATTTATCAACTCCCTTCAGTACAACAACTTAGAGAAATGGGCATACAAGCCTGTCATAAAGTACAGCAAAGCGGTTGGCAACTTCCGGTACAACAATTAGAACAGGCATTTTATCAGGTGGTGAAGGAATCCTCGGTGGACTTCACCTAAGTATCCTAAAATAGGAGAACGACCATGAAATTAAAGAATGCAAAAATAAAAATACTCGATCTTGATTTGAGAGGCTGTTTATATCTCAATCATTTTTCTCACTCACAACGTGTGGCTTTATTCTTCAAAATTATTAGCCGTGCGGGCGATGGGCCATTTTGGTACCTCATGCTGGCAATTGTATGGGGAATGCATGGCATTACCTACAGTTTGCAAATTATCTATTTGTTAATTGGCGGCTCAATAGGAACGGCAATTTATAAATTTTTAAAACATAAAACGACGCGTCCACGCCCATACCAAGTCCATCAAGTAATTGTGCTTGGTGAAAGACCACTCGATCACTTTAGTTTTCCATCTGGTCATACGTTACACGCAGTGATGGTGACAATTGTGTTGGGGTATATCCAACCTGTGTTATTAGCCGCTATGTTACCTTTCATGGTGCTGGTTGCGTTGTCTCGTATGGTACTGGGGCTTCACTACCCAAGTGATGTGATTGTGGGTGCGCTTATTGGTGCGGCAGTAGCAAGTCTGATTATTTTTGTCGCGCCATTATTGGGCATTGCTTTATAACGAACAGTAATTTTTATCAGCTTAAGCTATCGATTAGGTTTGTGGATTTGCTAAAGTACACAGTTCGTGATTTAGCAGATTAAACAGATAGGAGCCGCTATGGGCTTACGTTGGACAGATACGATTGATATTGCCATTGAATTGTCAGAAGCACATCCAGAAGTTGATCCGCAATGGATCCGTTTTACCGATTTACATGCATGGGTATGTGCATTACCAGACTTCAGTGATGACCCAAATAAATCAACCGAAGGATTGCTAGAAGGTATCCAAATGGCCTGGATAGACGAAGTTCGCTAAAAACAGTAGAAAAAATCGCAACTTTTACACATTCAAAGCTGATTATTGCCTATGACATCGGTATAATGCTGCAAATTTTTTAAAGTTTAAATCTTAAAATAAAGGAGCCACTCATGGCTATTGAACGTACTTTGTCTATCGTAAAGCCTGATGCTGTGTCTAAAAACCACATCGGTGAAATTTTTGCTCGTTTCGAAAAAGCGGGTTTAAAAATTGTTGCGACTAAAATGAAACACCTTTCTCAAGCTGATGCTGAAGGTTTCTATGCAGAGCACAAAGAACGCGGTTTCTTTGGTGACTTAGTTGCATTCATGACTTCTGGTCCAGTTGTAGTATCTGTTCTTGAAGGCGAAAACGCAGTTCTTGCTCACCGTGAAATTTTAGGTGCTACAAACCCTAAAGAAGCGGCTCCTGGTACTATCCGTGCTGATTTCGCTGTAAGCATCGACGAAAACGCTGCTCACGGTTCTGACTCAGTTGCTTCTGCAGAGCGTGAAATTGCTTACTTCTTTGCTGACAACGAGATCTGCCCACGCACTCGTTAATCGAAAGCATTCAAACCAGATAAGTGGTATACTACTTATCTGGTTTTTTTATTCTCTCAAGAGCATATTGTCTGATTCTTGAACAATATCTTCTGTTTTTGACATGGTTTAGGTAAATACACATGAGTTCTGCAGTGGTCGTTTCATCTGAAAATCTTGATGGACAGCAGCAATCTTCGTCCACGCCAGCATCGCCTGCTGCCGAAAAAGTGAATTTACTCGGCATGTCACGCGCGCAATTAGAAAAATTCTTTGAAGATATTGGTGAGAAAAAGTTTCGTGCCGGACAGGTCATGAAATGGATTCATCAGTACTTTGTTACTGATTTTGCTGAAATGACGAATATTTCAGGCAAGTTGCGTGCAAAACTTGAACAAATTTGTGAGATTAAAGCTCCTGAGGTTGTTCACCGTCATTATTCAAAAGATGGCACACGTAAATGGGTGTTCCGTGTAGGTGAGGGTGCAGGTTCGTTAGTTGAAACTGTATTAATTCCTGCCGAAGATAAAACTGGACTACGTAAGACGCTTTGTATTTCCTCTCAAGTGGGCTGCGCATTGGACTGCTCATTTTGTTCAACAGGTAAGCAAGGTTTCCAGCGTGATTTAACGCCAGATGAAATTATTGGGCAACTTTGGATGGCAAACTATTCTTATATGGAAGAAGTGCCTGTTGCTGAACGTGAGCGTTCAGTGACCAATGTCGTGATGATGGGTATGGGTGAGCCATTGCTCAACTATGACGCCGTATTAAGCTCAATGCACATTATGCTTGATGACTTTGCTTATGGTATGTCAAAACGTCGTGTGACTTTATCAACGTCAGGTGTTGTACCAAAAATTGACCAACTTGCGAAAGATATTGATGTCGCTTTGGCAATTTCTTTACATGCGCCAAACGATGAACTACGTAATGAATTAGTGCCTATTAATAAAAAATATCCATTGGCTCAATTGATTGCAGCATGTCAGCGTTATATTGCCAAAGATGGTAATGAAAGTGCGCGTAAACATGTGACTATCGAATATGTCATGTTGGAAGGTGTGAATGACCAACCTGAACATGCACAGCAAATGATTAAATTATTAAAAAATTTACCAAGTAAAATTAACTTGATTCCGTTTAATCCGTTCCCGCACGCGCCATATGGTCGCTCAAGTCGAAATCGCATTATCTCGTTCCAAAAAACTTTGTCTGATGCCGGATTTGTGTGTACGATTCGTCAAACACGTGGTGATGATATTGACGCTGCATGTGGACAGTTAGTGGGCCAAGTAGCTGATAGAACCCGCCGTGCTGAACAATGGCAGAAAAAAGTTACACAGCGTCAAGAGATTTTACGTACACAAGGATAAAGTTGAGGGAAGACTTTGAGTACTCCGAAGTTAAAGATCATGTTATGTATGGGGGTTGCAGTTGCATTTCTGGCAAGTGGTTGTCAGACTTCGCCAACACTAAAAAAGGACCCGGAAAAAGCAGTGAAGGTGCGTACGCAGCTTGCTGCAGAATACATTCGTTCTGGTGACTTGGATTCTGCAAAGCGTTCCCTTGATCAAGCCTTAAGTGTCGATAGTCGTGATGCAACGGCAAATATGATGATGGGTATTTTATTGCAACAAGAAGGCAGTAAACCCAATTTAGGAAAAGCAGAACATTATTTTAAACGTGCAATTTCTTCTGAGCCAGATAATGCTCAGGCACGTAATAATTATGGTACGTACTTGTACCAAATGGAGCGTTATAATGATGCCGTCGAGCAATTCCGTATTGCTGGTGCAACATTAGGGTATGATCAACGCTATCAAGCCTTAGAAAATCTTGGGCGGATTTATTTAAAATTGGGTGATATTGCGAGTGCTGAAAAAACATTCAAACAAGCACTCCTTGCTAACCGCGACTCTTACATTTCAATGTTAGAGTTAGCAGAAATTTTTTATTTGCAGCAGCAGATTCCGGCTGCTACACAAATGTATGAACAATATGTTCGTACAGTGGGGCAGAAAAATCAGGGTGCTCGCGCACTTTGGATTGGTTTAAGAGTGGCTCGAGCCAATGCGGATAAAATGGGAATGCAAGTTTTAGTAAACCAGTTACGTGCTTTATTCCCGGAAAGTCCAGAATATCAACGTTATTTGCAATTACAGTATAGTACTGAGGCCGTATGGAAATAAATCCTAATTCACAGCAGCCAACTGGCTCAAGCTTACCGACTTCTGCTTTAGGAAATATTCAACGTCCTGGTGAGTATTTACGTCAAATTCGTGTTTCTCAGAAAAAAGAATTAGAGCAAGTATCTTCAGATTTAAATATGCCGCTTAAAACGCTCAGTGCGTTAGAGCAAGACGATTATAAATCTTTGCCAGAAGCAACTTTTATTAAAGGTTATTATCGTTCTTATGCAAAATATTTAAATGCTGATGCAACTGCAATTATTCAGCGTTTTGATGAGATTTATGCAAACGATACAGGCCTTTTGCCAAATCATGCTTTAAACAACTCACCAATTAAAATCATGGGTAAATTACCGGGTTCTAATAGTGATCGTAACAAGAAGTGGTTAAAGCGTGCATTGCTTGCGATTTTGATTATTGCTGTCGTGTCATTGATTGTGATGGGTGTCCAAAAATGGACTTCAAACAAAGAAGAAGCTGAGGCGCCAAAAGCAAATCAGTCTGATGTTGAAGTTTTACCTATGAAAGGAAATGCCTCTGCAACAGCGGGTGATCAATTGGTGTTAAACTTTAACCGTCCAACTTCTGTTCATATTGTAGATGCAACAGGGAAGGTTTTAGCTACGGGTCGTCAGGCATCGACTTTAACCTTAAATGGTGAGTCTCCATTCCAGATTCGTCTTGATGACGCAACAGCTGTGTCATTAAGCTTAAACCAAGAACAGATTTCATTGTCTCCATATACGGTAAACGGTAAAGCTGAATTCCGTTTATCCCGCTAATACCATGAGTTGAGCGATACAATGATAGAGAACCCAATTAAACGTCGACCAACACGTAAAATTCGTGTTGGTTCGGTCTATGTCGGCGGCGATGCACCTATCAGCGTGCAAAGTATGACAAATACCGAAACTTGCGATGTCGATGCAACAGTTGCTCAGATTGAACGTTGTGTTGATGCAGGTGCAGATATTATGCGAGTTTCAGTTCCTTCTATGGAAGCAGCTGAAGCTTTTGGTGCGATCCGTAAACGTGTTTCAGTTCCACTAGTGGCTGATATTCACTTTGACCATAGAATTGCTTTAGCAGTTGCAGACTATGGTGCAGACTGTTTGCGTATTAACCCAGGTAATATCGGTTCAGACCAGAAAGTTCGTGAAGTTGTTGCTGCTGCACGTCATCATGGCATTTCTATGCGTATTGGTGTGAATGCGGGTTCTCTAGAAAAAGATTTACAGAAAAAATATGGCGAGCCTACAGGGCAGGCGCTGCTTGAGTCGGCTTTACGTCATATTGATATTTTAGACCGTCTAGATTTCCATGAGTTTAAAGTCAGCGTAAAAGCATCAAATGTGTTTTTAACCATGGATGCTTATCGTTTGCTTTCACAACAAATTGATAATCCATTGCACTTGGGTGTAACCGAGGCTGGTATTTACCGTACAGGTACTGTGAAATCAGCGATTGCTCTTGGCGGTTTATTGATGGAAGGCATTGGCGATACCATGCGTATTTCGCTTGCTGCTGAACCTGAAGATGAAATCAAGATCGGTTTTGATATCTTAAAATCGCTTGGTCTACGCTCTAACGGTATTAACTTTATTGCTTGCCCAAGTTGTTCTCGCCAAGAATTTAACGTGATTCAGGTGATGCAAGCTTTAGAAGAGCGTTTAGAAGATATACGTACACCAATGGACGTTTCAGTTATTGGTTGTAAGGTAAATGGCCCAGGTGAAGCAAAAGAAGCAGATATCGGGGTTGTTGGGGCAGCGCCTCGTTCATTGGTTTATCGCAATGGTGAGAAAAGCCATTTAATTGATACCAATCAATTGGTTGATGAAATCGAAACTATGGTTCGTCAACGTGTTCAAGAGCTTGAAGAAGCTAAATCTAAAGAAATTATTCGTAGTTCATCATGAGTTCAATTGTCGCAATCAAAGGTTTTAATGACGTTTTACCAACGCAAACAGCAGCGTGGAGACGTCTCGAGCAGCATTTAGCATCGTTAATGGATGCTTATGGTTACCAACAAATTCGTTTGCCGATCGTTGAACAAACGGGACTGTTTAAACGTGCTATTGGTGATGCAACCGATATCGTTGAAAAAGAAATGTATACATTCTTCGATAAAGGAAACCCACCTGAATCATTAACTTTGCGTCCAGAAGGGACTGCGGGTTGTGTACGTGCGTTGGTTGAACATAACTTATTGCGTGGCGCTACGCCGCGTGTGTGGTATATGGGACCTATGTTCCGTTATGAAAAACCACAAAAGGGCCGTTATCGCCAGTTCCATCAGTTCGGTGTAGAAACTTTTGGTGTAGCGACTCCTGATATCGATGCAGAATTGATTCTTTTGACAGCTCGTTTGTGGAAACGTATGGGCGTTGATCATATGGTTCAGCTTGAGTTGAATACTTTAGGTGAAACAGATGAGCGTACAGAATACCGTAATGCTTTAGTTGCGTTCTTAAATGAACATAAAGATGCTTTGGATGAAGATTCACAGCGTCGTTTAACGACAAATCCATTACGTATTTTAGATTCTAAAATTGAATCGACCCAGAAAATTTTGGAAAATGCGCCGAAATTACATGACTTCTTAAAAGAAGACAGCCTAAGCCACTTCCAACAATTACAAGACTATTTGACTGCTGCAGGCGTTAAATTTGTAATTAACCAAAAATTGGTACGTGGTCTAGATTACTACAATAAAACTGTTTTTGAGTGGACAACGACAGCACTAGGTTCGCAAGGTACAGTATGTGCAGGCGGACGCTATGATGGTCTAGTTGGCCAATTAAAAGGTAAGGCTGATCAGTCTGTACCTGCTGTTGGTTTTGCAATGGGGATGGAGCGTTTATTGCTTCTACTTGAGCAAGTTGAACAAGCTGAAATTGTACGCGATTGTGAAGTTTTCTTGGTTGCAGAGCCTGCTTATCAAGCTAAAGCATTGGTTTTGGCAGAGCAATTACGTGATGAGTTAGAAGCTGCTAATAGCAATGTTCGCATTAAAACGGGTTCACAGGGCAGCATGAAGAGTCAGATGAAAAAAGCTGATCAGGCTGGGGCCGTTTACGCCATGATTTTGGGTGAACGTGAATGGGAAGCACAGCAGCTTGCTATCAAAGAGTTAGCAACAGCTGAGCAGTCTCAAGTTGCATTGGCTGAACTCGTACCATTCTTAATTGAAAAATTTACAAAATAAACTGAAACATCTGGAAAAGGACAATCACATGAGCTTAAGTGATGAAGAACAATTCGACAGCTTAAAGTCGTTCGCCAAAAAATATGGTTCTGCCATGATTAGCGGGATTCTCATTGCATTGATTGCCTTTTTCGGGTGGGAATATTGGCAAAAAAGAAATATTGCAACGAGTCAGACAGAAACTGCAAAAGTACAGCAGTTGATGGATGAGGCAAATGCAACAGCCGATAATCCAAATGCTTTAGCTTCAATCACAGCTTCAGCAGATAAACTTGTAAAAGATGATATTGATTCAGTTCAGGCGATACAAACTCAATTTGTATTGGCAAAGCTTGCATATGAAAAACAAGATTATGCTGCTGCTGAAAAAGCTTTGAAAAAAGTTGAAAACTCAAAAGTAAAAGATGAAGGACTGATTCAGGTTGTAAAATTGCGTTTAGCAGATGCACAATTAGCGCAAAACAAATATGATGAAGCTCTAAAAACCTTATCTGGTAATGTCGATCCGGCATTTAAAGCAACAGTAGAAGAGTTACGTGGTGATATCTTTGTTGCGAAGAAAGATATTAATTCTGCTAAAAAAGCGTATCAAGCTGCATGGGATTCGTTACTGGAACGTAAACAAGAGCGACAAATTTTACAAATTAAACTCGAAAGTGTTGGCGTTTTAGTTGAAGATCCACAGATTGAGCGCCCAATTTTGGAAACACAGGTGGAAGAGTCTTAATGAATCAGAAATTCAAACTGCCTTTGGCAATTGCAATCGCATCAGCTGTACTGGTGGGATGTTCTAGCAACAAAGTAAAAGAAGCAAAACCAAATCCACTACCGAAATTGACTGAGTCGAAAAAGTCTCTAGTACCGGTGTTTTCGCGCAGTGTTTCTTCTACGAATAAGGCAGATCCATTACGTTTACAACTTGATGCTAATGACGGTGTTGTTTTTACACTTGACCCTAAAGGCGAAGTAGCTGCATATCGCGGTAAACAACGTCTGTGGGAGAAAAAAGTAAGTAAATTGGGCTTAAGCTCTGGTGTTGAAGCTGCTGAAGGTATTGTTGTTGTGGGTAACAGCAAAGGTCAGTTATTTGCTTTAGATCAAGCTACAGGTGAACAAAAATGGACTGCACAATTATCTGGTGCATTATTAAGTCCTTCTTTAGTTCAATCTGGACGTGTGATTACAATTGCAAACGACGGTACTGTATTTGCACATGATGCATCATCAGGACAACAAGTTTGGGCATACAAATTGCCAAACGTTCAGTTCAGTTTGCGCGGTCAACCATCACCAGTCAGTCTTGATCCACGTACTGTTTTAATTGCTTCTGCAAATGCGTATGTGTATGCAATTGATACGATTAGTGGTATTCCACGTTTCCAACGTCGTGTTGCGGTAAGTGAAGGTCGTTCTGATATTCAACGTCTAATCGATATTGATGGTGACCCGGTTGTTGCAGGCCAGCTAATGGTTACAACCAGCTTCCAAGGTCAAGTCACAGTGACTGATTTGGCTTCTCAACGCGTAGTTTGGAGTGAAGATTCAAGCAGCACCAAGCGTCCAGAAGTTTATGACAATAAAGTATTTGTTTCATCAACTGATGGTAAGTTGACTGCTTATGATTTATCTACAGGCGAAAAGCTTTGGGAAAATGAAAGTCTCTTAAATCGTCATTTAAGTAACCCTGTTGTGTTGGGATCGGACCTTATTGTTGGCGATTTAGATGGTGTTTTACACCTGATCGACCCAGCAACAGGTAAATTGGTAGGTCGTTCTAAAACAAGTGGTGAGGTCAATACATTACGTGTTATTGAGAATCAGCTCTACGTTTCGACCCGAAAAGGCGATTTAAGTATTTGGCAGAATCGTTAATTTTGTTCGCTTGTGCTAAAATAGCCGCTTAACAAATTACGCTGTTAAAAAATATCGGGGTGTTTGAATTAAATCAGTTCAAAGCCCCGTCTTTTATTATGGTCATATCTGACCTTAAAATATATCTCCTGTACTGTTTCTAATGCTCATGCCATGAGATATGGCTGGTCTTGAATTAAGGTTATTGTATGAAACCCGTTATTGCGCTCATTGGTCGTCCGAATGTCGGAAAATCAACGTTATTTAACCAGATTACCAAGAGTCGTGATGCACTTGTAGCCGACTTCGCGGGTCTGACTCGTGACCGTAAATATGGTGATGCGACTTATCAAAATAAGTCTTTCATTGTTGTTGATACTGGCGGTATCGGTGAAAGTGAAGGCGGTATCGATAACTACATGGCCGAGCAGTCAAAAACAGCCATCAACGAAGCAGATATTATTATTTTTGTAGTTGATGCACGTGCCGGTTTGTTAGCTTCTGATGAGCAAATTGCTCGTGAACTCCGCACTTTAGGCAAGAAAATTTATCTTGTTGCGAACAAGGTAGATGGCGTACATGCTGAAGCTGCTTTAGTTGAGTTTTATAAACTTGGTATGGGCGAACCCTTACAGGTTGCAGCGAGCCATGGTCGCGGCGTACAGCAAATGCTTGAAGATGTACTTGCGGAAGTTCCAGAAGATGAAAATCCGGAAGAGCATGACAAAGATATTGGCTTGCGTTTAGCCATTATTGGCCGTCCGAACGTAGGTAAATCAACGCTAGTAAACCGCTTACTTGGTGAAGACCGTGTAGTGGCATTTGACCAACCAGGTACAACTCGTGACTCTATTTATATTCCGTTTGAGCGTGAAGGCCGTAAATACACCTTAATTGATACAGCGGGTGTGCGTCGTAAAGGTAAAGTTGATGAAATGATTGAGAAATTCTCAATTGTGAAAACTTTACAAGCAATGAAAGATGCACACGTTGTGGTTGTTGTGGTCGATGCGCGTGAAGGTATTGTTGAGCAAGACTTACATTTAATTGGCTATGCACTTGAAGCTGGTCGTGCCATGGTAATCGCCATTAACAAATGGGATAACATGAGCGAGTACGACCGTAAACAATGTAAGCTTGACGTTGAACGTCGTTTTGACTTCATTCCTTGGGCGAAAATTCATTTAATTTCTGCACTGCATGGAACAGGGGTAGGTGATTTATATCCTTCTATCCACCGTGCTTATGAGTCTGCAAACTTAAAAGTTTCACCAGCGAAATTAACTCAAATTTTGAGTGATGCGACAGAAGCTCATCAACCACCAATGATTAGTGGTCGCCGTATTAAAATGCGTTATGCGCATATGGGCGGACAGAACCCACCGACTATTGTGATTCACGGTAACAAGGTTGATAAGACACCTGCGGACTACCGCCGTTACTTAGAGAACGTGTTCCGTAAAGTGTATAAACTTGAAGGTACGCCAGTTCGTATTGACTTTAAAACTTCTGAAAACCCGTTTGAAGGTCGTAAGAGTCAAGTTGATGAACGTACAGCTGCGCGCCGCCGTCGTTATATTCAGAAATTCAAAAAAGCGGAAAAGAAATTTAATCGTTAATCTGTATTCATGTAAAAAAGCCCAAAGTCTTCTTTGGGCTTTTTTTACAAAGAATTAAGATAGAACAAAGATTTATGAAAAAGTGTGATTGATAAACGTAATTTTTTGTAAATTTCATAACGAATGCTATAATCCATTTTTTTATAAAATAATCTATATTCCGAAAGAATAATGCTGCTTAAGGTTCTTTTTTAGCATGGTAACATTACATCTTGCCCAGTTAACGCTTACACATGCCCAACCTTCCTACGCGGCACTTGAGTGTATTCCCGCCATGCAAAGAAGGCGTCTGTCACCCTTGGCTAAATTAGCGCTCAATAGTGCAATTAGTACTTTAGATGGACAGCGTGTTGATTATATTGTTTGGGTATCACGTTATGGTGATGAAGCTAAAACATTAGGAATATTACAAGATGTTCTGCAAGGCCAAACACCATCACCTACGCAGTTCTCTACCTCAGTTCACAATGCTATTTCTGGTTTGTATTCTATTTTATGTCAGGATGACACTCCATCTACCAGTCTAAGTTGTTCATGGACAGAAGGATTAATAGAAGCTTACGCTGCATTAAAAGCTTTACCACGTATTCAGCGAGTTTTAGTCGTTGCCTACGATGAACCCTTACCAAACATTTATAGCGAGACTATTGATTTTCCTGCCTATGCAATGGCTGCCTTAGTAAGTTTGGATCAGCCTAATTTACAGTTTACTGAATGGTCACCTACAGATGAATTAGATGGTCTGACATTTTCTCGTTTTTGGCAAAGTGCTGATCTTTCTATGTCTGAATATGGGTGGAAAAAATGCTAAACCTTAAAAAGTTAAAGCAAAAAAGTAATTATTGTTGGCGGGTAGCTGCTACAGGTTTTAGCTTTGCGAGTTTTGGTATAGGGGGTATGGCAATTGCGGCAGTCATTGCACCTGCATTGAAAGTGACCACATCAGATCCGGAAAAACGCCAACAATATGCCCAAAGTATAATTAAGCATAGCTTTAAAGGCTTTACTGAAATGATGGTTAAGCTTGGCATTATGACTTATTCGGTAGAAGGTCTAGAAAAATTAGAAAATAGTCGCCAAGAACTTGTGATTGCCAACCATCCGACTTTGATTGATGTTGTAGTACTAATTGGTATGATGCAGCAAGCTAATTGTGTGGTGAAGGAATCCCTTTGGAGCAATCCATTTACCAAAGGACCAGTACAAAGTGCAGGTTATATTTTAAATGCAGGCTCTAAACAGTTTGTCGAGGATTGTGTTTCTCGGCTAAAAGAGGATAATGCCGCTTCTCTTTTGATCTTTCCGGAAGGTACTCGGACTGAAAAAGGAATGATCCTCAATGAGTTTCAGCGAGGGGCCGCAAATATTGCCATTCGTGCAAATGTGCCAATTCGCCCAGTAGTGATTACATGTGCTCCATCTACATTAACCAAAAATGAAAAATGGTATCACGTACCATCTCGGCCATTTCATATAGAAGTGAAGGTACTAGATGCAGTGTATGTAAAAGATCTATTAGAAGATTTAACGGTAGGACCTAAACAAGTTCGTGAGTTAAGTCGTAGTTTTTACAAAATTTTTGATGAAGAGTTATCTTGAAATGAGCAATCTTGCTGATGAACTAAAGCAAATGATTATTGATGTTTTAGCACTAGAAGATATTACTATTGCCGATATTGATACAGAAGCTCCATTATTTGGAGAAGGTTTAGGATTAGACTCGATTGATGCCCTTGAGTTAGGACTTGCTTTGAAAAAACGTTACAACATCCATTTAAGTGCAGAATCGGATGAGACCAAACAGCACTTTAAATCAGTTCAAAGTTTGGTTGCGTTGGTCGAAGCGCAGCAGCAAGCATAAGGAGTGTGATGATGTTATCTCAAGAACAAGTACTGGCAAAGCTCCGTGAATGGATGGAAGATTTATTTGAAATCGAACCTGAGTCTGTACAGTTAGATTCAAACTTATATTCAGATCTAGATGTAGACAGTATTGATGCAGTTGATTTGGTAGTGAAGATTAAAGAGCTCACAGGTAAACAAGTAAAACCTGAAGACTTTAAAAATGTAAGAACTGTGTTAGATGTAGTGACTGTTATTCAGAATATGACTGCTGAATGAAAATGTTAATTAAAGGGATAATTACAGCACTTTTCGTGCTGTATCCCTTTATTGTGGGCTGGAGTTTATCTCACGGACAATTTGTCTGGGTAAGTGCATTGCTTATTGGGCTAGGTGTTTTACGTTTATTTAGTAAAGGTAATCAGCTTTTATGGCCTTTAACCAGCCTTGCTATTGTTTGTGGTGGCTTAAGCTTACTACTACAGAATCATGCATGGTTAAAGCTGTATCCGGTTGGGATGAGTTTAGGCGCTTTAGGTATTTTTGCATTCACCTTAATAAAACCTCCTTCTATGATTGAGCGTTTTGCTCGGTTGATTGAACCTGATTTACCACCATCAGGTGTTCATTGGACTAGGCAGGTCACTAAGGTCTGGTGTGTTTTCTTTTTATGTAATGCATTAATTGCATTCATTACGGTTTTTTTTACTTCGACTCAAATTTGGGTCATTTATAATGGCTTTATTTCTTATGTGCTGATGGGCATGTTATTCCTTGGCGAATTTATTTTGCGTAAAAGGCATCAGCGTTTACATTCTTCAAATCATTAATTCAAAATTATGCAATGTCATTTTCAGAAATTCATCGATTCGGTTCAGCCACTTTGCTTAGATAGTGCTCTGCATTCAACTAGCTTTAATCATTTTTGGCAGGATGTGGCCTTACAAGCCGGTGCAATTGCTCAATTAGAAAATTTAACTTGGGCTTTATGGGAAACAGATAGCTACGAATTTTTGGTTTTATTGTTTGCTGCATTATTGGCTAAAAAGCAGGTGCTGTTACCGCCAAATCGAGTGCGTGAATTAGAACAGGACTTTGCAGCGCAGCATATTTATTTTTTAAAACGTCAAAGTGTTGAATCAGTTGCTCCCTTATCTTTAACGTTGGATGATGACTTTTTAGAGCAGGCACAACTCTATTTTTATACCTCTGGTTCAACAGGGCAGCCTAAAAAAATCCCAAGAACCCTAAAACAATTACTCAATGAGGTACAAGGCTTAAGCCAAAGTTTTGTTTTTGAAAATGATGCTATAGCTATTGCAACGGTGAGTCACCAGCATATTTATGGATTACTGTTTAAGCTACTTTTACCTCTTGCAACAGGGCGTTGTTTCTATATACCGCAAGTTGCTTATCCAGAAGATGTCATACACGTTCAAAAGCAATTAAAAACACTGAGTTTAAGTAATTATTTGATTTCAAGCCCAGCTTTATTAAAACGCTGGACAACCGATGTGGTTTTAGAACAATGCCAGATGGTGTTTAGTTCTGGTGGCAAACTAGAAAGTGGCGTTCGTCCTTTAGTAAATTGCTTAATTATTGAAGTTTTAGGAAGTTCGGAAACGGGCGGCATTGCCCATCGTGCTAAAGATGATGACGTATGGACGCCTTTTGCCAATGTAGCTATTCGTATTGAAGACCATCAGCTCATGGTCAAAAGTAATCATGCTTATGAAGATAACTGGATTACCACAGGTGACCGTGCCGAATGGGCAGATCAGATGTGTAAGAGCTTTCAGCTTTTAGGACGCACCGACCGAATTATTAAGCTTGAAGAAAAACGTTTGAGTCTAGATGCGATTGAACAAAGTATTCAAGCCTTAGACGAAGTCAAGCAGTGCCATGTACTGGTGTTTGAGCATGAGCATCGTCAAATGCTTGGTTGTATTGTTGTTCTGACAGAGCAGGCTCGTGAGCAGTTGAAAAAGCAGGGTAAGGCAGTCTTTGTTGGCCATTTAAAACAGCAGTTGAAAGATCATTTAGAAACCTTAGCAATTCCACGTCAATGGCGTTTTTTAAGTCAGTTACCGCAAAATACACAATCTAAACTCGATAAAAGTTATTTGAAAACGCTATTCAAGCCGATGTTGCAACCTGTAGTGCTATCACAGAGTCAAAGTGCAGATGACTATATTTTTAGTCTTGAGTTTCCACCTGAGTTAGCATGTTTTAAAGGCCACTTTCCAAAACAGCCTATTTATCCAGGGGTTGGGCAAATAGGTTTTTTACAACATTTTGCTAAATCAATTTGGTCCGATTTAAATTGGTGCAAAGGGTATGAGCAGTTAAAATTCCAAAATCTCATTTGTCCTTATGCTGTTGTGCAACTCAAGCTTTCTCGAAAAGAGCATAAGGTGAGTTTTGAATTACGTGATTCAGAACAGATTCTAGCTTCAGGACGACTATTATTTGCTTTGCAAACGGAAGTAGAGGGTTAAAAATGCAGACCAACTATGGCTTTGTTATCCCAGTCTATAATCATCCACATTTCTTAGCAGACTTGATTGCTAATTTGGATAGTTTTCATTTGCCGATTGTGTTGGTAAATGACGGAAGTGATGATGCGTGTAGCCAAATTCTAAGAGACTTGGCAGAGCAATATCCTCAAATTCATTTAATCGAGCATGAGGTAAATAAAGGGAAAGGCCAAGCTGTAATAACCGGATTACGCGCAGCACATGCGCTTGGTTTAAGTCATGCATTACAACTCGATGCCGATGGTCAGCACTGCTGGGATGACATTCCAAAATTTCTGGAACAGTCTCGGCAGCATCCAGATGCGATGGTGATTGGTCAGCCATATTTCGATGCCTCTATTCCCAAAAAGCGCCTATATGGACGTTACATTACCCACTTTTGGGTGTGGTTAAATAGTTTATCGTTTGAGATTAAAGACAGTATGTGTGGTTTCCGAGTGTATCCACTTGAGAGCACCATTAAGGTATTGAATAGCGCTAAATTCCAACCACGTATGGGTTTTGATAGTGAAATTTTAGTGCGTTTAAAATGGGAAAATACACCTTTCATTAATGTCCCGACGCCAGTGGTTTATCCAGAGCAGGGGATTTCCCATTTTCATGCTTGGCGAGACAACTTAGGCCTAAGCAAGGCACATGCAACTCTATTTATGGGGATGCTGATTCGTTTACCAAAACTGTTAAAACATAAGCTGCAAGGTTAACCATGACACAGTCAGCTTCTCCAAAATGGAATGATATTAAAGAGCGTGGTGGCATGTTGCCATTAATGTTAATGCTTTGGTTTTATCGTTTTGGTGGACGCTGGTTATGTAAATTGGTGCTGTACTTTGTGATTATGTGGTATTGGTTATTTGCAGTTGCAGCAAGACAAGCTTCACTACTCTACTTACGAAAATTACATCGTTTTGCAGGAGCCAACTCTCCATTTATACATGAGCCGACTTTGGGAAATAGCTACGCGCACTTTATGCAGTTCGGCGAATGTATTTTAGATAAGATCGAGGGCTGGCTAGGCAATATTCCAGAACAGAAACTGGAAATTTTTGGACATGAGTATTTTCATCAGCACTACCAAAAGGGCGCTCTAATTGTTGTCTCGCATTTTGGTAATATTGAGTTACTTCGCGCAATAAAATCAGATCATCCACAAAAAATTAATGTGCTGGTTTATCAAAAACATGCAACGAAATTTAATGATTTTCTCAAAAAAATAAATGATAAAGCAGATGTTTGTCTTTTATCGGTCGATGAACTCGGTATTGAAACGGCTATGTTGCTTCAGGACAAAATGCAACAAGGTGAGTGGGTCATTGTTGCGGCAGACCGAGTGCCAGTGCAGTCAGACCGAGTACAGCAGCTAGAGTTTTTAGGGGAAACTGCTGCATTTCCACAAGGCGCATGGATTTTGGCAAATTTACTTAAAGTACCGGTGATTGCCGTATTTTGTTATCGCATGCAGCAACAATTTCAAGTGCATATCCATCTCATTTCAGAGCAGGTAAATTTACCGCGTGCTCACCGTATTGAAAGTATGCAAAGTGTGACTCGAACCTATGTAAATGTATTAGAGCAGCATTGCATGCGAGCTCCTTATCAATGGTTTAATTTTTATAATTTTTGGACGAAATAACATGCGTGTGTTAACCGTAGGGGAACAACCACTTTGCATTGAAGATGTTGTTGCTGTAGCCAGAGGCGAATGTCAGGTTGCTTTACCTGCATCCTCTGAATGGCGTGAACTGATTCAAAAAGGAGCTGATTTTCTCGATCAGTTACTTGAAGAAGAAGGGGTAATCTATGGTGTGACCACGGGTTATGGCGACTCGTGTTTGGTTGAAGTTCCATTGAATCAGGTCAATGAATTGCCACTGCATCTTTCTCGTTTTCATGGCTGTGGTTTAGGTGAAAACCTTGATGTAATTACTGCACGTGCAGTCGTTGTTACTCGTTTATGTTCATTGGCACGTGGTTATTCAGGTGTGTCGATTGCTTTGCTGGAACGCTTAGTTTGGTTGCTCAATCAAAATGTGATTCCGGTTATTCCATCTGAAGGTTCAGTGGGGGCAAGCGGTGATTTAACACCATTATCTTATATTGCTGGAACTTTGGTTGGTGAGCGTGATGTTTATGTCGATGGACGAATTGTTCCGGTTGCTCAAGTGTATGCCGAAAAAGGGTTACAGCCTTTAACACTCAGACCGAAAGAGGGCTTGGCCCTTATGAATGGTACTGCGGTGATGACGGCAATTGCATGTTTAAATTATAAAAAAGCAGAGCAGATTGCTTTTGCAAGTACTTTGATTACTGCGTTGAACGTATTGGCATTGGAAGGTAATCCAAGTCATTTCGATGAAGTTCTGTTTGCACAAAAGCCGCATCCAGGGCAGCAACAGATTGCCAAGCAATTACGTGATTGGCTGAACAGTGAAGTACAAACCGCACATCAGAGTCCACGCTTGCAAGATCGTTACTCATTACGCTGTGCGCCGCATATTATTGGCGTGTTTGAAGACTCAAAAGTATGGTTACGTCAGTTTATTGAAAATGAGCTGAATTCGAGTAATGACAATCCATTAATTGATCCTGTCGGCATGCGTGTGTTGCATGGTGGTCACTTCTACGGTGGACATATTGCACAGGCAATGGACAGCTTAAAAATTATGATTGCCAATATTGCTGACTTGATGGATAGACAGATTGCACAGTTGGTCGATCATAAAATGAATCATGGTTTACCACGTAATTTAACAGGTGCAACGGCTGAACGTTTACCACTGAATCATGGTTTTAAAGCTGTACAGATTGGAGTCTCCGCGTGGACAGCCGAGGCTCTAAAAAACACCTTAGCTGCTTCAATTTTTTCACGTTCAACCGAATGCCATAACCAAGACAAAGTCAGTATGGGAACCATTGCTGCACGTGATGCGAGCCGTGTGATTACTTTGACACAGCAAGTAATTGCAGCGCTGTGCTGTGCAAGTGTACAGGCGATTCATTTGAAAGGTTTAACGGAACAATTAAGCCCAACATTACAAGCCTTCATGCAATGGACCTTACAAAGCTTTGCATTTGTCGAAGAAGATCGACCATTACAAACCGAATTACAACAGATTGTTGATCGTTTAGACCAACTTGAATTGTTTAATCAACCAGAATTTATGGGATAAGGTGAGCGAATGCATGCGGATGTAATCATTGAGATTCCATTTCATGATGTTGATACCATGAATGTGGTTTGGCATGGACACTATTTAAAGTATTTTGAAATTGCACGCTGTAAATTGCTTGATCAATTTCATTACAACTATATGCAAATGAAAGAATCTGGTTATGCATGGCCTGTGATAGAAAGTCACGTCCGTTATGCATATGGTATTGAGTTTGAACAAAAGATTCGGGTTCGGGCTATTTTAAAAGAATGGGAAAACCGTTTAAAAATAGACTATTTGATTTTTGATGCCGAGTCTGGAAAGCGTTTAACCAAGGGCTATACCACACAGGTTGCTGTAAATATTGCAAACCGTGAAATGTGCCTTCAGTCACCTCAGGTTTTATTTGAACGTTTAAATGCGTGGTCTGAGTTCCAACCAACGAGGGGAGCATGATGTCTAAATTTGTTAAAACTTTAGGGATAGGTCTCACAGTATGGATGGGCAGCTTGAGCGCCGTTTATGCGGCCTCAACAGAAGTGACACAGATTTTTCAGCAGTTGGCACAAACGCCGATAGTCCGTGCTGATTTCGAGCAGCAAAAGAAATTACCGTCTTTGAATAAAACTTTTGTATCCAACGGTTCTTTATTATTTGCGAAATCTTATGGTGTGGCATGGCAAATTAAACGTCCAGTACAGGCGGATCTCATTGTTACTCCAACCAAACTGGTACAAAAGACTCAGCGAACATTTAGCCAGATTCAAATTGATCAATCACCTTATAGTTCTGTTGCAACACTCTTTTTGCAGTTAATGTCAGGCAATGAACAAGCCTTGGCAAAGAACTTTAATGTAGTGAGTGCAAACTATAGTCCAGCGGGCTGGAATATTAGTTTAACGCCAAAAAGTAGCTTATTTAAAAAACTGTTTGTGCGTGTAGATGCTCAAGGTCAACAGTATGTAAACCAAATTGTGATTACTGAAAAAGCCAATAATTTGACCACAATTCGCTTTAGTCACCAGACTTCTAAACCGACGACTTTAATGGCTGCCGAGCATGCGCTTTTCCAATTGGCAAAATAAATTTACTGTACTGTGGCTAATCGCGCTCTTACTCATGGCTGTGGGATTGGGCGTAACATGGCTTAAAAAAGATATCCATATTCAGACGGATATTTTTGCGTTATTGCCGAAAATGCAGCAGGACCCACAGCTTGCACGTACTCAGCAGTATATGAATGAGCAACTCAATAACAAAGTATTTGTTGTAGTGGATGCTAAAGATGAATCTGAGATACAAAGCGCGACGGAGCTTTTAACGGTACAAGCCAAAAGTAGTGCATTATGGCAACCTTTAAAACCACAACTTGATTTTGATCAATTTGCAAAGCAGCTCTATCAACATCGGGTAGGTTTGTTAAGCGAGCAAGACCAGCAGTTACTACAAAAAAAAGACTACTCGGCACTTAGTGAACAAAGCTTAATGCAGATGATGAGTCCGGGTCTACCTGTGACAGCAGAATCACTTAAGCAAGATCCATTACTCTTGTTTACTCGTTATGCCATGCAATTGGCAAAGCCATCGCAGCAAGATATTGAAATGGAGAAAGGCTTTGCGACTATTCATCATGATCAGGGGCTTTCACGGTTATTTGTATTACAGTTAACCCAAAGCCCATACAATATTGATTATCAAGAACAAGTATCGAACTGGATTGATCAGACCAAACAAAAATTAGCTGCAATGGGGCTAAATTCCCATTGGACGGGAACGATCTTATTTACAAATTTTGGAACGCAATCGGCTAAAGAGGAAATCTCGACCATTGGTGTTGGTTCGACATTAGGTCTGATTTTTCTGGTGTGGTTTGGTTTCCGCTCATTACGTCCTATGGCGACAGAATTTATTGCTGTTTCGACCGGAAGCTTTGTTGCATTTGCAGTGACTCACTGGATATTTGGGGAAATCCATCTCATCACTTTAGTATTTGGTGCGAGTCTAATTGGGGTTTGTGTCGATTTTTCTTTTTACTTCATGGCAATGCAATCTCAGCATCGCAAGCTAGGTGGTTTCCAGATTTTATTACCTTTATTGCCTAGCTTATTTATGGGCTTAATGACCACCTTGGTGGCTTATGTCTTTTTGAGTTTTACACCATTTCCTGGGTTTAGACAGATTGCGGTATTTTCAATTGTCGGTTTAACTGCGGCTTGGATTAGTAGTGTACTTTTATTACCAAGACTACCTGCACTTAATGCCCAACCAGCCATACATGCTTTGTCATGGATTGGACAAACACGACTGTGGTTTCAGCAACGTGCAAAAATACGTTATAGCTTGATTGCGACTATTTTAGTTGCAGGTACAGTTAGTCTTTTCTACCTTAAAACAAACGATGATATTCGTAATTTGCAAGGTATGGATGCGAGCTTAAAGCAGCAAGATCAAACTGTACGTGAACAATTTGGACAGCAACAAGGCAGTGATTATTTTGTGGTAAAAGCCACCTCTGCAAATGAAATGCAGCAACAGGAACAACAACTCATTAGACAGTTGCAGCAGTTACAGGCAAAAGGGGAAATTTCTGCATTTCAAGCTTTGGGACAGTGGATTCCACCATTGGTTCAACAGCAACATAATGTGCAGTTATTACAAAGTATTCCACGCTCGACTTTAGAACAATATGCACAAAGTATGGGGCTAAATGTGGCTGATGTTTTGCAATGGCAACAGCAGCTCGCGAAACAACCCTTATTGGATTTCGCCGTATTTAAAGATCATCCTTTAGCTTTTTTACAGCTCCAAGCGAATGAGCGTTTGGTTATGGTGACAGGGATAAAACACCCAGAGGTTTTAAAAGGGCTACAGTCTCAATATGTGCATTTTCAGCAACCGATTGCAACAATGTCACAAATGTTTGCCGAGCATAGAGTACAGGCTCAGCATCTTCTGATTTATGCATTAATTGGATTAACACTAGGCTTAGCCGTTATTTATGGCCTAAGTTCGATTGTGCCTTTAGTTCTGCCTGTAAGTTTGGCGTTATTGAGTACTTTTGCTGTTCAGGCGTGGTTAGGTGTAGAAATTAATTTGTTTAGTATTATGGCGACTTTCCTGATCATTGGGATTGGTGTCGACTATGCAATTTTTTATCGACATGGGCATGATCATCCACAAGTAGTTGGAATGGCGTTATTTTTATGTATGATGTCGACCTTACTTGGCTTTGGATTACTTTCATTTAGCCATACGTATGCAATTCACTGTTTTGGTTTGACGGTTTTATTTGGGGTTATTTTCTCATTCATCTATGCGACTTTACTCACCCCAGCAGATGAAAAACATATCGTGAATTTACAAGACCATTCATAATTTGAATAAATTAAAAAGGAAAGTCGTGCTATGAGCACTTTAGAAAAAATTGATGTAGTCATTATTGGGGCGGGTCCATCAGGAAGTTCTGCTGCGGCACTTCTGCGCAAGAAAGGCTATAAAGTTGCGGTTTTGGAAAAGCAGTATTTCCCACGGTTTTCAATTGGTGAGTCATTACTACCGCAATCTATGGCGTTTTTAGAAGAAGCCGGTTTACTAGAAACAGTTCGCGAGCATGTCGAGCAATATGCGTTTCAATTTAAAAATGGTGCGGCCTTTTTACGTGGTAAACAACGCAGTTTTTATGACTTTACTGAAAAGTTTACCGATGGGCCGGGGACGACTTGGCAGGTTCGCCGTGCAGATTTTGACAATTTACTTGCTAAACAAGCTCAGGCTTATGGGGCAGACCTTCGTTTTGGACATGAAGTTTTAGATGTAGACGTAGCACCGGAACAGCCTATTCTTACGGTATTAGATGAAAATCAGCAAAGCTATCAAATTCAAACCAAGTTCTTACTTGATGCAAGTGGGTTTGGTCGAATTTTGCCAAAATTGTTAGATTTAGAGAGTCCATCAAACTTTCCGGTACGTCGTGCACTGTTTACTCATATTGAAGATGGAATTACGGATGACCCTGAGTTTGACCGTAATAAAATTTTAATTACGGTACATGAAAAAGACCACCGTGCATGGTATTGGCTAATTCCATTTGCTGACGGCCGAGCTTCTTTTGGTGTAGTCGCTGAACAAGATTTTTTTGACAAATACACAGTTGAAAATGCTGCCGATAATGAGCCAGAGGTAATGTTCAAACGCATTTTAGCCGACGAACCAAGCTTGTCAGAGGTACTACGTCAAGCTAAGTTTGATACACCAGTACGTACTTTGGTGGGCTACTCTGCCAATGTTAAGCATTTGGCAGACCGCAACTATGCACTTTTAGGGAATGCGGGTGAGTTTCTTGATCCAGTGTTTTCATCAGGAGTGACTATCGCGTTAAAATCTTCAAGCTTGGCGGTTCCTTTGGTTGAGCGTGTTTTGCAAGGTGAACAGGTAGACTGGTTGCAAGAATATGAAAAACCGCTGCGCCGTGGTATTCAGGTGTTTCGTGCCTATGTTGAGTCATGGTATGAAGGTGAATTTCAGGACGTCGTTTTTTCACAAAATCAGAATGATGGCATTCGCCGTATGATTTCTTCATTACTGGCGGGTTATGCATGGGACGAAAAAAATCCAATTCATAAAAATGCCAAACGTAGACTTAGCACCCTAGCAGAATACTGTCGTGAAGGCTTAATGCAAGAACAGGTATTAGAGGTATAAGCATGCAGTGCAAATGGATGATGATATTACTTGGTAGTTGCCTATGTTTTACGGGCTGCCAAGTGATGCCACATGCGAAAGGTTTACAAAGTCCCTTATGGCAAACTCAAGCTTATCAAAGACAAGATCAGGTTGAAGTTCAGTGGAAAAACCAAAGTTTTAGTTTTTTGCTATATCAGCAACAGCAAGGAAATGTACTGGATATGGTCGCTTTGAGCTTGACGGGCCAACAGCTGTTTAAATTACAGTTTGATGGCCAACGAGTTCATGTAGAGCAACGTATTGACCAAATGCGCTTATTACCTTTTGAATTTGTGGTACGTGATCTTTTATTTGCGACCTACCCAAAATTTTCGAGCTTGGGACAACAAGCTGTAGAAATGAAGCAACAGGCTGATAATCAGGATATTTATATTGATAAACAGCCTGTATTACACATCAAGAAAGGTCAGGGAAGTATCGAGTTACTTAATCAACAAGTTCCTTATAGCATGACGCTAAGTTCGATTGAAAATACCTTGCAGCCTCAAAAAAGCAGTACACCATGAGCGTTTCATCTATAAATAATTCTGCTCAAATGGCAGTCGGCATACAGTTCAGTGTGGGTTTATCTGCATTAGGTTGTGAACCTGATCAAATCAAACAAGCATTACAACAGTCGCAGCAAACCTTAACTTTGCGTGATGATTTAATCGCTGATCGTAATGTTTGGGTGGGACAATATACGCACTCATTGTGTTCGAGTGTGCCGGATGCCTTACAGTCTGTCGATTCTCGTAATTTAAGATTTGCTCTGACTGCTTTAGCAAAAATTGAAACCGAACTAAAAAGTTATACAGAGAAGTTTCCATCAAAACGTTTAGCGATTGTGGTTGGAACCTCTACTTCTGGTATTTCCGATAGTGAATTATTGCTTAAGCAATATTTTGAAGGACAAACTCAACAACTCATTTCTCACCGACGTCAGGAAATGAGTTGTTTAGCAAAAGCCTTACAACAGTATTTAAATTGGGAAGGGCCTGCATATACTATCTCTACCGCTTGTTCCTCAAGTGCTAAAGCATTGGCTGCTGGGCAGCGTTTGCTACAAGCCGATTTAGCTGATGCAGTACTAGTAGGTGGTGTCGATACTTTGTGCCAACTCACACTCAATGGATTTAATAGCCTAGAGAGTTTATCTAGCGATATTTGTCAGCCATGTGGGGCTGGACGTGATGGTATTAATATTGGTGAAGCCGCAGCCTTCTTTTTGCTCACTAAAGAACAAACACCTGTCATGTTAATAGGCGCAGGAGAATCAATGGATGCATGGCATATTTCTGCTCCGCATCCGGAAGGTAAAGGTGCTGCGATCGCTATGGAGCGCGCATTGGAGATGGCAAATATATCTGCACAAGATATTGGTTATTTAAATCTTCATGGAACTGCAACTCCACAAAACGATGCCATGGAAATAAAAGCTGTACGACAAGTCTTTGGTAATCATCAAGTTGCTTTAAGTAGTACCAAGCATAAAACTGGACATTGTCTTGGTGCAGCTGGTGCTATAGAAGCGTTTATTTGTGAGCAGGTTTTAAAAGATCAGAGCTGGCTACCATTACATCGAGATGTTGAGATTGATCCGGATTTGGCTGACCAAAACTATGTGCAAAATGCCGAACTAAAACAATCCATTCGCTATGTAATGAGTAATTCTTTCGCTTTTGGGGGAAGTAATATTAGTCTTGTTTTTGGAGTGAAGCCCTAATGAAACTGGAGGCAATTCAATATATTCCTCATGAGCAACCAATGGTATTTATAGACCATTTAACTGAGGTTGCAGAAGGGCGAGCACAAGCTGAGCTAACCATTACACCTGAGCTTATGTTTTGTGAAGCCGAAGGTTTACCGACATGGGCAAGCATTGAAATTATGGCGCAAACCATTAGTGCTTACTCAGGCTGGCAAGGCCAACAGTCAGAACAAGCACCAAAAGTCGGATTTTTATTGGGAACACGTAAATTACATTTACCTATTCCTTATTTCGCCTTGGGTTCTCGATTGATCATTCAAATAGAACAACAATATTTTCATGAAGGACTTGGGCAATTTTCCTGTGAAATTCAATATGCTGAACACTGCATTCAGGCAACGTTAAGTGTATTTGAGCCAACAGAATCACCATTTGAATAACCACAAAGAATTAGGAATACATTGTGACAAGACGAATTTTAGTAACGGGTTCAAGTCGAGGAATTGGGAAGGCGATTGCATTGCAACTGGCAAAGGCTGGTTTTGATGTAACGGTACATGCACGTTCACGTCAGTCAGAAGCGGAGCAAGTCGTACAAGAGATTCAGGCATTAGGACAAAATAGCCATTATTTAATGTTTGATGTAAATGAGCGCAGTACGGTTCAGCAAATTTTAGAACAAGATGTAGAGCAGCATGGTGCTTTTTATGGCGTGGTTCTCAATGCTGGGCTTACCCATGATGGTGCTTTTCCTGCCTTAACAGATCAAGACTGGGATGAAGTGATTTCGACCTCATTAGATGGTTTCTATAACGTTTTAAAACCGCTCATTATGCCAATGATTCATCTACGCAAGGGCGGGCGTATTGTCACTTTATCTTCTGTTTCTGGAATTATGGGTAACCGTGGTCAGGTGAACTATAGCGCTGCAAAAGCAGGTTTAATTGGTGCGACCAAAGCCTTGGCACTAGAGTTGGCGAAGCGAAAAATTACCGTGAACTGTGTTGCACCGGGACTGATTGAAACCGAAATGGTCACCGATGAAGTTAAAGAACATGCACTTAAAATGATTCCGTTACAACGCATGGGACAGGTCGATGAAGTGGCAAGCGTAGTGAAATTTTTATGTTCAGATGAAGCCTCTTATGTAACCCGACAAGTGATCTCTGTAAATGGGGGACTCATCTGATGAAGCGCGTTGTTGTGACAGGAATGGCAGGGATTACCTCTTTAGGTGAAACTTCCGACGAAATTTTTTCTCAATTTAATGCAGCAAAAAGTGGCATTCGCTATATGCCTGAATGGGAACAGTATGTTGATCTTCGGACTAAGCTAGGTGGTCCAGTTGAAACATTTCATGTTCCTAAGCACTTTAACCGTAAAGTGACCCGTGGTATGGGGCGTGTTGCGCTCATGTCTGTGGTATGTGCTGAAACAGCTTTGCAAAATGCTGGTTTACTTGGGCACGAAATTTTGTCCAGTGGTGAAACAGGCGTTGCATTTGGTTCTTCTGCGGGTAGCGTAGAGGCTGTGGGTGAGTTTGCAAGCATGTTGCTTCATCAAAGCATGAGTAAGATTAATGCAACCACTTATATACGTATGATGGCCCATACAAGTGCTGTCAACATGACCGTGTATTTTGGCCTAAAAGGCTTAACTTTACCGACGTCTAGTGCTTGTACTTCTGGCTCTATGGCCATTGGTCAAGCTTATGAAGCAATTAAGTACGGCAAACAACTGGTCATGATTGCGGGTGGTGCAGAAGAGCTCAGTGCTGCAGGCGCGGCTGTTTTTGATGTTCTATTTGCCACAAGTAATATGAATGATCAGCCAGAAAAAACACCACGTCCATTTGATGCTAAGCGAGATGGTTTAGTAATTGGGGAAGGAGCAGGCTGTTTAATTTTAGAAGAATACGAACATGCTAAAGCCCGCGGTGCACATATCTATGCTGAACTTATTGGATATGGAAGCAATACTGATGGCCAGCATGTAACTAAACCTGACGCTGAAATGATGGGGCGTTGTATGGAGTTGGCGCTTAAAGATGCATCTTTGCAGGCTAGTGATATTGGTTATGTAAACGCACATGGCACATCGACCGATCAGGGGGATGTAGCAGAAAGTCAGGCAACAGCAAAAGTTTTAGGCCGTAAGCCAATTAGTTCATTAAAAAGTTATTTTGGGCATACGCTGGGGGCTTGTGGTGCTATTGAAGCTTGGCTCAGTATTGAAATGATGAACCGTAATTGCTTTATTCCGACATTAAATCTAGATGAAATTGACCCGCTTTGTGGAGATCTGGATTATATCGTTCAGCAGCCTAAAGCACTCGATGCAGATATTATTATGAGCAACAATTTTGCTTTTGGTGGGATTAATACTTCACTTATTTTTAAACGTGTTAAATAATAAGGAACACAACAATGTTAAATAAGAAAATTTTATTGGTAGCAATGCTGAGTGCTGGTTTTACTGCTACCGTTCAGGCTGCTGATGAAGTACATCATTTAAACTTTAAAGAAGCTGTAGACCGTGCCGTAGCAGATGGAACTTTGGATGGCTCTGTAAAATTTTATTTAAGTGGTACAAAGTCGGGCGGTAAAGTTATTCAAAAAGACGTAGTAACCAATAAAAAGACCAATGGTTTTGCTAAATCAGCAGAAGCTTCATGTGATTGGGTTTTACGTTCAGCGCTTATTCAAATGCAAAACAATGCTAAAGCACAAGGTGCAAATGCAGTGACCAATATTGTGAGTTATTTTAAGTCAAATGAAACACGTAGTACGACGACTTATGACTGTTATAAAGGCACAATGATGGCTGGCGTAACGCTTAAAGGCGACATCGTTAAATTTTAATTAATTGAGTAAATAGGGTAGAGATAATGTCTGAACATATTATAGAAGTTTATACACAGGCATTATCTCAACTTCTTTTAAAGTCGAAACAAGACTTTCCCGACTTTCGTACATTTAACGATTATAAAAAGCAGCAGATACAACATATTAAAAATAAGCTATTAGCTCAAAAGCTAAATGTAAATCCAGCAGATTTAGTATTTGCGAAACATGAGTATGGCAAACCTTATTTGTTAAATCATACGTTGCATTTTAACCATTCACATAGCCAACAATATTATGCTTTGGCGCTAAGTGAGCGGGTTAAAGATATTGGTATAGATGTTGAAGAACTTGACCGTAAAGTCCGTTTAGATAGTTTGGCACAACATGCCTTTCATCCTGATGAATATGCAACATGGCAAAGCCTAGAACAAGATAGAGAGTATTGGTTTAAGGTCTGGACCACTAAAGAAGCTGTTCTAAAAGCATCAGGCCTTGGTATACGTTTAGATTTAAATACTTTAAACACTCAAGCCCACCCCACCAATCATGGTGGATTATGTTCGCATGAACTTATTGGAACGTTTGCTTATCAAAATTTTGTTTCAGGTAACATGATTTTAACGGTCGCATGGCGTTCAGAGCAGTCTTGCCGTGGGTTTCAGTTCCCTTCTATTCAGCTTCATTCACTTGAAGGATAGAGTGAGCCAAATAGCACATATAAAAAAACCGCGAATTACGCGGTTTTTTTAGTTTAGAACAAGCTATAAAATTAAGCTTGACCTTCAACAGCAGCAGCTTGAGCACGTTCCATATTTGCTTCGAACTCTGCATCAAAGTTGATTGGAGTAAGAAGTAATTGTGGGAAGCTACCCTTAGTAACTAAGTCGTTTACAGCTTCACGTAAGAATGGGAACAAAATGTTCGGGCAGTATGCACCCAAAATGTAAGGTAAGCGATCTTCTTCGATGTTATCGATTAAGAAAATACCAGATTGAGTTACATCTACGATGAAAGCTGTTTCATTGTCGTTATTGGCTTGAACCACAACTTTTAAAGATACTTCAAAGTGAGTTGGGTCAATCTTTTCAGCAGCAGAAGAAAGATTGATATTAAGTTCAGGTTGCCATTGTTTAGTAAAAACTTGTGCCCCTGGAACCTCAAAAGAAATATCTTTTGTATAAATACGCTCTAAAGCTAATTGTGGTTGAACTTGTTGTTCTTCGCTCATTGTTTTTTCCTTAATATGGATGCGATGTTAAGCCAATAATTCGTCGAGTTTACCTTCACGCTCTAAAGCATAAAGTTGGTCAAAACCACCGATAAACTGATCATTAATAAAAATTTGTGGAACAGTACGATGGTTTGTACGTTGCATTAATTCAGCACGTACTTCTGGTGCTTCAACAGAAAGATTTACTTCTTTGTAAGCAACACCTTTACGCTCAAGTAATTGTTTCGCGCGAACGCAATACGGGCATACAGAAGTTGAGTAAACAATGACATTTGCTGCCATAACAATTCTCCTTAAGCTTTTGGTTTGCTTTTAACGAGAGGTAAGCCTTGAGCTTTCCAGTTACTGATACCACCATCAAGGCGATAGCTGTCATGGTGAGCAACTTTCTGTAAAGCGCTACCAGCAACTTGCCCTAGGTTACAGATAAATACCAATGGACGGTCACTTGCTTTTAATTCATCAGCATGACTTGCAATTTGGCTATAAGGAATATTGCGGCTACCACTAATGTGACCTTCGCGGAAGTCTTTGCTATCGCGTAAGTCAATCAAAAGAGCATTTTTCGCTTTCACTAAAATACCAAGCGACTGTGGAGAAATTTTACGACCGTTACGTTGACCTTCAAAAATGAAGAACAATACGATCAAGACTCCGAGTGTACCAAACAAAATGGGGTGATTCCCCATAAACTCTAACCAGCGTTCCACAAGTCACCTAAAAAAATTAAAAACAAAATTGACCTAGAGTATAGCGTATATAGATGGTGATCAAAATCACCACTTCAAGGGCAAAAGGGGTAGAAAATTAGTTTTTTTGCTGCGCTTCTTGAATCTCATCGATTAAACGTAAGAAGCTATCTAAGCGTCGTGGCAAAATTTCACCTGCTTCAACAGCCTGTTTTAAACCACAGTTCTTTTCATGAGTATGCGTGCAATTACGGAACTGGCATGAACCTAAATGTGCTTCAATTTCAGGGAAACCCATACGAATTTTTTCTAAATCGAGATGCCAAAGCCCAAACTCACGAATTCCCGGCGAATCAATTAAGGCACCATTTTTACCAAAGTTGATTAAGCGCGTAGAGGTTGTTGTGTGTTGACCAAGTGCGGAGTTTTCAGAAATGATATTGGTTTTCTGCTCGGCATCTGGAATAAGCACATTAATAAGTGAGCTTTTACCAACACCTGACTGACCGACAAAAGCAACGGTTTCACCATCAAGTCGTTGAGACAATGCTGAAATATCGCCTTTAGAATGACAAATCAAGCTCTCATAACCTAAATCTTCATACTCTTTAAGCATGTCGAGAATCGGGTCATTTTCAGTCAGTAGATCTGATTTATTCAGCACTAAAAGGGCAGGAATATTTGCATCTGCACATGCTACTAAGTAGCGGTCAATCAGAGTCGGTGCCGGTTCTGGAAGCGGCGCAAAAACAATAACGATTAAACTGATATTGGCTGCTACAGGTTTTACTTTGTGATAGCGATCTGGACGAGTAAGCAGTGAAGTACGTGGGTGAATTGCAGTAATAATCCCTAAGCCTGTGTTAGGGTCTGCTTGCCACTTCACTCGGTCACCCGTGACCAATAATTCAAGATTTGTGCGCGTGTGGCAACGCCAAATACTTTTTAATTCAATCGGTTTCCAGAATGGTTCTGGTTCGCCTTCGGCAACTTGAGGTTTCTCTGGGTGATGCTCGGGTACAGAAAGTGCCTGTACTTCAAGTTGACGGCCATAGTGCTGTACAACCAGCCCATCTAGATCTTGTGAAGTATCGACTTCTTCTTGGCGAGTTTTATGCTGTTTTTCAATACGACGTTGCTGTTGCTCAGTTAAACGACGCTTACGAATTAGAGCCATTCATATCCCAAAAAAACCATTGTTTGAAGACCGCAAAAATAGCACGAAGCTGGTATGGAATTACAGCGCAGAAGCAAGAAATTTGCTACTATTGATGTTTTTACGGCATTTTAGAACGTACATACATGAGCAGTACTTTAAATACACGATTAATTTGGATTGATCTGGAAATGACCGGTTTAGATACCGACAACGACCAGATTATTGAAATCGCAACAATTATTACAGATGATCATTTAAATGTACTTGCCGAAGGTCCGGTTTTGGCTATTCATCAACCTGATCGTATTTTAAATGCAATGGATGAGTGGAATACTCGCCAGCATGGCCAGTCTGGTTTAATTGAGCGAGTTCGCCGTAGTAAATTGACAGCTCGTGACGCTGAGTTACAGACTTTAGAATTCTTAAAAAAATGGGTTAATCCAAAAGTTTCACCAATGTGTGGTAACTCGATTTGTCAGGATCGCCGTTTCTTACATCGTCTTATGCCTGAGCTTGAGCAGTATTTCCACTATCGTAATCTTGATGTATCTACGGTAAAAGAGCTCTCAAAACGCTGGCGCCCTGAAATTATGAGTGGCCTGAAAAAGAATGCATCACATTTGGCGATGGATGATATTCGTGACTCAATTTCTGAACTTAAGTACTACCGTGAATACTTCTTCATTATGAATACTGATGGTAAAGATTAATGACTTTGCCTGAGTAATATGAAAAGGGGGCAGTAGCCTCCTTTTTTATTATTTAAAGGACATTGTTACAATAATGCCAAGGGCTAATTTGGCTTTCATATTCATTTTGCTTAAAATGATGTTTTAAGTTTATTTATTATAAAAAGAGAGCATTTATGCAAAGTAATAACCCGATACTGACCCGCGTTGAAACGGTCAGTGATTACAGTCAACCGATGACCGTGCAAGGTGCGATTCAAAAATCTGTGATGTTGACCATCATTGCTGCCGCAGTGGGTGTCGCTTTATTTTTCTATGCAGCCTTTACTGCAAATGTTGGTATTGCTTACGCAGCTTCAATTGTGGGTGCAATTGGTGGCTTGGTTTTAGCTTTAATCACAACGTTTAAACCAACGACTGCGCCAACTTTAGCAATTCCTTATGCTCTATTTGAAGGAGCATTTATTGGTGGTATTTCGTTTACTTTCCAGTTGAAATATCCAGGTGTTCCTCTTCAAGCTTTATTGGCAACCTTCGTCACTACTTTGGTGATGTTTGGTCTCTATAAGTTCCAAATTATCCGCGCAACTGAAAAATTCAAATCGGTTGTAATCTCTGCATCTTTGGCGATCTTTATTGTATTTATCGTGCAGATGGTTATGCGTTTAGCATTTGGTTCAAGCATTCCTTATATTTTTGAAAGTAACTGGTTAGGAATTGGTTTTGCTGCATTTGTTGCAGTCATTGCTTCACTTAACCTGATTTTAGATTTTGACCTGATCGAAACCAACGCAGCATACCGTGCTCCAAAATTCATGGAATGGTTGTGTGGTATTGCGTTGCTTGCAACTTTAGTCTGGATGTATATCTCGTTCTTACGTCTACTTGGCTTATTGTCTGACGACTAAAATTTAGATTATAAAAAGTCGCTCCTGCATAGGGGCGATTTTTTTTCGTGCGATTTTTGAAAAAAGATGCATTATGCAATTTCGAAAAACGTTGAATATTGGCATTATGCTGAAAATTGTTTTGAGTGAGATCGGCATGACACAAGGACTTTTAGCAGGTAAACGCTTTTTGATTGCAGGCGTTGCTAGTAAATTATCAATTGCTTATGGTATTGCACAAGCATTACACCGTGAAGGTGCAGAGCTTGCATTTACTTATCCAAACGAAAAATTAAAAAAACGTGTAGATGAGTTTGCTGAGCAATTCGGTTCTAAGCTTGTGTTTCCATGTGATGTTGCCGTTGATGCTGAAATTGATAATGCATTTGCGGAACTTGCAAAACATTGGGACGGTGTAGACGGTGTTGTGCACTCAATCGGCTTTGCACCTGCACACACGCTTGACGGTGACTTTACTGACGTGACTGACCGTGATGGTTTTAAAATTGCTCATGACATTAGCGCATACAGCTTTGTTGCAATGGCACGTGCTGCAAAACCTTTATTACAAGCTCGCCAAGGTTGTTTATTAACTTTGACTTACCAAGGTTCTGAGCGCGTTATGCCTAACTACAACGTAATGGGTATGGCGAAAGCATCTTTAGAAGCTGGTGTTCGTTACTTGGCATCAAGCTTAGGTGTTGATGGTATCCGCGTAAACGCGATTTCTGCGGGTCCAATCCGTACTTTAGCTGCTTCTGGTATTAAATCTTTCCGTAAAATGTTAGATGCTAACGAAAAAGTTGCACCATTAAAACGTAACGTAACGATTGAAGAAGTGGGTAACGCAGCGTTATTCCTATGCTCACCTTGGGCTTCAGGTATTACTGGTGAAATTTTATATGTAGATGCTGGTTTCAATACTGTAGGTATGAGCCAATCTATGATGGATGATGAATAAGTTTTAAAATTTATTCAGACATAAAAAAAGCCGTAGTTGAAGGACTACGGCTTTTTTACTGGGCGCAAGTTATTGCGGCAGTTCTTTTACAGGTGAACCACCTAATGCCTGCATAAGGGTGACATAAGCGTTGTATTGGCTTTGTTTGGTTTCAACAAGGCTCAAGCGCGCAGTACGTGTAGTTTGCTGAGCATCAAGAAGTGTTTTTAATGCAACAGCGCCATAACGGTAGCGGACTTCGGTTAAACGTTCGGTTTTTTCTGCAAGTTCAACATTACGTTGTTGCAGCTCTACTTGTTTGTCGAGTTCTGTGCGGCTTGATAACGCGTTTTCTACATCAGCAAAAGCCTGATAAAGCGTTTGGCGATATTGAATAATCGCTTTTTCATAATCAAGGTTGCTAATCGCGATATCTTTTTTCATATCGTTATATTGTAAAAACGGTAGGCTCAAACTCGCCCCAAGCGTGAGGGCAGGGTTACGTAATAACTCCGTTAATGATGTACTGCTTGAACCTAAACTACTGGTTAAGCTAATTGACGGATAGTAGCTTGCTTTAGTCTCATCTTTGGTTGCTAGGGCTTTTCTCAAGCGAAGCTCGGCTGCTTGCAAGTCTGGGCGACGTGACAAAATATCCGCTGGTAAACCCGCACCAATAGCAGGCAGTGCTGTACGTGGTAAACGCTGTGGCTCTTGGATGTTGAGTTGCTGTACAGGTTCATGCAATAACACGGCAATGGCTGTACGCGTTTCAACAAGCTGTTGTTCAATTTGGCTTAAACTTGCTTTTTGGCTTTGAACAGACTGCTCGGCTTGCGTAAGGTCTAAGCCTGAAACTGCACCTGCTTTATACTGAGTTTGAACTAACTGATAAAGCTTTTGTGAAGTGGCTAAGCTTTGCTGTGCAGTTGCATAACGTTCATTTAAGTAGCCCAGTTGCCAGTAGAGTTTCGCTGTAGTGGCAATTAGACTTTGCCCTGTAGACTGTAAGTCTTGTTCAGTCGCTAAAGCTTCCCATTTACTTGCTTCAGTTTGACGAGCAAGCTTGCCAAACAAATCAAGTTCATAACTTACGCCTGCACTTAAGGATAGTCCTTTAGCACTATCATCGCCTGAATTTAAATCGAAATTATGACCTGTAGAAACATTTGAACTGGTACGCAAGCCTTGTTGATTTGCCGTTAAATCAGCTTTCAGGCGAGCTTGCTTTAAGGTGATCCCTGCAACAGCTAAATCACTATTACGTTCTAATACGTTGTTTACGAGTTGGTTGAGCTGTGCATCGTTAAAAAGCGTCCACCAACGGTCAGAGTATTGTGCAACTGATACAGTTTTCGTTTTAGTTGGGTTGTCGTACTGAAAGCTACCCGGAACCTGTACAGAAGGGGCTTGGTAAGGTGTTTTAACCATCGCTGCACATCCCACAAGAGAACTGGTGAGGAGAAGTGCTGCGCTAAGTTTAGTCATTGAAAAAGACATGCAATTTTCCTTATTCTCGTGATAGTGCTGCAACAGGGTCGAGTTTTGCGGCATTTTTGGCAGGCAAGAAACCGAATACGACACCAATTAATGTTGAGCAAACAAATGCAGCCACAATAGAGGTCATCGAATATGCCACTGCAAAATTACCTGCGGCCACTTTGTTAATGAGCTGTCCTAGGCCGAGCGAAAGTAATACGCCGAGTACACCACCAATTAAACACACTAAAATTGCTTCGATTAGGAACTGCTGCAAAATATCACTTTGTCGAGCGCCGACAGCCATACGCACCCCAATTTCTTGAGTACGTTCAGTCACCGAAACCAACATAATATTCATTACACCGATACCACCAACTACCAGAGAAATTACAGCAATTGCTGATACTAAGAGGGTCATAGTACTTGTGGTTTTCTCAATGGTTTGACGAATACTGTCACTGTTCATGGTGAAAATATCTTGGGCACCGTGGCGCTGTGTTAATAAGTTAACAATCGCGTTTTCAGCGGCGCTGGTCGAGTATTTATCGTTAATACGTACGACAATATTACGGACATGGGCTTGCCCTAACATCCGGCTCATGACCGTGGTATAAGGCATATACACATTGAGTGTGTCATCTGAACCCATACCGCTAGTTTGAGGCTCTACAATCCCGATAATACGAGCCGGCACACTACCCAGTAATACCACTTGCCCAATTGGGTTGGTGCCATCACTAAAGAACTGTTTTTGAGTATTGGTATCAATGACTACATCTTGCGAACGATCTCGCACACTACGCTGGTCAAAGGTTTGACCGTCTTTAAAGACAAGTCCCTTTACGTCAAAGAAGTCGTTACTTACACCATTAATGGTCGCATTCGCTTCATTTTGTTGATAACGCATAGTCTTGGATGTGCTGACCATTGGACTGACCGCACTCACATAAGGCTGCGTCATTAATGCGTCGGCATCGGCAGGCACCAGCGTTTTAAAATTGGCTGTTTTGGAGTTGTCACCAAAACCACGACCTTGGAATACCGTAATTGTGTTAGTACCGAGGCCACTAATATTTTCCAAAATCTGCTTTTGTGAACCATTACCCAGCGCTACCACCGTTACGACAGATGCAATACCAATAATGATGCCTAGCATGGTTAAAAAGGTACGCATACGGTGGGCATTCATGGACAGTAAAGCCATTTGGAACGCTTCAGATAAGCGGTCTAAAGTTGAACGCCAAGCTGAAATACTTTTGCCTTTTTTCTGCTTATTTTGTAGAGCAGGGGCTGCATCTGGGTCAGTTTTAACTTCTTCGGTAGATTGGTCTGGAACATTAGGACGGTCACTAATAATTTCGCCATCACTAATTTCGATAATACGCGTTGCATTTTTTGCAACTTGCATATCGTGTGTAACCAAAATAATGGTGTGGCCAGCCGCATTGAGTTCACGCAAAATTCGCATAACCTCAACACCACTATGTGAGTCGAGTGCACCTGTTGGTTCGTCGGCTAAGATTACATCGCCGCCATTCATTAAGGCGCGGGCAATCGAAACACGTTGCTGTTGACCACCGGAAAGTTGGCTCGGTCGGTTTTGAGTTTTAGTGCCTAAACCTAATTCAGTGAGTAGGGCAGTTGCACGTTGTTTACGATCCGAAGGAGTAACACCTGCATAAACAGCTGGAACTTCAACGTTACCTTCGGCAGATAAGTCACCGAGTAAATGATAACGCTGGAAAATAAAACCAAAATATTCGCGGCGTAACTGCGCTAACTGGTCGGGTTCTAGCTTACCGGTTTCTTGACCATTAACCTTATAACTCCCACTTGTTGGGCGGTCCAGACAGCCCAAAATATTCATGAGCGTTGATTTACCAGAGCCGGACTGGCCGACAATGGCAACCAGTTCACCTTCATAAATAGTAAGGTCAATGCCTTTTAAAATTTGAATCGTGCTTTCGCCAGCAGGGAATTCCCGGACCAGATTGCTGACTTCAAGCAAAGCTTGTTTTGTCATGCTTACATTCCCATTGGACCGCTACGGCGACGGTTATTACCACTATTTGCAGAAGCTGCAGAGTTTTCTGAACTATCAGCAATCACAACTTGGTCACCTTGTTTTAATCCGGCAAGTACTTGTGCGTTTACACGGTTGTTAATACCCACCAAAATTTGCGTTGGTTTAGTCGTACCATCTGCTTGTAAAATACGAACGACACTCAGCGTTGCTTTGCCTTGTTCAATAAGTTGTTTTTGTTCAGGAGTTAAATTTAAGCGTTCTAAACGAGCACCATTACCTTCATGTTTTCGCTCTGCTCTTGGTGTAGAGCTTGCTTTGTCAGCTGACTGACCAGGTTTTCTTTGACCAGAAAATTGTTTACTACTTAAAGCAGAAGATGGAACCAATAAGGCATTTTTTGCTGAATCTAATACGATATAAACTTGAGCAGTCATATCAATACGCAATTTGCCATCTGTATTTGGAACGTCAAATAAAGCATTGTAGTAAACAGCTGAACTGCTAGTTGAACTTGTTGTACTGTTTGATTCACTCGAAATTGAATCTGGAGCTGGCTCAATCTGGCGTAATGTCGCATAACGCTTGCTGTCATCGCCTAGAGTAGTGAAGTAGACCTGTTGGCCTTTTTCTACTCGCATAATATCGGCTTCACTCACCTGCGCTTTAATCGTCATATTTTGCAGTTTTGCAATTTTAACGATTGTAGGAGCACTTTGGTTCGCGTTTACGGTTTGACCTTCTTCAGTCACAATCGCAACAACCGTACCATCAGTTGGTGCAACAATACGTGTATAGCCAATATTTGTTTGTGCTGTTGAACGCGTAACTTTTGCAGACTCAATTTGTGCATCTAATGCTTTAACTTGTGCCTGAGCAGTTTTATAAGCAGCTTCAGCTGACTCTAAATCTGCACGAGGTGTTGCATCTTGAGCATACATTTGTTGCTGACGACGATACTCAAGTTGTTTTTCATTTAAAGATGCCACTTGTTGAAGGCGCTGTGCTTCTAAGTTTTTAATATTGGCATCGGATGTTTTCAAACTGTTCTCTTGGGTAGTCGAGTCAATTTGTGCAATGAGTTGACCTTGTTTGACCTGATCGCCAAGCTGTACATACATCTTTTTAACCTGACCAGATACCTGAGCACCGACACTAATCAGTTTGGTTGCATCAAGCGTACCGGTTGCAAGTACATTATTCTCAATATCTCCGCGAGTTACCTCAGCTGTAATATATTGAGGTTGCTGTTGTTTAGGCTTTAAAAACTTCCAAGCTAATACAGCAATAACGGCTATACAGACGACAATAATAACGAGTTTAATTGGCTTTATTTTTGGCATGGCGAGAGGTCAGAAAGTCTAAAATTTTAATTAGTATAAGAGTCAATTGAGGATAAAACGTGAATTTTTATGATATTTCAATCAAGCAGGCAAAGGATTTGACTGCTCTATTGTATAAATAATGTTTTCCCACACAACTCGGCAATTGCCTGTTGCATCAAATGTTCGGCATTTTCATTAGACATGCCTTTAATTGCCGCATCGATTTGCAAGAGTAGAGTAGACCAGCCTAAAAACTGCTGTGGATTGAGTCTTCTTAACGCTTGCTGATATAAGCTAACTTTTGTTTTCCAAATACCGAGCTGCAATGCATTATGCGGTTGTTCGAACAACTGCATGAGTAAACGCATTTCTTTACTTAATGTCCATAAAATTAGGCTTTCAGGTTCACCAGAACCAATTAAATACTGGAAAATCTTAATCGACTGCGCGAGATTACCTTCTAATAAAGCATCGCTTAAGTCGTAAGTGGTGTAACGGGACTGATCTTGTAGACATGCATATAGCTGTTCAATTTGAATCAACTTTTGGTCTGGGAAAGTATCTCGTACACGCATCAAGCTATTTTTAGCGGCGAGTAAATTGTGCTCGTGATGCTGCATGAGCCACTGCCAAGCGTCATTGTCGAGTTGAATTTCGAGCTTCTCTGCTTCAGCAGTTAAAATTCTTTGACGGTCTTGCGGATAGTTGGCAGTCAAAGCAACAACAACGCCGTTTGCTTCGACAACTTGGAAAAAAGCAGACTTTAAACTGCTACTGTCTTGTTTAGGTAAAACAATTAATAGTAGGTTAGTTTCATTATGTTGAATATAGCTTTTAAGCTGTTTTAGACCATTTGCATCGGGCTTGATATTGCCATGAACTTCAATCGCAAGTTGCTGCGAAAATAAAGACAAGCTGTTCAGTGCATTAAAAACATTTTTCCAGTCACTCACGCTACTAATATCATAGCGCTGTCTTTCAATGTCTTGTTGCTGCCAGCTTTTGCGGAAAGTATCTAATAAGTTTTGTTCAAGTAATGGTTCCTGTCCATGCAGAATCCACGCACCCCGAGCTTCCGGAATGCGTTTAAGGGCTTGTAAATAGTCAAGTTTCATTACTTAAGAACAAATAAATCTTATGGTTGAGCTTTTGGTAAGCGGTTTGCTGAAATTTGACGAGTAATTTGCTGTGCAATGTCATCAATCACAATACGTTGTAAGTAACCTTCTTGCTGGTTCTCAGTGTTAACCGTTGCTAAGTCGTATTGATAACTACGAGATGCAGTTAAAGTACGCGGCTCGGTAATTTTATTACCTTGACGGTCTTCAATTTGGAAAGTCACAGTCAAGCGTAATAACACTTCTGTAAGCTTACCATTTAGAAGTTGACGACGCGGTGTGTACTCTAAAACATGAAGAACATACGCATCATTGTCATTGCTGAACTGAACGCCATTTGCAGCTAAATACACTTTTAATTGTGTTTCTAGGTCATCGGTTTTTGCCGGTAACTCAAGGCTTAACTTTTTATAAACAAGTGGAGTCGCAGTCGGGTTAGTTCCTTTTAAATGGAAACCACACCCGACTAAGCCTGCACTAAGGCCTAAGGTTAAAACAACAGCGGCTAAACGTTGGGCTAAGTGCATGCTTGATCCTCTCATTAATACCTGTAATTAAACCACGAGGTTAACCAATTTGTTTGGAACCACAATTTCTTTTTTGGTTGGTCCTGTTAAGAACTGTTGCACTTCTGATAATGCTTTAGCTTGAGCTAATAATTCATCTTTAGAAATATCAACAGAAACTTCAAGTTTACCGCGAAGTTTACCATTTACTTGTACAACAATCGTTTGGGTATTACGTGTTAACGCAGAAGCATCAACTTCAGGGAAGATCGCTGCTGTTAAGTCCGTACCAAACTGAGCCAATAAAGTTTGGCTTAAATGCGGTGCAAATGGCGCAAGTAAAGTTAACAATGTGGTGATTGCTTCACGTTCTACAGCAATGTCATTGTCATCTTTAGCTTCAAACTTGTTGCTTGCGTTTAACAATTCCATCAATGCAGCAATTGCAGTGTTGAATGCATGACGACGTTCAATATCATCACTTACTTTTTGAATCGTTTCGTGAGTCTTACGACGTAAATCTTGAGCATCTTTAGACAAGTTTGCTGTATCGATTGCAGTTGCAGCGTTTCCTTTTTCAAGGAAGCTTGCTACAAGACGCCATACACGTTTCAAGAAACGGTTAGCACCTTCAACACCTGCGTCAGACCATTCCAAAGATTGATCTGGTGGAGCAGCAAACATCATAAATACACGTGCTGTATCTGCGCCGTATTGATCAATAATGGCTTGTGGGTCAATACCGTTATTTTTCGACTTAGACATTTTTTCTTGTCCGCCGATAATCACTTCTTGACCGTCACCTGAATATTTTGCAGAAATGATGCGACCTTTCTCATCACGTTCTAATTCGATGTCAGCAGGGTTGAACCAAGTTTTCTTACCATTTTCTGCTTCACGATAGAATGTATCTGCAAGCACCATGCCTTGAGTTAACAAGTTAGTAAATGGTTCATTACCTTGTACAACGCCTTCATCACGCATTAATTTGTGGAAGAAACGTGCATAAAGTAAGTGAAGAATCGCGTGTTCAACACCACCAATATATTGGTTTACAGGAAGCCAGTTTTGAGCTGCTTCAGGTTTAACCATACCGCCAGTGAAGTCTGGAGACGCATAGCGTGCGTAGTACCAAGATGACTCTACGAATGTATCCAATGTATCTGTTTCACGGCGTGCATCGCCACCACAGCAAGGACATTTCGTTTCATAGAATTCAGGCATTTTATTAAGCGGGTTACCTGAACCATCTGGAACAACGTCAGTTGGTAATACAACCGGAAGTTGGTCTTCTGGAACTGTGACTTGACCACAAGTATCACAGTTAATCATTGGAATTGGACAACCCCAGTAACGTTGACGAGAAACACCCCAGTCACGTAAACGGAATTGAACTTTAGAGTTTGCTAAACCTTGTGGTTCTAATTTCGCAAGGAATGCGTCAAACGCAGCTTGGAATTCTAAACCGTCAAACTCGCCAGAGTTAACAAGTTTACCTTCTTTAGAACCGTACCATTCTTGCCACTCAGTTGCAGAGTAATCTGCATCGTCAGCGCCTTTGGCATCAATCACTTGCTTAATTGGCAAGTTGAATTTGTTAGCAAATTCAAAGTCACGTTCGTCATGTGCTGGTACAGCCATCACTGCGCCAGAACCGTAAGACATTAATACGTAGTTTGCGATCCAGACAGGAAGGTCTTCACCAGTTACAGGGTGTTTTACAAACAAGCCTGTTGCCATGCCTTTTTTCTCGGCTGTTGCCAAGTCAGCTTCTGCAACTGAACCCATGCGGCATTCTTCAATAAATGCAGCCAATTCAGGGTTATTTTCAGCAGCTTTAAGCGCAAGAGGGTGTTCTGCTGCAACAGCAACATATGTCACGCCCATAAGCGTGTCAGCACGTGTTGTATAAACAGTTAAGCCGTCAGCATAAATTTCGGTATTGGCAGATGGGAAAGTAATTTCCATACCAGTAGAGCGACCAATCCAGTTACGTTGCATGGTCAACACTTGTTGAGGCCAGCCATCTTGTAAAGTGTCTAGGTCGTCTAATAATTCTTGTGCATAGTCCGTAATACGGAAGTAGTACATTGGAATATCGCGTTTTTCAACCAATGCACCAGAACGCCAACCACGGCCGTTTTCAACTTGTTCATTCGCCAAAACTGTTTGGTCAACTGGATCCCAGTTCACTGTTGAAAGTTTACGGTAGATCAAACCTTTTTTATAAAGTTGAACGAACAACCATTGTTCCCAGTGATAGTACTCTGGTGTACAAGTTGCAAATTCACGGTCCCAATCTACAGATAGACCTAATTTTTTTAATTGGTCACGCATATAAGCGATGTTTTCAAATGTCCATTTTGCCGGAGCAACTTTATGGGCAATTGCAGCGTTTTCCGCAGGTAAACCAAACGCATCCCAACCCATAGGTTGTAATACGGTTTCGCCTTTTAAACGGTAGAAACGGCTAATTACGTCGCCAATTGTATAGTTACGCACATGACCCATGTGCAGTTTGCCACTTGGGTAAGGGAACATTGACAGGATGTAACGATGTTTACCTTCGACAGTGTCGGCAACTTTAAAGACTTTACGATTTTCCCAATCTTGTTGGACGGATGGTTCAATCGTGTTTGCTTGATATTCTGGGTCAATGTGAGAAATAGTCATAGACGTAAGCTATACAACGAAAATTGAAATGAAAGATTGCTGCACAGCATAGCGCAAAATACAGGAAAATGTCAGTTTTTAGATCACGATTTTATCTTTTAATATGAGCTATAAAAATTTCCCAACCCATTCTTCTTTATTTTAAATCCAAGAAGAGTGGTGAAAGTATTCACCACTCTCATTTTACTTATCGTGGTGCTGAAGCGGATGGGGCAGGTGGCGCAGGTGGAACTGCTGCTGCGGGTGCAGTTTTTTCCTGCACGGCATTAGGTGCTGCTGGTACAGCCTTATCTGTTTTATCTTGAGCCGGTTGTTCAGGGCTTGGTGTCGAATTTTTTACAGATGGCTGAGTGCCATAAGTCGAAACTTTGTTCAAATGTTTCGCGCCTTTAGGCGGTGGTGTGGTGGTGTAATGTGTCGAGCCACTTTGGTCTACCCATTTATAATATTGCTCTGCCTGACTTTGAGTTGAGCAAACTAAAATTGCTGTTGCCGCTGCTGTATACAGGCTTGTTTTTAAATAAGATAAATTCATATTAGATGTTCCCCAAAAAATACTGACTATATTTAAATAAAGTTCAAAAATAAGCAATTTAGAATGCAGGGTTTTATATAAAAAAGAGTGATTTTTTAATAAAAATGGAGAGGGAATGAACAAATATTCGGCTCAATATTAGCTTAAAAAAACAGCAGCTAAAAAATTTTATGGAAAAACCATTTCTTTATTCTTGACTTTGTATATAGAAACAACAAAAATGCTTTCTCTAGTTTTATATGTATTTACTCGATCACCCTTCGAATAAATATCATGTTTTGTAATAGACATTCTCTCTAGCCGAGAGATTGATTTTACTAAAGTATGTATATCCAGACATGCTTTATTAATGTTAAAACAGCTTATACGGCTGAAAACAGAAATTTTTCTATTGCGACGAAAACTAGACAATATGTGTGCTATAACAGTGCAGACAATTCAATGAATGAAACACTATTTGTGCCTTCCATAAATAGTGATAAAAATTTTAGGGTGAATCACGTTGGAACTTTTATCTGGTGGTGAAATGCTCGTTCGTGCTCTTGCGGACGAAGGCGTTGAACATGTTTTTGGTTATCCAGGCGGCGCTGTATTACATATTTATGATGCGCTATTTCAACAAGACAAAATCAATCATTACCTCGTGCGCCATGAGCAAGCTGCTGGTCATATGGCAGATGCATACTCGCGTGCTACAGGTAAGACTGGCGTAGTACTGGTCACTTCTGGCCCAGGCGCAACCAATACAGTAACTCCAATTGCAACAGCTTATATGGACTCAATCCCAATGGTGATTTTGTCTGGCCAGGTTGCATCACATCTTATTGGTGAAGACGCTTTCCAAGAAACTGACATGGTTGGTATTTCACGTCCTATCGTGAAACACAGCTTTCAGGTCCGTCACGCGAGTGAAATCCCTGCAATTATTAAAAAAGCATTCTATATCGCTTCAAGTGGGCGCCCTGGTCCGGTTGTAGTCGATATTCCTAAAGATGCGACGAATCCTGCAGAAAAGTTTGCATACGAATATCCTGAAAAAGTGAAGATGCGTTCATATCAACCGCCTTCACGTGGCCACTCTGGTCAAATTCGTAAAGCAATTGATGAATTACTTACTGCAAAACGTCCTGTTATCTATACAGGTGGTGGTGTCGTTCAAGGGAATGCTTCTGCTTTATTAACTGAACTTGCGCATCGTCTTGGTTATCCGGTAACTAACACACTTATGGGGTTAGGCGGATTCCCGGGTGATGACCCTCAGTTTATTGGCATGCTGGGTATGCATGGTACATATGAAGCCAACATGGCAATGCACAATGCAGACGTAATTTTGGCAATTGGTGCGCGTTTTGATGACCGCGTAACAAATAACCCTGCCAAGTTCTGCCCGAATTCAAAAGTGATTCATGTCGATATCGATCCTGCGACCATTTCAAAAACGATTATGGCGCATATTCCTATCGTTGGTGCAGTAGAGCCTGTTCTTCAAGAAATGTTGGCACAGTTAAAACAGTTAAATGTGTCTAAACCAAATCCTGAAGCAATTGAGGCTTGGTGGTCTCAAATTAATGAATGGCGCAAAGTTCATGGTTTGAAATATGAAAACCTATCTGATGGCACCATGAAGCCACAGCAGGTTGTTGAAGCTTTATATAAAGTGACCAATGGTGATGCCATCATTACTTCTGACGTTGGTCAACATCAGATGTTTGGTGCACTTTATTATAAGTACAAACGTCCTCGCCAATGGATCAACTCTGGTGGTCTTGGCACCATGGGTGTTGGTTTACCTTATGCAATGGCTGCGAAGCTGGCTTTCCCAGATCAGCAAGTTGTTTGTATTACGGGTGAAGCTTCAATTCAGATGTGTATTCAGGAACTTTCAACCTGTAAACAATATGGCTTGAATGTAAAAATCTTGTGCTTGAATAACCGTGCATTAGGTATGGTTAAGCAATGGCAAGATATGAACTATGAAGGTCGTCATTCAAGCTCTTATGTTGAATCATTACCTGACTTTGCCAAGTTAATGGAAGCTTATGGTCATGTAGGCATTCAAATTGATCATGCCGATGAACTTGAGTCGAAGCTTGCAGAAGCAATGGCAATTAATGATAAATGCGTATTTATCAACGTTATGGTTGACCGCACGGAACACGTTTATCCAATGTTGATTGCGGGTCAGTCTATGAAGGACATGTGGTTAGGTAAAGGGGAGCGTACATAATGAGACATATTATTTCTGTACTCGTTGAAAACGAAGCTGGTGCGCTTTCTCGCCTTGTTGGTTTATTTAGCCAACGTGGATATAACATTGAAACACTTAATGTTGCACCAACCGAAGATCCGACATTATCACGTCTGACTTTAACGACTTATGGCGATGACCATAAAATCGAACAAATTACGAAACAGCTCAACAAACTTGTTGAGGTGGTAAAAGTAGTTGATTTATCAGAAGGTGCACACATCGAACGTGAACTCATGCTAATTAAAGTAAAAGCATTAGGAGCTTCACGTGCCGAAATTAAGCGCACTGCGGATATTTTCCGTGCGCAAATCGTAGATGTGACACCAACGACCTATACCATTCAAATAGCAGGGACAACTGAAAAATTAGATGGTTTTATCGATGCACTTGCAGAAAACACCATTCTAGAAGTCGTTCGTTCAGGGGTATCTGGTATCGCCCGTGGCGAAAAAGTTTTAGCCATTTAATTTTTTAAAAAGTATTTTAGCGGAGAACACAAATGCAAATTTTTTACGATAAAGACTGTGACTTATCAATCATCCAAGGCAAGAAAGTAGCGATTATTGGTTACGGTTCTCAAGGTCATGCACATGCACTTAACCTTAAAGACTCAGGCGTAGACGTAACTGTAGGTTTACGTGCAGATTCAGCTTCTTGGAAGAAAGCTGAAAATGCTGGTCTTAAAGTTGCTGAAGTTCCAGCAGCAGTTAAGCAAGCTGACCTCGTAATGATTTTGACTCCAGATGAATTCCAATCACAACTTTACCGTGACGTGATTGAGCCAAACATCAAAGAAGGCGCGACTTTAGCATTTGCTCATGGTTTCTCTGTTCTATATAACCAAGTTGTTCCACGTAAAGACTTAGACGTAATCATGGTTGCGCCTAAAGCTCCTGGTCACACAGTACGTTCAGAATTCCAACGTGGTTCAGGTGTTCCTGACCTAATTGCAATTCACCAAGATGCTTCTGGTAATGCACGTAACGTTGCGCTTTCTTACGCTTCTGGCGTAGGTGGTGGGCGTACAGGTATTATCGAAACTTCATTCCGTGAAGAAACTGAAACTGACTTATTCGGTGAGCAAGCAGTTCTTTGTGGTGGTGCAGTTGAACTTGTTAAAATGGGCTACGAAACTTTGGTTGAAGCTGGTTATGCACCAGAAATGGCTTATTTCGAATGCTTACACGAACTTAAGTTAATCGTTGACTTGATGTTCGAAGGCGGTATCGCTGACATGAACTACTCAGTTTCTAACAACGCTGAGTACGGTGAATACGTAACTGGTCCTGAAGTAATTAACGAGCAATCTCGTGAAGCAATGCGTAATGCATTAAAACGTATTCAATCTGGTGAATACGCGAAGATGTTCATTCAAGAAGGTGCGTTGAACTACCCATCTATGACAGCTCGTCGCCGTCAAAATGCTGCACACGGTATTGAGGTAACTGGTAATAAGTTACGTGCGATGATGCCATGGATTCAAGCGAACAAGATCGTAGACAAAGAGAAAAACTAATACTCTTTTCTATTGTTTTAAAAAAACCCTGCTAAATGCAGGGTTTTTTATTTTAATTGTTCTAAATTGAGCTTAAAAAAACATCATTAAGGTCAATTGACCTAGACTTAAGAAATTCTATATTTTTCATATAATTGGATGCTTAATTTTTGGTTACTTTATTGATTTCTAAAGTAAAAAATGCTTGACCAAATGTTAGATAATGTTATTGTTTATAACTGACTAAAAAAGTCGAATTTACTAATTTTCTTTAACGTGTTTAATTGTATTTTGTGCAATGAATTGAACAAAATAAAAAAAAGTATTGAATAATCATGGAAGTCCAGTATGGGTCATGTTGATTACGATAGCACATTGATCGTCGGCTCTTTTATTGCGGCTGGCGTTATCTGCTATATTGTGATTTCCATGGAGCAGTTAATATTTAAGCAAGCTTATAAAAAAGTTGAACCGCTTATTTTATTACTGAATGGTTTATTGCTCGCAGCAGCCATTAGTATTGTCCATATCGTAGGCATGCAGGCTTACCATTTATTTGAAACAGCCTATTCTAATATTTCTTTAGTAGTACTTTCTTTTGGAATTAGTGCTTTACTTTCATGTATCTCAATTTGGCTCACTACTCGCTTTACACTACCATTATTTAGGTTGGTTTTAAGTTCAGTCATTATGGGAATTGGTATTTCCGCTTCGTATTATGTGAGTATGTTGGGCTGGAATATTGATATTTATAAGAAAGATTACACGTCATTTCTCATTTTATTTTCTGTCTTAATTGCCATGAGTGGGTCGGGTTTAGCTTTCTTGCTAGCCTATAAATTAAAAGAGAGCGAACGTAATCGGGTGAGTTTAAAACTCGCTTTTGCAGTCATGATGACCTTAAGCATTATGGGTATGCACTATACGGCACTCATTGCGACCAATATTACTGATAAATTTGTGAGCCAATATCAGGCTGAACATGACTTGCTGCTGTTTACCATTATTTTGGTCACTTGTTTGGTGCTGGTCGCGAGTTTTATTGTTGCAGTGCTGGAGCAGCGACTAAATCAACGAAATTTAGAACTACGTAAAGTCAATAAAGAACTCGCCAATCTCTCTATTCAAGATAACTTAACTAAGCTACCAAACAGACTTTATTTGGTTGATTACGCAGAAGTTCTTCTTTCAGACCATCGTTACAAAGACCAAAAAATTGCTTTTCTCTATATCGATTTAGATCGGTTTAAATCGGTAAATGATGCGTTTGGACACCACATTGGTGACCAGCTTCTTATTCAAATGGCCAATCGCTTACATTGGCAACTCAATGAAAAATGTAAGTTACTTAGAATTGGTGGGGATGAGTTTTTATTAATAGCTGAAAATACTGATATCGATGGGGCGGTGCATTTAGCAGAAAAAGTATTGCAGCTTATTCAAGAAAGTTACCAAATTTCTGGTAAAGAAATTAATATTTCGGCAAGCCTTGGTATCGCACTGTTTCCGGAACATGGGCAAAATGTTCAAGACCTGCTAATGAATGCCGACGCTGCCATGCTGATGTCAAAAGAGCAGGGCCGCAATACTTATACCGTCTTTAGTTATTCTACCCATCAACAAGAAACAAGAAGTCAGTCAAAACTGATCAATGATTTATATAAAGCAGTCGATGAAAAACAATTTGTTCTCTATTACCAACCGAAGTTTAATACCAACCTTGAGATTTGTGGGGTAGAGGCACTCATTCGCTGGAACCACCCAACTTTGGGTATGCTCACACCTCATATGTTTATTGGCGGTGCAGAAAAGACGGGTTTAATTATTCCAATGGGATATTGGGCGCTTGAACAAGCCTGTCAGCAAATTCAGGAATGGGAACGCAGCAACACTCAGTTTTATCCAATTGCAGTCAATTTATCGGCCTTACAGTTTGAAAATAAAAAGCTCTTTAGTACCCTCGAAGGCTTGTTAAAAAAATACCAAATTCAGCCGCATCACCTTATTGTTGAAATTACCGAATCGACAGCTATGCGGCATATCGACTTAAGCATTCGTGCTTGTGAACGATTGCGAGATATGGGTATTCGTGTGGCAATTGATGACTTTGGAACAGGCCACTCAAGCTTCTTATATTTAAAAGATTTACCAGTCGATGAACTTAAAATTGACCGTGGTTTTATTGTAGATTTAAAGCCGGGTTCAAAAGAAGAAGTCATTTTAGAAAGTATTATTCACTTGGCGAAAAAGCTAGGTTTAACCGTAACAGCCGAAGGGGTGGAGACTCAGCAGCAAGTCGAAATTTTAACGCGTTTGGGTTGTCAGCAGTTCCAAGGCTATTTGTTGGGTATGCCTGTAAATGTAGGGCAATTGATCCAGTCACAAGGCGCTCATTTTGTTTAATCTAAACCTTGGGTTAAATTAAAAAATACCAGTTTATATAATATCTAAAATAATAATTTAGTTAATCTAATGAAAAACAATAAGAAATTTAAAATCTTGGCATAAATTCCACATTGACACTTCTAAACTCTCAGATTAAGCTTTGCATGCTGGCCACATTGCCAGTTGGTTTTAGCAGACCATGATGAAAGATCGTATCAGAGTTATCCCGTCTGAGGGATAGTTTTGTGCGTAGGCTCCTCGTCTCCTCCCGTAGCGGTAGGACGGGAGAGGGACACCTTCGGGTGTGCTGGTTATATCTTTCACCAGTCTGCTAACCCTCTTTCGTTCTGCCACCATAATTCTAAATTAATGCTTTGGCAGAACTCCAAATATAAGGAGTTGGCTATGCATACTATTTTTATACCACCAGATTAGTCTTTAACAGGGTTTGATTACTTTTGAGTTTTCAGACTTTAGTTCGTCACGACTAAAAAATCATATAAACAATAAAACTTGAGATGCGTTAGGGCTATCTTTGGGGCCTTTGCATGCTTTTTTTGCCTAAAGCAAAAGTTGCAGCCGTTTTCTCTCATTTAGACACAACAAGAAATTATTTTATAACGGTACATATATGCCATATTCAGATCTCTCATTTCGCGCGTTAAGTGCGCTGCATAAGTGTCGCTATCTTTTTAGTCAACATGGTTTTCACAACGTCGGCGTCGACCGCCTTGTGAGAGAGGCAGAGGTCCCGAAAGCCTCATTTTATAACTATTTCCACTCTAAACAGCGGCTGGTTGAAATGTGCCTAAACTTTCAAAAAGATGCCTTAAAAGAGCAAGTACACTCAATCATTTACATACAAAAAGATTTAGCCTTACGTGAAAAGCTCAAGAAGATTTTCTTTTTACATGCCAATTTAAATGGCAACTATTACTTATTATTTAGAGCTATTTTTGAAATTGAAAAAATCTACCCGACAGCTTATCAAGTGGTGGTGCAGTATAGACATTGGCTCATTAACGAAATCTGTAATTTGCTTTTAACCTTAAAGAAAGAAGCCACCCAACAAGATGCTTATATGTTTTTATTTGTCATGGATGGGGCGATTATGCAATTACTCGATGCAAACAGGGGAGATACGCGAGATATGTTACTAGTATATATTTTAAAGAGCATATTTATGAGTGATTAATTAATTTAAATAAATACTTTTTTTAATCTTATAGTTTTATTAATCAATATTTTTTAAAGATTGAGTTTATTTAAAAAAAGCCGTTATGTGTTTAAACATATCGGCTTAATTTATAAGATTAACAAGAAGCAATAAGCCTAATTGAATAAGAGAGTTTTTAATAAAAACCTATCAATCGTTAAAAAAGATTTGTTAATGCAGTTTACAAAAAATAACTTAAAGTTATTTAAGCGGCTGCATAACTTTGTCTTGTTTCAAGCTCAATCAGCTTATTTATATAAGACCATGTTTCTTCAGCGTTAATTTCAGGTTTATTAATAGTGCCATCAATAATAAGCCCATCTATAATGTTAAGAAAAAGACTACTTAAGACTTTAGGGTCTTCAATTTCTAAATCTAAAAATATAGACATCACTAAATTGAAAATCCAGTGTCTATATTCATTTACTTGAGTTTTTATAGATGGATACATCTGTAAAACTTCTATAGTCGCTTTCTTAAATAAGCAACCATTAAAATCTTCAGTGTTAATCCAGTCCATATACCAGTTAAAAACATTCTTAAGTTTGTTTAACGGGTCATGAGTACTATTAACCTTTTCTAATAGGGAAGCCTGAACCTCTAAAATTCTTCGCTGAAGGCATTCTTCAATTAAAACTTCCTTAGAAGAGAAGTACTTATAGAAAGTCATTTTTGCAACATTGGACTCAGCAATAATTTTGTCTACCCCAATAGAGGTATAACTTTTCTGATTAAAAAGGGTCATTGCTGTTGTTATAATCGTTTCTCTTTTTGACATTGGTTGCCCCGTCATAGATATTTTTTGATTAACTTTGCTATTGTAAAGTATGAAAGCTTAAATAAAACTTATTTTATGATATTTAAAAAACCATATTTATTCAATAGTTTGGTATATTTTAAAAAATAACAATATATGTATTTTATTGGCAATAGTTTACTTTTTTAAATAATATTAATTAATCCATTGATTTGTTGAGATAATGAACATAATATCGATTCGTTAAGTATGGGTATACGGAATTTATCCTTTTAGCGACTGAGTGCGAAATGGAAATAGAGGGATGGCCCTTAGCTTAACTATAAGAAAAACTTTTTATAGAGAATGATTATGTCAAAAAAATTTGAAGACTTTGATAATCCAAGACAAAAAGCATTACAAGGTATGAAAAACAGTATTTCTGCCCAACAGTGGGAAGAAAACTTACAGTTTCTCAAAAATTTAAGGAATAGAATTGCACATTTGCCAGTAAGTCATCATCCAGCCATTGAAATATTAAATAACGGTTATCTTGATAAACAAACCTTGACACGTATTCATTTAGAATACCGTCATGCCATCGTACAAATTTTTACTGATGCTTTGTTAAAAGCACAGTTTCTCACAAAGCAATTGGAACCAAAGCTTCACTCGGGCGCTAAAATGTTTCCACGGGTGTTATTAAGCTTAAATATATTGGATGAATTCGGTTTTAGACCGGGTTTAGGTAAAGATAATTATTATTTAGGGAACCCTGAATATGCACATTATCCATTATATGAAGACTTATTAAATGACTATGGTTTGACTGAGGCTGACCGTCGTAATTATAAACCTTCAAAAATTGCAGATCAGGTGAGAACATTCTTAGAAGATTCTTATGATAGCTATATCAATGTCGTGGCTTTATTGGCTGTGGCAGAAGAAGAAGTCATTCTGTTTAGTCCACCATTACGACAAGCAACCAAGTTTATAAATATTGATGTTGAGGGTGGTGGTTATTACCACGTACATGGCGTTTCAACAGATGAAACGGCAGAAGCTGCCGATGATGACCATCAAGATGACTTGTGGTTTGCATTAGCACAAGCCATTACCAAAGATGATTATGAAAGCTTGACCAAAGTATGTCTTGAGTATTGTGCATTGTGGACTGAGTTTTGGGACGCACAAATTGCCGATATTCAATTTATTGAAGAAAAGAAACTGGCATAAGCGTCTAAGTTTATTCATAAAAAGCCTGTTTATATTGAACAGGCTTTTTTAATGGTGAAAGCCATGAGTTCTTTAGGGTTTCAACAAGTGAAATGCTAGAGCATTAAGAATGCCAATAACAGTCTTAGGAGCATTATTTATTGCAGGGAAATATTCTTATGATGTATTTGATCCATATCTTTTAGTTCAGCTAATGGTGTGAACTACTACCTTATTATAGCCAATATGTGAACCAATCACACATTTTGATGGAAAAAACAACGATTAGATAATATTTTTTTACTTCCTCATCTTATTAGTTTTTTAGATAGAAAATAGTGACATTAATTGTCACATTTTATAGGAAAACATTCTTTTTCCCTAAGACTACTAAGGAAAGTTTTACCATTTGGTAAGTAAAAAATGTCACCAATTTAAAAAAGCCAATAAAAATATTTATAAAACTTATTATTTACTCCTGTTTAAACTCATATTCAAAAATATGCATCTATTGACACTATAATAATAAAACCTTTAACCTTAATTAAATATTTACTGGTTGGTTTTAAATCTTCTAAATAATATGGAGATTTATTTTGGGTTGTATAATATGATTTTACAACGCTATAAAATAGTTTTCGGTGGAACAATAGGGGCTGGAAAAACGTCGGCAATTAAAAGCTTATCCGATATTCCAGTTTTATCCACTGAAGCTTTAAATACGGATCATCAAACACATAATAAATTACTCACTACTGTGGGAATTGATTATGGAGAGGTGATATTAGAAGATAATACAATTGTTGGTTTATATGGGACTCCTGGACAAGAGCGTTTTAATTTCATGTGGGAAATTATTTGTCAGGGGGCACTAGGTGTTATTATCTTAATTGACCATTCAAATCCTGATCGTCTAAACCATTTAAAATATTATATTGATGCTTTTAAAAAATATGATGTTCATATGGTTATTGGTATTACGCATCTTGATCAGGATTCGAATCTACAATTAAAAATCTATCGTGATTATATGAAAATATACGAACATCATTATCCATTATATGCTGTTGATGCTCGTATAAAAAATGATATTTTGCTATTAACTGAAACATTGATTACCAATATTGAAGTTAATTAAATTATCTTCTAGAGGTTAATTATGGAATCAATGACTGTTATAGACAATCAAACAGACGAATTTAAACAATTTTCAAAGAATGTTGTTTCTGCACTACTGCATCAAACAAAGCATATAAACCTTTGTATGCTCTGTACTACTGATGGATTTGAGATTACCACTGCAAGTAAAAAAAATTGGAGTAATACTGGAAAAATTGCGGCGGTGAGTAGTTCTATCATGGCACTTATTTCAGCATTTATTTCTGAAATTCATTTAGTAAATTGTCAAACAATTACTTTAGATACAGAAACAGGAAAAGCTTTTCTGAGTATTGTCCCTCATGACAAGTTTCCTTCAGTACTTGTTGTGATTACAGATAAAAATGTTCTCCTTGGTGAAATCCTGCATGAACTTAAAAAAGTAATTGCACATTTACATCAGTATTAAAATTTTATTTATGTGAAATCATCATTTTTATATGAAAAATACTCTCTACCTCACGATTTTTGGTTTAAATTCTGATACCTCAGATCAACTAAAATCAGCGATCCAAAATGCTTTTCCTCAGGGAACCCTTTTGGAATGGACAACTTTGGCTCATCCTGAGTTAGATTTTATTTTCATCAATGATGCTTTCTTCCATTCTCAGATTATTCAGAATATTATTTCTACACATAAACATATTAAATATCTAAGATTAGTAAATTCTCCTGAAAAATCAGGAATGATTAATAATGGTATACTCTACTATCCATTTTTAAAATCCAATGATTTATTATCTTGGTTAGTTGATAAAACAAAAAATTATCAGATTACTTTAAACCATGAAGCAACCTTATCTTTTGATGAAATATTTACAGAAAGAAATGGTTTTATTCGCCTATATGATCATATAGGTAATATTGCAATTATTGATGCGCGTACTGAACGTGTTTTTGTTGATCCTGAACGAGACCATATTATTTTTAATCATCAAATTAAACAAAGCTATGCTAAAAGTTCTCTAGTTAATGAACTCTTAAAATCTTTTGTTTTATTTGATTTGAAAGTTTGGTTATGGCAGGTTCTTTATCAGTCTACTGAGATTTTAGAGTTATCTAATATTCAAGATAAACAATGTTATATTCTTAATGAATGGCCTCAAGTTAATGGTTTTTCAAATAGAAAAAAATTATTAAAAATATCAGCCTTTTTCTCAAAAGGTGCAGAGGTTGAATATGTTGTTCAAAATTCTGAATATACTTCAACACAAGTTAAAAAATTTATTTTAATGACACAGTTATTGAGAATGAGTGAAAGCATACCTTCTGCCCAAGCTAAATTTAAAATAGAAACTGTTCAAACTTATCAAAACTCTTCGGGGGTATTCTCAAGTTTTCTAGGAAAGTTAAGAAGAAAACTTGGAATATAAAAGATGTTAATACATCTATTATTTGGCATTTTGCCTTTTTATACAATTGGAGTAATTTATGGCACGTTTAGAGCTTGATAAACTATCAGCTATTGATGGTTTTGTTGCTGGGGCATTAGTTGATAGTGAAAGTGGTTTAGCATTATCGACTGTGGGGAATGGTCTTGATATTGAACTTGCAGCAGCAGGAAATACAGAAGTTTATCGTGCTAAGCAAAAAGTAGCTAAAACGTTAAATCTAAATGACAATATCGAAGACATTCTCATTACTTTAGACAAACAATATCATTTACTTCGTCCATTAAGTGATAATCCAGCATTATTCTTATATATTGTTTTAGAACGTAGTAAAGCAAACCTTGCAATGTCACGACATGAACTACGTGCTTTTGAAAAAGAATTAGATTTTTCTTAATTCAAAAAAGCATTAGTTTAAAATTGTAAAACAAAAGAATGAACATGTTTAACAAACTGTTCATTCTTTATGAAAAAATTATGCATTCAATTTTACAAATTATTTCCCCTTTATTTAGATACTGATATCTTTCTTCTTCGTAGTCTTGTTTCAAAACAACTGAATGGTCTTTTTTGTTAAAAGATTAGAATGAAATCTCTATGCCCAATTTGTTTGTAGGTAAAATCAGTAAATAGCCCTTGCAGCAACATTATTTCTTATCTTAATTCTCAATCCCTCTGATTTGATGCAATAAGTTGCTTTTGTTTTAGCGTTATCAGTATGTGATAACTGTTTTTCCATCCATCTATACCGCTCAATTCATTTAAATATGTTGACGCAGTAGCTCTGAACCAGAAGAGAAGTTTCATAGACTTTAATGTGAAAAATTCTAGAAGTCGTGAACATAATCTACTTAGTAGTGACTTCTAGTTTTGAAATATGTGGACAACTCCAGACTTGTCCACAAAGTCGATGAAACACTTTATAAATCTGCTACAATTACGCCAATTTTTTATTTTGATCGACTTTAGATCTTCGGCACTGCAATCTCCGCAGTAGGTGTATTTCATGAGTTTTAAAGATGAGTTAGCGGCACAGGTCGCTCAACGACGCACATTTGCTATTATTTCCCACCCCGATGCCGGTAAAACCACCATGACAGAAAAACTGTTGTTATGGGGTAAAGCGATTCAGGTTGCAGGGATGGTAAAAAGCCGTAAATCTGACCGTGCAGCTACATCTGACTGGATGGAAATGGAAAAAGAACGTGGTATCTCGATTACCACGTCTGTTATGCAGTTCCCATATAAAGGTCACACGATTAACTTACTCGATACACCGGGGCACGAAGACTTCTCGGAAGATACTTATCGTACGCTTACCGCAGTTGACTCTGCACTTATGGTGATTGACGGTGCAAAAGGTGTCGAAGAACGTACCATCAAATTGATGGAAGTGTGTCGTATGCGTGACACACCAATTATTTCTTTCGTCAACAAAATGGACCGCGAAATTCGTGAACCACTTGAGTTGTTAGACGAAATTGAAAACGTTTTAAACATCCGTTGTGTACCAATTACATGGCCACTTGGTATGGGTCGTGACTTTGCTGGTGTATACAATATTCTTGAAAATAAATTGTATGTATACAAAGCAGGTTTTGGTTCAACCATTACCGATATTGAAGTGCGTGATGGTTATGATCACGCCGACATTCGTGACAAAGTAGGCGAGTTGGCTTGGGCTTCTTTTGAAGAGTCGCTTGAGCTAGTACAAATGGCAAATGAGCCATTAGACCGCGAGCTTTTCTTACAAGGTAAACAAACGCCTGTTCTATTTGGTACAGCATTAGGTAACTTTGGTGTTGACCACGTTCTAGATGCATTTATGAACTGGGCACCTGAACCTAAAGCTCACCCAACGCAAGAGCGTGTGGTTGAAGCGAAAGAAGAAGGTTTCTCTGGTTTTGTATTTAAAATTCAAGCCAACATGGATCCTAAACACCGTGACCGTATTGCCTTCATGCGTATTTGTTCAGGTAAATACGAGAAAGGCTTGAAAATGAATCACGTGCGTATTGGTAAAGAAGTCCGCATTAGTGATGCGTTGACTTTCTTGGCTGGTGAGCGTGAGCATTTAGAAGAAGCATGGCCGGGCGATATTATTGGTTTGCACAACCACGGTACAATCCAGATTGGTGATACTTTCACTAGCGGTGAAAACCTTCACTTCACTGGTATTCCACACTTCGCGCCAGAAATGTTCCGCCGTGTACGTTTGAAAGATCCATTAAAGTCAAAACAATTGCAAAAAGGTTTGAAAGAGTTGTCTGAAGAAGGTGCAACTCAGGTGTTTATGCCACAAATTAGCAATGATTTGATTGTGGGTGCAGTTGGTGTGCTTCAGTTTGACGTTGTTGCTTACCGCTTGAAAGAAGAATATAAAGTTGACTGTGTTTACGAGCCAGTAAGTGTAAATACCGTGCGTTGGATTCATTGTGATGACGACAAGATTCTTAATGAGTTCAAGAAAAAAGCACACGACCAGCTTTCAATTGATGGAGGCGGTCACTTAACGTATCTTGCTCCAAGCCGAGTGAACTTGCAGATTATGCAAGAGCGCTGGCCTGATATTCAGTTCCGTAACACACGTGAACACTAAGCATGTAAATGTGACAAACAGCTTCGAATAGAAGCTGTTTTGTTTTGAAAAATAAGAAAGGATGATGAAATGAACTTGAGTAAAAAAGCCATTATTGCGCTTATAGTTGCAGTCATAGCACTAATTTCTGCTATTTCTGCATTTGTTTGGAAAAGCACTCATTCCTCATCCTCTTCTCAAAAAAATCCAGTTTCTGCTCAAGAGCATCCTACTGAGAAAGCAGAGGTTTTACCTTATTTAAACTTGACCGAAACCAAGGCAAATTATGCAGTTCCTTTTTGTGAAAAGAAAAACTGTATTGATGTCGACATTCAAACCATAAAAACCCAAGACACTTGGTTAAATAGCTGGATTGAAAAGAGTCAGGCGAAAGTTATTCAGACTCAAATTGATTTGAAAAAAGATTTAAGCCTGCAACAAGCAGTAGATGCCTACGTTAAAAAGTCGGATGAATGGCAAGAGAAATATTCTAAAAACCGTGCCTACGAATTACACATTCATACGCGTATTGCTTCGCAGCGCAATCAATATGTTTTATTGCAGTTAGGGTTAGACAGCAAACAAGAAGAAGTCACTATAAAAGATCGTTATTATTTTTTTGTGGCTGATCGTAAATTGCATAAAAGCTTAACTTTGCTTGATGTACTTCAAAAAGACCAACAAACCACTGTGCATCAAATCGTGCAAACGGCTTATCAGGACTGGTTGAAAAAACAAAATGCTGACGTCAAAAAAGACGCACCAAAAACTTTGTATTGGGGACAAGCCGACTGGTTCTTTGATGGTGAAGGTGTAGGTCTGCACTATCAGGCAAATCAGATTACGAAAGATGCCCCTCAGCTCGATATTTATTTAACAACAGAGCAAACTAAAAAAATATTACAACCTGAGGTTTATGAACAAATGTTTTAAGTTGGTAGCAGAATTTGCAACCTACTTATAGATGCGCTAACTTCATATGAGTTATGCATAATCTTCTCAGAATAAAGGCAAAATATGATGTTAACTTCTAAGGCCTCGCTACGTTTAACGCTACTTGCTTCTGCACTATTTTTAGTGGCATGTCAGCCTAAAAGTGATCCTAAAGAGTCGAAAGATCAGCAAAAACCAGCAGTGGTTGAGCAAAAGCCTGTGGAGCTGACTTTAAAAGGGGAAACAGTGCAAAGTAAGGTGGTTTTACCTGACTGTAGTGGTAAAACTTGTCCTGAATTTACTGTTGAGCGCTTGCAAAGTAACTATCCGTTTATTGATAAGATTATTGACCAACAAGTTTTAAAAGCACTCGGCCAGATTCTTGAGATTGCAGAGCCAGACGCAAAAGCAGCAAAAGCCAATAAAAAGACAGAGGCTTCAGCAGTTGCCGCTACAGATCAACCAGATAGTTTCGATGCTCAGGTTCAGCGCTATGCCAACTCATTTATTGGTTTAGATAAGGAACTAAAAGAGTTAAGTAGTAATCATCAGATTAATCTTTTAGTGAAGCCTAAAATCATACAGTCGCAAGGTAAAGTCGTAACTGTTGTGGTTAACAGTAGTAGCTATTTGGGTGGGGCGCATGGTTCGGCTGCACAGCACTATTACAATTTTGATTTAAAAGAGGAAAAGCAAGTCAAACTTGAAAACTTGCTGCGTCCAGAGAAAAAAGCGGCTTTAGAAAAGTTAGCACATGAGGCGTTTAAAGCTTGGGTGACAGACTCAAAACTTGCCAATAGTGTGAGTGAATATGAGCAAGCTTGGCCATTTAAACTCACCGAAAACTTCTTGTTAGGTGATCAGGGCTTAATTCTTCAATATGGTGAATATGAAATTGGGCCTTATGTTGTTGGGTTGCCTCGTTTAGTCATTCCGTATGATCAATTACAAGATGTGTTGAAAGAAGAATATTTACCGCAGCCTAAAGCTAAACCTGCTTCGGCACCAGCTGCAAAAAGTGCTAGCTAATGCATTTGTTTGATACCCATACCCATTTTGATGTTGCCGATTTTGATGAAGATCGGCAACAGTTAGCACTTGAGGCTAAAAAAGTGGGTGTAGATGCTTTGGTGTTAATAGGCTTTTTACAGTCACGTTTTGATGAGTTGGTACACACCCATCATCAGCTCAAGCAGTGGGATAATGTACCCACTTCTTATTTAGCGCCGGGGTTGCATCCGTTTTATATTGAACAACACAGGCCAGAACATCTTTCTCATCTTGAAAAAATTTTACAGCAAGAAGACTGCGTGGCAGTCGGTGAAATTGGCTTAGATACTTTTCTGAAAGAGCATAAGCAGCCCGATGTATATGCCAAGCAAAAACAATATTTTGCTGACCAGTTAGAACTAGCAACCCAATACCAAAAACCAGTGCTGCTTCATATCCGTAAAGCGCATGGCGATGTGCTTGCTTTGTTAAAAGCGCATAAGTTTAAACTTGGTGGCATTGCTCATGCTTTTAGTGGTGGGGTAGAAGAGGCGAAAGGGTTAATTAAACTCGGTTTTAAAATTGGTGTGACGGGGCAAATTACCAACCCAAATGCGAAAAAGCTTCATACGGTTGTGCAGGCTATAGGGGCGGAGCATTTAGTGATTGAAACGGACTGCCCAGATATGACACCGCTTTGCTGCCAAACCTCTACTGAGCAGCGTACTCGAAATACGCCTGTGAACTTACCTTTTGTATTAAAAAGTTTGGCCGAAAATTTAAATATGCCAGAGTCTGATTTAGCCGAAAAACTTTGGAAAAACTCTCTATCTGCTTTGAAATTATCGTAATAAAAATCAAAGATTAGAAATAGTAACTAAAACAAAACACAGTGATGAAAAAAGAAGCTTAAAGTAAGAAAACAACATGTAAAAACGTGAAAAATAACATTGCCAGACATGGGAGGATAACCCAATGGCTAAGTATAGCAATATCAATAGTTTTAATGCTCTACAGACGCTAACAGTAGGTTCCAGCAATTATCAGATTTTTAGCTTAACCCAAGCCGAGAAAAAGCTAGGTGACATTGCCAAACTGCCGAAATCATTAAAAGTACTGTTGGAAAACTTATTACGGTTTGAAGATCAACACAGTGTTAAAACGGAACACATTCATGCTTTAGCAGAGTGGCTAAAAACCCGTAGCTCAGATCAGGAAATTCAATATCGACCTGCACGGGTTTTAATGCAAGATTTTACCGGTGTTCCTGCGGTCGTTGACTTAGCTGCAATGCGTGCTGCAATGGCACAAGCAGGCGGCAATCCTGAAAAAATTAATCCATTATCGCCTGTAGACTTAGTCATTGACCACTCTGTGATGGTGGACTATTTTGCCGATGATCAAGCTTTTGAAGAAAACGTTCAAATTGAAATGCAGCGTAATGGCGAGCGATACCAATTTTTGCGTTGGGGACAATCTGCATTTAATAACTTTAGTGTTGTGCCACCGGGCACAGGTATTTGCCATCAGGTTAATTTAGAGTATTTGGCTCAAGCGGTGTGGCTAGGCGAAGACAACGGACAAACCTTTGCTTTTCCTGACACTTTGGTCGGTACAGACTCCCATACCACCATGATTAATGGTTTAGGTGTATTGGGTTGGGGTGTTGGTGGTATTGAAGCAGAAGCTGCAATGTTGGGCCAGCCTATTTCTATGCTTATTCCTGAGGTGATTGGTTTTAAACTGACCGGAAAATTACAAGAAGGGATTACGGCAACTGACTTGGTGCTTACCATTACTCAAATGCTTCGCCAAAAAGGTGTAGTGGGTAAATTTGTAGAGTTCTATGGCGATGGTTTAGCCGATTTACCACTTGCTGACCGTGCGACCATTGCCAATATGGCACCTGAATACGGTGCAACGTGCGGTTTCTTCCCAATTGATGAAGTGACTTTAGGTTATTTGAAGCTAACAGGCCGTCAAAATGACCGTATTGCACTGGTTGAAGCATATAGCAAAGCACAAGGCTTATGGCGAAATGCAGGTGATGAACCTGTTTTCACAGACACTTTAAGTTTAGATATGAGTACGGTTCAGGCAAGTTTGGCAGGTCCAAAACGTCCTCAAGACCGTGTGCTTTTATCAGAAGTACCAAAAACCTTTAATGCACTCATGGAATTAACGCTTAAACCAGCTAAAGAAGCTAAAGAGCGTTTAGAAAATGAAGGTGGTGGCGGTACGGCTGTAGAAGCGGCCAAAGCCAATATTCAGCATGAAAGCCCATCTTGTGTGATTGAGGGACAGGAATATCCGTTAAATCATGGCGATGTCGTCATTTCAGCGATTACTTCATGTACCAATACTTCAAACCCAAGTGTAATGTTGGCAGCAGGTTTACTTGCTAAAAAAGCCATTGAAAAAGGCTTGCAGCGCAAACCGTGGGTGAAAAGTTCACTTGCGCCTGGTTCTAAAGTCGTGACTGACTATTTGTTGGCGGCTGGGCTTACGCCGTATTTAGATGAGCTCGGCTATAACTTGGTTGGTTATGGTTGTACCACGTGTATTGGTAACTCGGGTCCTTTACCTGAACCAATTGAAGATGCAATTCAGTGTCATGATCTAAACGTGGCATCTGTACTCTCTGGTAACCGTAACTTTGAAGGGCGCGTACACCCATTGGTTAAAACCAACTGGCTTGCATCACCACCACTTGTGGTTGCTTATGGTTTAGTTGGGAATATTCGTACTGACTTAACGACTCAACCAATTGAGCAAGGTAAAGACGGGCAACCTGTTTACTTAAAAGATATCTGGCCAAGTCAGGCAGAAATTGATGCTGTCTTACAAAAAGTAAATACCGACATGTTCCACAAAGAATATGCTGCGGTGTTTGATGGTGATGAAAGCTGGCAATCGATTCAGATTCCAAAAAGTAAAACTTACGAATGGGCTGATGACTCGACTTATATCCGCCATCCGCCGTTCTTTGAAGGTATTAGTGAGCCACCAAAACCAATTAAAAATATTGAACAGGCGCGTATTTTGGCAGTGCTTGGTGACTCGGTAACAACCGACCATATTTCACCGGCCGGTAATATCAAAAAAGACAGTCCGGCAGGCCGCTATTTACAAGAGCAAGGTGTTGAACCAAAAGACTTCAACTCTTATGGTTCACGACGTGGTAATCATGAAGTCATGATGCGAGGCACGTTTGCCAATATTCGTATTAAAAACGAAATGCTCGGCGGTGAAGAAGGTGGTAATACCATCCATATTCCAAGTGGTGAGAAGCTTGCCATTTATGATGCGGCAATGCGTTACCAACAAGAGCATACACCGCTCATTATTATCGCTGGTAAAGAATACGGAACAGGTTCTTCACGTGACTGGGCTGCCAAAGGAACGAATTTGTTAGGTGTCAAAGCTGTCATTGCTGAAAGTTTTGAGCGTATTCACCGTTCAAACTTGGTGGGTATGGGCGTGTTGCCACTCCAGTTTGTTGATGGACAAACTAGGCAGTCGCTCAACTTAACCGGTCATGAGGTTATCTCGATTCGTGGTTTATCGGATGGTATTCAGCCTCATGAAATTCTTGAAGTTGATGTGAAAGGGCCAAATGGGGTAGCCAGCCACTTTAATGTGTTATGCCGAATTGATACGTTAAATGAGGTTGAGTACTTTAAGGCTGGTGGTATTTTGCATTATGTACTTCGGAATTTGATTGCTGGTTAATTTGGCTAAGTTTGCATAGCCTTGTAATGAGGGTGCTTTGGCTAATGTTGACTATATAGGCGTATCCTTACTTTTTAAGGATAAAAAGTAACAAAAATCCTTTGTCGGGCTGACGGTATATCCTTATACCGCAGCCCAACTGGGCGGCATCCATGCCGCCTGTCACGTTAGTAAATAATGACTTAAATCTTAAATAATATAATTTGATTTATAATGATAAGACTTGTCGTGAATTTAAATATCACCATCTCAAGTTTTCTTTGATCTGAAATACACTTTCGTCTGAAAAGCAGTAAAATACTCCCCGTGTTTTATATCCCCTCAAAGAGTAGCAATGACCGATCTTCAACAAGATGAATATGACCGCCGTTTTGCAGGTGTAGCCAAAATTTATGGTGATTCATCGTTCCAGCACTATGAAAAAAGTCATGTGATGGTGATTGGTATTGGTGGTGTTGGCAGTTGGGCGGTAGAAGCTTTAGCACGTACAGGTATTGGCGAGATCACACTAGTCGATATGGATGTGGTTGCGGCATCAAATGTGAATCGTCAGCTACCTGCAATGACCTCAACTCTGGGCTGTGAAAAAGTTGAAATTATGGCGGAGCGTTGTCGCCAAATTAACCCACGCATTAAAGTCAATATTATTGATGACTTCTTAACACCTGAAAATGTTGCAGAGCTTTTAAACCCTGTACCAGACATTGTTTTGGACTGCATCGATGATGTTAAAGCAAAACTGGCTTTAATGCTCCATTGTCGTTTTAATAAAATACCTTTGATTGTTTCAGGTGGGGCAGGTGGTAAGCTCGATCCACTTAAAATTCGCGTGGCGGATCTATCAAAAACAGAACAAGACCCAATGTTAGCGAAGTTACGTAGTCAGCTTCGTGCTCGTGGCATCTGTAAAAAGCCAAAAGAGAAATTTGGCATTACCTGTATTTACTCAATCGATAATCCATTTTCAAGCGCAGATGTCTGCCCATCGGCTGGGTTGCGCTGTGGTGGCTATGGTTCAGCGGTGGTGGTGACTTCAAGCTTTGCCATGATTGCTGTAGCCGAAGTTTTGAAAAAACTCGATTTAAAGAAAGCCTAATTTAAATATTGAAAAGGCATGCGCTTATGTGAGTGCATGCCTTTTGTTTTGGGAAAAACTATTTAATCATATAGCTCTATGTTGTCTTGTTTGGGCTGTGTGGGTAATTGCTGATCATAAAATTTAAAGCACCATAAAATTAAAATAACGATGGTGCATATTGCGAAACCTTTTAAATACTTCATGAAGAATTCAATCAAGTGAATGGTCTTGATTAAAATTCTAGTCAAGGTTATTCATCTAATCTAATATAGAAAATAGACCAAATGATCTAATTTTGAGATGATAATGCTCACATTAAAACAATTCCAATATTTCATAAAAATTGTTGAAGAAGGGAGTTTTACTGCTGCCTCAGAAAAGCTATTTATTGCTCAGTCTGCCTTAAGTCGACAAATGAAACTATTAGAAGAAGAAATTGATTTTCAGTTGTTTGACCGTACTGACAAAAGAGCAAAACTCACGGCAGCGGGAGAGGTCTTCTATAAGAAAATAAAAGATAACTTGCTTTACTTAAATGAAATTATTGACCTGTCTAAAAGTGTGTCGGATGGGAAAAACCGTCAGATTAAAATTGCTCATTCAAGCAGCATTGTTATGGAGCATAAAAAGGTACAAATATTAAAAGAAGTTAGCTTAACCCAGCAGCTGAGTTTTGAGCTGAATACCTTGTCATCAGAACAACAGATCTTAGCGTTAATGAATGGTGAAATTGATATTGGTTTTATTCGGCCACCCGTTCGGCACACATTAGATGAGATGAGTGTTGTTAAGTTATATGAAGAGCCATTAATGGTGGCTGTGCATATTGATCATGCCAAATTTGCTAAAGAAGAAAAGGTTTATTTAAAAGACTTAAAAGATGAGTATTTTGTATCTTCACCTCATGCTGAAAGAGGGGGCTTAAGTTATTTGGTCGCAAATCTGTGTTTAGCTGCAGGATTTACCCCACAAAAAGCCCCGATTCAGTCACGGAAGGTTTCACAGCTACAATTGGTTGCTGCAAATTTGGGAATCAGTATAGTTCCTGAAGAGTTCAAACAAATTTTGCCTAATCAGGTAAAGCTTTTACCCTTGGCAGATCATTTGTCACTTTCAGAAGTTTTATTGGTCTATAGAAAAGATCATGATGAAATGATTCAGCGCTGTGCCGAGCAAATTCATCAAATGTTTTTACCTTAAAAAGTTAATTAACCTAATCTATAGTAAGTGTAGGTAACGTTGTCGTCTTTGTAGACGTCATAACTGCTTTGTTTGAAGTCTGACACCCATTCACTGCCTGTGTAACCAGCAATATGTCCATAAACGTGATTGCGGGTTCTGTGAATGATGTAAATGTCGCCTTCTTGAGGCTCATCAAAAGCTGGGTTAATTTCTTTATAGCCAATTTTTTTCAGGGTATCGCCCCAATCAGATGCTGCAATTGGGTGGTTTTCAACATCGGCACCAGCAGATTCAAGTGCAAGACGAATGCTACGTGCACAACGAGCTTTGCTGCGTCTAGAGGTAACACTTTCTAATTTTGCTACGAATTTTTCTACATCTATGGCTGGAGGGGTGTTGCTTTCAGTGCGGTGATTATTGGGTTTCATGGTGAAGGGATAAGGAAGGCTTGGTGTGCTGTGTGATACAACAATCGCTGCCTGATTTGAATCCTGATACATATAGTTATCAGCTACTTGTCCGTCATAAATAATCATCGTGAAATCTCTACCCGTACTACCTATATCCGTATTTAGAAAATCACCACCTACCTGTGGCGTTCAGAGATACTAATTGCCCAAACTTAAAAGTTTTGTTTATGTTATGTAATAACGTATCTTTTTTCCAGTTTTTATTTCTGACTGAGAAAAAATAGCCTAGTTGAAATAGCGACTAAAAGCAGTGAAATTTAATTGTTTGATATTATTCATTATAAATAATTAATCAGAGCTTAAATTTGAATATTTTGAGCCGACATTTGCGAATATACTCAAAATCTAAGTCTCTGATTTAAAATGCCACATTTTCTTACAATTTAAGAAGGTTAAGCAGGCTTAAACCTGATGCTCTTTTACATATTCTTCAGTACGAATAATGGCAGCTTGCATGTTTTGAATTGCATTCTCGACATCAGCTAAAGTTTTTGCATTTCCACCGCTCAATGCCTGACGCCATTTACGGGCACCCGGTAAATTTTGGAATAAACCTAAAATATGACGGGTAATGATAGAGAGTGGCGCACCTTCAGCCATGCGTTGTTCGATATAAGGCAGCATTTGTTCCATAATATCGAAACGGTCTGGTGCTTCTAGGTTCCAAAGTTGGCCAAGCTCAGCAAGTAGGTAAGGGTTGTGATAGGCTTCACGGCCAATCATCACACCATCAACGTGCTGTAAATGAGCTTGAGTTTCGGCAAAAGTTTTAATTCCACCGTTAATTTCAATGGTCAGGTGTGGACGTTCTTGCTTTAAACGGTAAACATCTTCATAACGTAGTGGTGGCACTTCACGGTTTTCTTTCGGAGACAAACCTTTCAATATCGCAATACGTGCATGCACAACAAAATGAGTACAGCCTGTTGCCGCAACGGTGTCTACAAAGTGCAGCATTTCTTCGTAAGACTGCATGTCATCAATACCGATACGGTGCTTTACCGTTACCGGAATATTCACCGCTTTTTGCATGCTATGAATACATTCAGCGACCAAGTCTGGTTCTGCCATTAAGCACGCGCCGATTTTATTGTTCTGTACACGGTCACTTGGACAGCCTACATTGAGGTTGACTTCTTCATAGCCCCAGTCTTCAGCCATTTTTGTACAAGTGGCAAGCTCTTGAGGATTTGAACCACCGAGTTGCAGTACGATTGGGTGTTCTTGGCCGTTGTAGTCTAAATGGCGTTTTGCATCGCCAAATAAAATCGCGCCTGTCGTTACCATTTCGGTATACAGCACAACGTTTGGGTTAAACAACCGCGCAAAGAATCGGTAGTCCTTTGTAGTCCAGTCCATCATAGGTGCGACAGAAATACGAGGTTGTAACGATTGAAGTGATTGCATAACCAATAGACCCAAAAGTCGCTAAATTAAAGAAAGGGCAGCATTATACGGGGTTTAGCCTTGAATCGACAGAGGCTTTTAGCCGTATAATTTATAACCGCCCTTGGAGTGGATATAGAAAGATGATTTTTAACAAGTTACGTTATGGCTGAGCTAGCTGCTTTTTTTGTAAGAAAGCATCAATCACACTAAACAAAATGCAAAACACAACGAGTCCAACACCGGCAAGACATGTCATGGTCCATCCACCATGATTCCAAGCAAAAATTCCTAATGCTGAACCAGCTGCGCCACCAATAAAATAAGTCGTCATATAGATGGCATTAATACGAGATTTAGCATCTGGACGTAAACGGAAAATAATGCTTTGGTTACTGGTATGAACGAGCGCGAGTGCCAATTGAATTAATGCAAAACCAATAACATAAGTAGAAAGTAAAGTTTGTCCGAAATAGAAACAAACCCAGCTCACCAAAAATAGCCCACAACCCATCCAAGTAAGTAATCTTGTATAGCCTTGGTCGGCGTATTTACCAATATAGCGAGTGGATAGTGCACCAAAGATACCGACTAAAGGGACCAATCCGATAAATAGATCGGGTAAATGATGTGCCGAGGTAAGAAGTAGTGCAATGGTGGAATACAAAGTACTGACTGCTGCAAAGGCAAAAGCACCCGTAAGCGCTCTTAATAATAATCGCTTTTCTTGCTTTAAAAGCTGAGCCATGGAAACAAAGATTTGTCCATAGTTCATTTTCATACGCAAGACATAAGGCAAGCGGCTTTTTAAAGTAAATGCCAATAGAAGCATTAATACACCGCTTACCACATAAACCACTTTCCAGTGGAAAAGATTGGAAAATAAGCCTGCCAGACTGGTAGAGAGTAAAATCCCGACCAATAATCCACTCATTAAAAAGCCAATAATCTCGCCTGTTTTCTCAGGTTTGACCGTCATAGTTGCAAGTGGAATAAGCACTTGAGCTGCAACAGAAAACAAGCCCGCTAAAATTGTACCGATCCAGAGCATGGGCAAGTTAACAGCAAACGCAGAAGTAAATAGACCAACTGCACAAAGCACCATCAAAAATGGAATAGCCTTGGCTTTATTGACGATATCACCCATCGGAACAATAAAGAGTAAACCGAGGGCATACGACACCTGAGCAAATGTCACTGTTAAAGCAGCTTGTGCTTGCGTTACAGCAAACTCTTGCTGAATAGAGTGAATTAGAGGCTGACAGTAATAATTCACACCTGCACATAAGCCACATGCTGCTGCCATCAACCAAAGCAAAGGTTTATTTTGACTGATATCTTCAGGGGTAGACATGATGTTCTCTCAGTTTTATTAGGTATATGCCGTTGCTTCAACTTCAATAAGCATGCGTTCTAATGCAAGGCGTGGCACAGGAATGAGCGTGCAGGCTGGAAAAGGATGATTTTTCCATAGATTTTGCATGATTTTAATTAAAATTTGGTGTTTTTCATCTGAGTGGTCAACAATTAAAACTCTTAAAACAGCAATATCTGAGATTTGTGCGTTTGCTGTAGTTAAGGCGTGTTGAATGTTATTAAAAACTTGAGTGGCTTGTTCTTGAAAGAGTGGGCTGAGTTCGCCGTTTGAATCTTCACCGCCTTGACCAGCTACATGAATAATATTCTTAAAATTTTGGACTACTGCAACATGACTATAAGCATTTGGGGTTGGGTTATATAAAGATGATGGATTTATGATTTTAAAAGCTTCTTTATTCATTGGAATTCGACCGTTCATTAAAAGTTAGATGAGTATCCAACCTCAACTTAAGTTGAGGTCAAGAAGATTTAATGTTTTAGTCTTTTCTTTCTAAGTGTAATCATCATTACACCTACAATATTGAGTAGGCAGCCCACCCATTGCCACATATTGAGATGTTCATTTAAGAAGACAACGGCAAGTAAAATCGTTAGAACTGGTCCAATTGAAGCAATCATTGCAGATTGTGATGCACCAAGACGCTCAATGCTTTGTATGAGCATAACAGTGGGTAACACGGTGACTAAAAAGCCTAAGCCGACTCCATACCAAATGACGCTTGAGGGGAGCTGTAATATCAGTTGAATAGGATGAGGTGTGCTCAAAGCGTAATGTGTTAATGCACCAATACAGGCAATAGTTAGTGCTAAGCCTGTGAAATTCCAAGAACCAAATTTTTTAATTAATGGCGGAGTTAGCAGTAAATAGCCTGCAAAAGCTACCGCACTTGCAAATACGAAACTTGTTCCTAACCAGAAATTGCCCTGAATTGGTGCATTGTTATGTTCTTGGAGCATTACTAGCACCGTTCCACCATAACTAAGGAAAATGGCGAATAAACTTTTTACATCTAATTTTTGTTTGTAGAGCAGGCTTGAAGCAATCACGGTAAGTGTGGGATATAAAAATAGGATAATTCGCTCTAAAGAGGCACTAATAAACATGAGACCCATGAAATCGAGCCAGCTGGCGAAGTAGTAGCCTAATAGACCGGCAAAAATTAAAATTAGCCAATCCTTCTTTTTTATGCCCTGATTATGATGCCTATTGAACCAGCAAATTAATAGAAAGAACGGTAAAGCGCTTAACATACGTAAAGCCATCAGGACTGTACCGTCTACTAATGGAGAAAGGGCATAAGTTTGTTTAATAAAGATTGCTTTTGTGCTGAATAGAAAAGCAGAGCAAAGCGCAAAAAAAGACCCAATTTGAGACGACGATAAAGAAATTTTCATATACAGGACTGTATAAGAGAGACTATTGTCTGCAAAAAAAAGAAAAATCTTCTTATATTACACCTCAAGTCAAATATCGTGAATCATCAGTTCAAAATATGGGTATTTATTAAATAAATAGTGGGTGGTATTTTCAAAAAGTTCAATTAGAATCCAAATTCTGTACAAAGAATACACATGGGGGAAACATTGCGGGTTGCAATGTTTTTGACAATGAGAAATTAGCTTGAGGAACGCTCATGCAGATCGGAATCCCAACCGAAACTGTCGTCGGTGAAAATCGTGTAGCTGCTACGCCAGAGACAGTAAAGAAGTTGATTAGCGCTGGTCATAGCGTTGTGATTGAACGTGGTGCTGGTGTAAAGGCTGCGTACATTGACAGTGCTTATGAACAGGTCGGTGCAACCATTACGGATGATGCCTATACGGGTAGTCAAATTATTTTGAAAGTTCGTGCGCCACAAGGCGGGGAAATTCAAAAACTTGCAGCAAATACAGCTGTTGTAGCAATGTTTGATCCTTATCGTAATACCGAGCTAGATCAGTTTGCGAATCAGCAAGTATCTGCTTTTGCTCTGGAATTGCTTCCTCGTACGCTTTCTCGTGCACAAAACATGGATGTGTTGTCTTCTCAGGCGAACTTGGCTGGTTATAAATCAGTTTTGCTTGCAGCGGCTGAATATCAACGCATGTTCCCAATGCTTATGACTGCTGCCGGTACTGTAAAACCTGCACGTGTTGTGATTATGGGGGTTGGGGTTGCGGGTCTTCAAGCGATTGCTACTGCAAAACGTTTGGGTGCAATTGTTGAAGCAACTGACTTGCGTCCTACAGCAAAAGATCAGGTTGAGTCTTTAGGCGGTAAGTGGTTAGACGTACCAATGTCTGAAGAAGAACAGCAACGTGCAGCAGATGCAGCAAAAAATGGTTATGGCTGGATGCCGGGTGAGCAATATATCAAAGACCAAGCTGCGATTGTAGATAAAGCTGTGTCGAATGCCGATATCGTGATTACAACAGCATTGTTGCCGGGTCGTGATGCACCGCGTCTGATTAAAGCTGAAACTGTTGCCAAGATGAAACCGGGCTCTGTCATTTTAGATATGGCTGTTGAAACTGGCGGTAACGTTGAAGGCTCTAAAGTTGGCGAGACTGTGTTTACAGAAAATGGTGTGAAAATTTTGGGTATTCCAAATATTCCAGCCACTGTTGCGACAGAAGCTTCTGCATTATATGCACGTAACGTTTTTAATTTCGTAGAGACTTTATTCGACAAAGAGAAAAACTTTGCGATTAATCAAGAAGACGAAATCCAAAAAGCCCTATTGGTCACTCATGGCGGTCAAGTGCTGCTTAAGCGTGGTTAAGGAGATCTCTCATGGTTGAAACTATTACAATTTTCGTCCTTGCCATCTTCGTAGGTTATTACGTTGTTTGGGGCGTTACACCAGCTTTGCACACGCCACTTATGGCGGTAACCAATGCATTGTCATCAATTATTGTTGTTGGTGCGATGCTACAAACAGTAGGTCTACCTGTTTTAGGTGTAGATGCTAATGTTGCATTTCAAAGTGTGAATGTGGTGAGTGTACTGGGTGCGATTGCAGTATTTTTAGCAAGCATTAATATTTTCGGTGGCTTCGCAGTAACTGCGCGCATGCTGGAAATGTTCAAGCCTAAGCAAAAGAAATAAGAGGGCTTTGACATGGAATTTATTCAAGCAAATGCAAACTGGTTGTACCTTGTAGGCGCAATCCTCTTTATCTTGACGCTTCGTGGCTTGTCTGGCCCTAAAACAGCAATTCAAGGTAACCGTTACGGTATGATCGCAATGGCGATTGCAGTTGTGACAACCTTCTTTGTTGCCAACAACCCAGTGATCTGGATGATTGGTGGTGCAATGGTGCTTGGCGCGATTGTAGGTATTGCACGTGCACGTACTGTCCCAATGACTCAAATGCCTGAAACTGTTGCACTTATGCACTCATTGGTAGGTTTGGCTGCGGTTTTAATTGCGGTTGCAGCAATTTTGCATAACAATCAGCTTACAGCATTGTTTGCTCAAAACGAGGCGGCATTAACAGCGGCTGGCGTGCAACATGCACACATGAGCAAGGTTCACCTATTTGAATTGTTTGTTGGTTGTTTCGTTGGTGCAATTACCTTTACAGCATCTGTATTTGCTTACGGTAAATTGGCTGCGAAAAAATGGGCTAAAACAATCTCTGGTGGATGGGTTAAACCTGTTCAAGCACTTATCTTTGTTGCGATGTTGGCTTGTGGTTTCTACTTCTTCACAACTGGCAACATGACTGCTTTCTGGGCAATGACAGCACTTGCACTTGCATTTGGCTGGGTATGGATTGCACCGGTAGGTGGTGGTGATATGCCTGTTGTGGTATCGCTTCTTAACTCGTTCTCTGGTTGGGCAGCAGCAGGTATTGGTTTTACACTAGAAAACAACATGTTGATCGTTGCAGGTTCGCTTGTTGGTTCATCTGGTGCGATTCTGTCTTACATCATGTGTAAAGCAATGAACCGTTCAATCATCAACGTATTGTTTGGGGGGGCGATGGGTGGTGCGGCAGTTCCTACAGCAGCTAAAGGTGAACAAGTTCAACGTAACTACCGTTCAGGTTCTGCTGATGATGCTGGCTTCTTAATGTCAAATGCAGACAGTGTTGTGATTGTACCGGGTTATGGTATGGCGCAAGGCCGTGCACAAAATGCTGTAAAAGAATTGTGTGAACTTTTGAAAGAACAGGGTGTAACGGTTCGCTTTGCAATCCATCCGGTTGCAGGTCGTATGCCTGGTCATATGAACGTACTACTTGCTGAAGCAGACGTAGCATATGAAGACATCTTGGAAATGGATGAGATTAACTCAGATTTCCCAGCAACTGACGTAGTACTTGTCATTGGTGCAAACGACGTTGTAAACCCAGCTGCAAAAGATGACCCAAGCTCACCGATTTATGGTATGCCGATTCTTGAGGCTCATAAAGCGCGTACAATTATGGTGATTAAGCGTTCTATGGCGACTGGTTATGCAGGTCTTGATAATGACTTGTTCTATAACGAAAAAACAATGATGATCTTTGGTGATGCTAAGAAAGTTGTTGAAGATATGACTAAAGCAATTAATGGTACAGGCCACTAAGTTGCTTTGATACAAAAAACCACCTTCGGGTGGTTTTTTGCTTTTTGAGATTTAAAGAAACTTTTCTACTAAGTCCATTGATTGTTGGTAGAGATCACGTGCCAGTTGCTGGTTTTTGGCATGTGAAGATTTCCAGTCAGGCATATGCGCACTGACATATTCGCCGTTGCGGTTGTGCCATGAGTCTCCAATCGCCATCTCTGTGATGAGCTTTGCCGGAACTGATGTTGGAACTAAACCTACTTTCATGGCTGCATAAACTGGTTTTGGTAAATCGCGATAAATATCAGAAGCAACACCACCAGGGTGTAATGCATTGTTAGTAATTGTACTACCAGCTAGTTGTTCAGCTAATGCATTACTGAACAGTAAGTTTGCAAGTTTAGATTGTCCATAATAGAACAGGGGATTATAAAAACCTTCTGCACGAAATTTATTAGGTTTAATTGAACCAACCCAGTGGGCAATAGATGCAAGGTGAATAATGCGTGCTTGAGGTGATTGTTTTAAAGCTGGAAGTAGCTTTTGAGTGAGTAATAAATGCCCTAAATAATTAACGCCAAATTGCTGTTCAAAACCATCTGCTGTGAGCTGTTTTGTTTTTGCAAATAGCCCAGCATTATTAATGAGTACATCAAGATTGCCGTATTTATCTGCAATTTCATCAGCAGCTTTTCTGGTTAACTCAAGACTGTTTAGATCAAGAGAAACGATATCAACTTGTCCTTGGTTGAGTGAGCGTAGTTTGTTTTGTGCCTCTTGTGCTTTTTGAAGATTTCGACACGCCAAAATGACATGTTGCCCTTGTTTTACAAGTTGTTCGGCTGTGGCAAAGCCAATCCCTGTGTTGGCGCCTGTAATGAGTATCTTCACTTTTTAGTGCTCCAGTTATGCTATTTATTGATGAGACTTTAAGAGTAGTTATAGTGCTGGAATTCTGACAATTTGTCATGTCAATTTTAATGAAGGTTGATGACTAGCTCGTAAGTGCTGTTAAAGCTTTGATAGAAATGTCTGAGGCTGTAAAAGATAGTTTGTTTTAAATAAAAATTTTGGTTGGTTATATAAACAAAAAGCGGCTCAAAAGAGCCGCTTTTTTTAAAAGCAAAAATTTTATGCGACTGACTCTGGGGCAGTACGCCATAAGCTTTCTAAATCATAGAATTTGCGGGCAGTTGGTAGCATCACGTGTACTACAACAAAACCAAGATCAATTAAGATCCATTCGGCATCTCGTTCGCCTTCAACGCCAATCGGGCGGAAACCAGCTTTTCGAGCTTCTTCTGCAACATTGTCAGCAAGTGCTTTGACGTGACGAGTAGATGTACCACTCGCGATGACAATAGCATCCGCAACGTTGCTAATAGAACTAACATCTAACTGTAGAATATCTTTTGCTTTTACATCAACTAAAGCGTCATGGACGACTTTGAGACAAGCTTGTACGTCTTTATTTGAGGTGTTCATTGCGAAATCGTGAGAATTAGACACGCTGGGCGATGGTTCTAAATTCATATAGGGTATATTTTCCTGACAATTACTCACTATCTAATATAGTGGTTTTCGCGCTAAATTTCAAACAAAACTAGTAACAGTTTATATATTTACATCATCGGAAAAATATTTCTTTTTCCATGTAAATGACTGATTTGACCCGTTTTTAGGCTTGTATTCTGCCGCAATGTAGCCTTCATAAGCGCTTTGCTTAATCCAAGAAAAAATTTGTTCATAAGGGATTTGAGCTGTGTCGGGTTCATGGCGTCCCGGACAATCTGCAAACTGAATATGGCCAATCTGGTGAATATTTTCTTGTAAACCTTCAAGTACATCTTCACCCATCATTGCCATGTGGTAACAGTCATACTGCATTTTTAGGGCAGGGTGATTGACTGCTTCGAGCATTTCTTGGGCTTGGGCAATGTTTTGTACTAAAAAGCGTGGCATATCTGTGCCATTAATCATTTCAAATACAGGTTCAATACCCTGTTCTGTAAGTAAATGACAGGCCAATTTTAAATTGCTTGCTAGTGTTTTAAGGCAAGGGAGTAGGTCTGAATCTTGAGGTTGCTTACCTGCCAGAATATTAACACGAGGTACTTTTAAGGCAGTGGCATAGCGAATAGCTAACTCTAGTGCTTCACGAAATGCTTTTTCTTGACCCGGTATGCCTGCCAAACCATTTCCACCCTGCATAAGATCACCAGCAGGAACATTAATTAAGCATAAACTTAGGTTGTAACGTTCAAGTTGGTCTTGAATATCGGAAATGGAAAGTTCGTATGGGAATTGGATTTCTACATGTTCAAAGCCCTCTGCGTGGGCTAATGCAAAGCGTTCAATTAAAGAAACTTCGGTAAAAATCATGGATAAGTTAACGGCAAGACGACCCATATACAAACTCCGTTTATTATTGCTCTACTACTTGAATCATAGTAGCTAAATCTTTCTCAGCAAAGCCATTTTTTTGGTGAGTTTGTAGCTGTAATAGAGCTTTTTGTGCAACAGGGATGTCTAAATTAACATTCTTAGCTAATGTTACCGCGTTGTTAAGATCTTTAGATAATGTTTGAACTTTCCACTGAATAGGCTCGAATGTATGAGTTGCCATACGTGGTGCAAGTATTTGAAAAGGCTTTGAGTCAGCAAAACCACCGGCTAGGGCGGGAGCGAGTAATGTCGTGTCTACACCTGCACGGTCTGCTAGTGCTACAGCTTCAGCAATAAGAGCACTGTTTGCTGCCACAATCAGTTGATTGCAAATTTTAGTGGCTTGCCCCGTACCTGTATCGCCCATACGTGTTACACGTTGAGAAAGTACATTATAAACAGGACTTAAAGCTTCAATAGTTTGAGCATCTCCACCTGCAAAAATGACAAGTGTACCTTGTTCGGCACCAGCGGTTCCCCCTGAAACAGGAGAGTCAATCCATGTCGTATGTTGTGACGCGGCAGCCTGAGCAAGTGCTTTTGTTGCAGCTACAGACAGGCTTGAGAAGTCTACAATAACCTGACCAGCTTTTAAGTGAGGTTGAATTTGTTCAAATACGGCTTGCACAGCTTTATCGTCAGCTAAACAAGTTAAAACTATAGGGTATTGTGCGATGTTTGAAAGATCGAGAGCGTGTGCGCCAATATCGATAAGTTCTTCACAAGCAGATGCTGTTCTGTTCCAGACAGCAACTTGAAAACCTGCTTGAATAAGACGGCTAGCCATACGGCTTCCCATAAGCCCTATGCCTAAAAAGGCAATAGGTGTATTACGATCAAAATTCATCTTCAATGCTCTTATCTATATTGGCGTGGTAAAAATTTAACTTCCGGATGTTTATCTTTTTTACGAGCAAGTTTGCTATTTTTACCAAGTAATAATTTAAGTTGCCAGATTTTTTCTAGACGTAATGATTTTTCTGGTTGATGCTCCATTGCATCTAATACGCGTTTTGCAGCAGTCAAAGCATCTGGTGAGCGTTGCAGCATTTCTGAGGCAATCGCATTTGCTTTTTCTAATGGATTTTCACTTAAGTGAGTTACAAGGCCAATATCTTTTGCATAGTTTCCGTCAAATACACGGGCAGTTAAGGTCAGCTCTTTTGCAAGATCAACACCTATCAAACCCTTAAGTGAGCGGGTAAGTCCCATATCTGGTACTAAACCCCAGCGACTTTCCATAATCGACATTTTAGTCTCTGGGTGAGCAATACGGATATCGGCAGCCAGCGCAAGTTGCATCCCCGCACCAAAACAATAACCTTCAAGTGCGGCAATCACAGGTACAGGTAAGTTCTGCCAAATTAGAAACGCTTTTTGGAAAAGGCTTTGTCCCGGCTTTACAAGTTCCCAAATCGCAAATGCAGAGTTCTTAGGATTGTTAAGGTCAGATAAATCAATACCAGCACTAAATACTTGTGCTTCACCAGTCAAAATTACACAGCGAATATCTCGGTCTTTTTGTATGGCTTTAGCCGTTGAAACGAGTTCTTTAAGGAGGGCGAAACTCATGGCATTACGTTTATCTGGACGGTTTAGATAAACTGTCGCAATGCCATTATTCTTTTCTATACGTAAAAGTGCCATGAAATTCCCGCTTATTTTTTTATCGATAAGCGGAGCATAACATGGCTTGAAATTGGAAACATGACAGGTCAGTCATGCCTTTTCTATAGGTTCTTGTTTAGTCGGGTATAACTAAAATTTGGTGAGCTGCACTTTCAACTTCTTTAATGACAAGTCCTAATTCATCGAAACGTTGCATGACTTCTTCGATGAATCCGTCATCGGCTCTACGACGCTCTTTACGTAATGTCGAAACAAACTGTTCGAAGTCACCAGTGACTTGTTGAAGTTTTGGCGTACCGACATAGCGAGTTGCACCGTAGAGGCGATGTAACACATGTTCAAGCTGAGGGAAGTCTTCAAGCTCAATAAGCTGCTGCATTTCATCTAGCTCAGTTGGAAAACTGTCTACCAACATTTTAAGTAAGTCTTGAGCAAGATCTTCTTTATTTGCAGCCAATTGTAGGCTTTGCTGCCAGTTTAATATTTCTGGGTCTAGTGCTTCGGCAACAACGTGATGATCTTTATCTAAAGCTTGCGCAGTGAAATTGTTTTTGGTCCATTGCGTTAAAATCTGAATGATTTGCTCCATTTGAATTGGTTTGGTGACATAGTCATTCATACCAACTTTAAGAAGCTTTTGCTTTTCATCAGCAAGGGCATGGGCTGTTAATGCAATAATTGGAAGCTGCATTTCGCCATCTAGCGTTGATTCTAATGAACGGATCGCGCGAGTGGTATCAATGCCTGACATAACAGGCATTTGAATATCCATAAACACTAAATCAAACGGTTTGAGTTTTTGGTCAATGCGTTCTTGAATGATATTTAGCGCCTCTTGTCCACTTAAGGCTTTAGTGGTTTTAACATTTAACTCACCTAACAATGCTTCTAAAACAATTAAGTTTGGTAAGTGGTCATCGACCGCTAAAATATGTAAACCCTGACCATTAAAGTCTTGTTGTTCCTCTTCAAAAATAGGTTGGTCACTTAATAATTGAATGAGTCCGCTACGGCTTAATGGTTGATAAAGTGGGCGAGCGCGATATTCGGTAAGCATGTTTGGCTCAAGCGTCATTTGATAGCCATAAACTGCTAAGTTGCCTTGATAGCGGCTACGAATTTCTTTAAGTAAAGCCTCAGTATCGCCGCTATGATCAACAATAAGCCAAGTATTATCTTTCTGATCAAGATGCTTTAAGCGGCTAAACAAGTCCAGAATCGACTGCGTTTCGATATGTGGAACTTGGTAATTTTCAAGATAGTATCGTAAAACACTTGCTGTTGCAGGATGTGCTAAATAAGACACGACTTGTAAATGTTCGAAGTGAGGGTGCTCTATCTCATGCTCTTCATCTACAGCAAACTGTGCAGTAAACCAGAATGTTGAGCCTTTTTCTGTTGGTGCACGCTCTTGGTTATCTTCAAAACCAATTTGACCATGCATGAGATGAACCAGTTGTTTAGAGATCGCGAGACCTAAGCCTGTACCACCAAATTGGCGTGTAACAGATGCATCGCCTTGTGAAAACGACTCAAATAATTTTTTGCGGTCAGTACCACTTAAACCAATACCACTGTCTTGAACGCTAAAATGCAGTAAACATTGACCAATATCGTCATGTTCCATACGTACACGAACAATAATTTCGCCATCTGGAGTGAACTTGATTGCATTTGAAATTAGGTTGGTCAAAATTTGCTTAAAGCGTAAAGCATCTCCAATGACTTCTTGAGGAATGTTGTCTGCATAATAGAATGCCATGGCAATATGCTTTTGGGCAGCCAAAGGTGACAACATATCCATGACATCGAAAATAGCTTCTTCTAAATCAAACGGTGCTGTCTCAAGCTCTAATTTACCTGCATCAATTTTTGAGAAATCTAATACATCGTTAATTAATGCTAATAAATGGGCAGAAGATTTTCGAATAGTTTGTAGATAGAGGTTTTGTTCGTTACTTAGGTTTTGTTGGCGAAGTAATAAATGAATAAAGCCATCAATACTGTTAAGCGGCGTACGAAGCTCATGACTGATATTGGCAAGGAAAACAGATTTTGCCTGATTTGATGAAATGGCTTGGTCACGTGCCTGACGGTAAGTAATATTTTGAACTTCGAGAGTATCTAATGTTCTGCGTAAGTCTTCTTCGGTTTGTTCTGTGTGTTCTTTAAGTTCTAAAAAACTAAAATGTAGTCTTTTCACTACACTTGCGATATCGCGCTGCAGTAAGCGTAATTCACCAGTACTGTTAATAACCATGTGCTGGTCTAAAGTATCTGCATTAAGTCGCTGTAGCTGCATCCGAATTTCGTACATTGGTGCAACCCAACGGCGAGAGAAGAAATTTAGACAGAGCAAAAGTAATAATAAAGTCATTAGACTGGTAATAACTAACGCAATCAGAATGCGATAACGTGCCAATTCTAGTGGTTGATTATCCATTTCAATCACTAGCCAAACAGGGGCTTTCCCTGCGGTATTGCTGACTCGAATACCATAAATGTTGTTATTGTTATAAGAGATCGGACCAAAAAAACTATTGTTTTGCGTAAAGTTAGGCCAGTAACGATTATCTCGGTAACCTACACTTAAGTATGTTTGACCATTACTATCAATTAAAGCAGCACGCTTTAAATCTTTTTCACTGAACATGCTTTGCATAATGTTTTGTGCATGATCATATTCATCAGGTTTTAGCTCTACCAGTGTGTAGAGGTTTTTGGCGATTTCATTATAACGCGCCAAAATAGCCGAAGCGTGATGCAGTTGCTGTTGTTTTGCAGAGTGAGAGGTTTCAGTTAAAACCAGAAAAGCACCAACACCAGTTAAAATCATCATGGGCACAAAAATAAGAGCAATCAATTGCCCATATGCATGATTCAGACGTAAGCGTTTCGATAAGGTTTTATTGAAATTAGACATGGCTACATCAGATTGATCTCTCTGTAGGGCATATTATCACGCTTTATTTTAAAACAGACGGCATTTTATAACTGACTGGGCTTTAATCACTTTCATTAAAAAGCATAGTGAAATGGGTGCAGTACCGATCATTTTTTCATACAATAGTGCCACCCCGATTTAGGTGTTGATCATGAGTAATACACAACCTGATTTTTTAGCCGACGAATTTTTGTTAGATCACTATGTAGGTAAAACACCTTTAGTCCGTTTGCAGCGCTTGGCTTGTCACACGCAGGCAACGGTTTTAGCAAAATTGGAAGGTAATAATCCGGCAGGTTCTGTAAAAGATCGCCCTGCATATAACATGATTATGCAGGCAGAAAAGCGTGGTCAAATTAAACCGGGCGATACGTTAATTGAAGCAACTAGCGGCAATACAGGTATTGCGTTGGCTATGGTTGCGGCAATGCGCGGCTATAAAATGAAACTTATTATGCCAAATAACATGAGCCAAGAACGCAAAGATGCGATGTTAGCTTATGGCGCAGAACTGATTGAAGTGACTCCACAACAAGGTATGGAAGGCGCACGTGATTTAGCTTTGCAAATGGAAAAAGACGGCAAAGGTCATGTTTTAAACCAATTTGGTAATCCTGATAATGTTGAGGCTCATTACCTGACAACTGGTCCTGAAATCTGGAAGCAAACTGGCGGTAAAATTACTCATTTTGTAAGCTCAATGGGTACAACCGGTACCATTATGGGTGTTTCTAAGTATTTAAAAGAACAAAATCCAGACATTCAGATTGTGGGTTTACAGCCAGCAGACGGATCAAGTATTGCGGGTATTCGTCGTTGGCCAAAAGAATATTTACCCACGATTTTTGATAGCAGTCGTGTAGACCGAATTATTGATATTCCTCAAATTGAAGCTGAAAAAACCATGCGTAAATTAGCGCGTATGGAAGGTATTAGTGCTGGTACATCTTCAGGTGGTGCGGTTTGGGCATCAATTAAGATTGCAGAAGAAAATCCGGATGCTGTTATTGTGTGCATTATCTGTGACCGTGGCGATCGCTACTTGTCTACAGGTCTGTTCTCAGTACAGGACGATAACTCATAATTGAGAGAAAGAATGCGTTTCCCAACTTTAGTTTTTGACATTGAAACTTTAACTGATTTAAAAGCGGGAGCGCATTTATATCATCTTGATTTGCCAGAGGCAGATGTTGAACAGGCACTCACAAAAATCCGCCGCCAAGAATCAGGTATGGATTTTCAGCGTTTGCCATTGCATGAAATCGTTTGTATCTCTGGTTTATGGATTGATGAATCGGGGTTTAGACTGTTTTCTTTTAGTCGAGAGCACTATTCAGAAGCTGAAATTTTACAGAAATTTCTATCTATTTTTGACAAGCGCCATCCTACTTTGGTGAGTTGGAATGGCTCACAATTTGATTTGCCGGTTATTTTGTTCCGTGCCATGTATCATGGCCTTTCTGCACCGGGCTTGTTTGATCAAGGTGAGCTTGATAGCCAGAAACGTTTTAATAATTACCAAAACCGTTATCACCACCGTCATATTGATTTAATGGATGTGATGGCAATGTTTAATGGCCGTAATTTCCAGAAACTTGATGAGGTTGCCTGTATTTTAGGTTTACCAGGTAAACGTGGTGAATCGGGGTATCATGTTCCTGAATATGTACGTGCTCAGCAATGGTTAAAGTTAACCAGTTATTGTGAAGGTGATGTACTCAATACATGGTTTATTTATTTGCGTTGGTTGTTACTTAAAGGCCAAATTAATGTAGATGAACATAACCACTGGATTAGTTCCAGTATTGAATATTTACAGACTATGCCTCCACAGGCCGATTTTCTTGAAGTGTGGCAACATACCTCAAAACACACTGATTTTACGTCCCACTATTTTAATCCTTTAGATTTTTAGGTTCATTCTTTGAAACAGCAAGCCAAATCTCGCAAAGCTCAGCAACCTGAATATATTTTTCAGGTTGAAACTCTTTCTCATGAGGGGCGAGGAATTGCGCACTATGGTTCTCATCCAGATCATCCGGCAGATAAGCATGGTAAAAAGGTATTTATCCGTTATGCGTTGCCTGGAGAAACCGTAAAGGCTCAAATTACGCATGAGGCTAAACGCCTTGAAGAAGCTGAAATGATTGAGCTTTTAGCAGAACCTTCGCCAAATCGCGTAGAGGCAGTTTGTCCTCATTATGGTATTTGTGGTGGCTGTAGCATGCAGCACATCCATCCAGATGAGCAAATTCGCTTAAAGCAAAATGTACTTCAGTCACATTTGCAACACTTTGCAGGTATTCAACCTGAACAGTGGCTAGAGCCAATTCGATCTTTACAAAGTGATTATCGTCGTCGAGCGCGTATTGGTGTGCGTTATTTGCCAAAACCAGATCGTTTGATTCTAGGTTTCCGTGAGCATCATAGTAATCGTTTAACTTCTATCCATACATGTAGTGTTTTGGACAAAAAGTTATCAGATAGCCTGCCAGAATTGCGTACTTTACTCCAAAGTCTAAAAGGCAAAGCGCATATTGGTCATGTAGAATTAGCAAAAGGTGATGAGGAAACTTCTTTATTGGTTCGTCATGTAGAAAAATTAAACAGTTCTGATGTCAACCAATTAAGACAATTTGCGTTACACAAAGGCTGGCAATTGTATTTGCAACCTAAAGGTCCTGAAAGTCTTCGTCGTATTGATGAAGAGCAAGGCGCTATGCGGTTACATTATGCTTTAAATGCATTTGAGGTAAATTTTGCTTTTTCGCCATTGGATTTTACGCAGGTCAATGGCACAGTAAATGAACAAATGGTGCAATTGGCATGTGAATTGCTTCAATTGCAGCAGGGTGAAAGGGTACTGGATCTGTTTTGTGGATTAGGTAATTTTTCGCTTCCACTTGCACGATGTGTTGGTGCAAATGGACAAGTTGTTGGTGTGGAAGCAAGTGAAGAAATGGTGCAACGAGCAACGGATAATGCCAAGTGTAACAATCTGGTGCAAGCGAGCTTCTTTTCACAAGATTTAACAAAAGATTTTTCGCATCATTCTTGGGCAAATCAAGGATTTGATGCATTATTGATTGATCCTCCTCGTGCTGGTGCATATGAAATTATGCAGTATGTACCAAACTTTGGAGCAAAAAGAATCGTTTATGTATCATGTAATCCAGCAACACTCGCAAGGGATGCGGGTGTTTTGGCTCAACATGGGTACCAGTTAAAAAAAGCAGCGGTTATGGACATGTTTACGCACACAGAACATGTTGAATCAATTGCTTTATTTGAAAAAATTCAAGAGATAAACGATTAAAAACATGAGTTACATATCCAGGAGAATGGTATGGTCACAGTACGTGAACAGTTACCTGAACAACTAACTGAGTTGTCAGAGGAAACGACTGTAGAGCATGCCGCCGAAACACAAGTCGGTTTAGCCTCATGGTTGGATCGGGTTCGTGAAATATTAGATGGGGCAGAGCTTAAACAACTCGAAGAGGTTGCGCATTTAACCCTGCAAAAAGAGTTAGATTCAACGGTTAATCATCGTTCCAATACATTTGCTACTGGTGTTGGGATGGCTGATATTCTTGCGCATTTACATGTAGATGAAGACACTTTATCTGCTGCGATGCTTTATCGTAGTGTTCGTGAGGACATTACTGATATAGAAGAAGTGAGGCGCAAATTTGGTGAGCAAGTCTATAACCTTGTCAAAGGCACTTTGGCAATGGGTAAGCTTTCAGAGCTCATTGAAAAAAATAAACGATTAGAAGACCATTTTAATAATAACCAGCGGGAACATTTAAGCGGCATTTATAAAATGTTGATTTCTGTGACCGAAGATGTTCGTGTTGTTTTAATTAAGTTAGCTGAGCGTACTTATTCTTTACGTGAGTTGGCGAACTCGTCACGTGAGCGTCAAGAGCGTGTCGCGCGTGAAATTCTAACTATTTATTCTCCATTAGCGCATCGTTTGGGTATTGCACAGCTTAAGTGGGAACTAGAAGATTTAGCTTTCCGCTATTTGGCACCAGACCGTTATAAAGAGATTGCTTCTTTACTCAATGAAAAGCGTCTTGAGCGCGAACACTATATTCAGTTCGTGATTGATCGCTTAAAGAATGAGTTGGCGTCTTACGGTATTGAAGCTGAAATTACAGGTCGAGCAAAACACATTTATTCGATTTATCGAAAAATGAAGAGCAAAAACCTGAGTTTCGATCAGCTTTATGATATTCGTGCCTTACGTGTATTGGTCAATAGCGTACCAGAGTGTTATCACTCATTAGGTATTGTTCATCAAATTTGGCGTCATATTCCACACCAGTTTGATGACTATATTACCAATCCAAAAGCCAATGGTTATCGCTCATTACATACTGCTGTAATTGCTGAAAATAAATCTTTAGAGGTACAAATCCGTACTCATGAGATGCATGATGAAGCAGAATTAGGTGTGTGTTCGCATTTTAACTATAAAGAAGGCTCAAAAAATACCGACCATTCTTTTAACCATCGTTTACATTCGCTTCGTGCTGTTTTGGAACATTACCAAGAACGTAATGAAACCACAGTACATCAAAATGAAGACGAGACAGAAGGCTTTGATCAACTTCAAGACTTTGAAGGTTTTGAAAAGATTTATGTTTTCAGCCGTGATGGTGATATTAAAGAATTACCACGTGGATCAACTGTTTTAGACTTCGCTTATCATGTACACACAGAGGTAGGGAATAAATGTTATGCAGCGCGTGTTAACCAGCGCTACGTGCCATTAACCTATACGTTAAAAACAGGTGAGCAGGTTGAGATTTTAACCAAGAAAGACCGTGAACCAAACCGTGACTGGTTGGTGAACTCTTTAGGTTATATCAAGACATCTCGTGCACGTGACAAGCTACGTCACTGGTTCAGACAGCAAGATCGTAGTAAGAATCTTGAAGTTGGTCGTGAGTTATTGAACAAAGAATTGTCTCGATTGGCGATTCACCCTAAGAGTATCGATCTTAACGACTACTCATCGCATTTCAATGTGAAAACAGGCGATGATATTTTGGTTAATCTGGTTAGCGGCGATATAAGCCTACATGCCTTGATTAACCAGATTAATCGTCAAATGCATCTGGATCAGGATGAGCCTGAACTGGTGCTTAAGCCAACATTAAACCCACGTGCCAGCCATACTTTGTCTGCACATGGTATTTTGATTGATGGTTTAGACAACGTAGAGCTACATATTGCACAGTGTTGCCAACCAGTCCATGGCGAATCAATTGCTGGCTATATCACATTGAACCGTGGTGTAAGTATTCACAAAGTCTTGTGTTCTGATTATCAACGTATGATCAAGCAAGAGCCAGAACGTGCTGTTGAAGCCGATTGGGAAATGCAGCCAACTCGTGGTCAAAGTGTTCAAATTGTAGTTGAAGCTTATGATCGTCGTGGTTTGCTCAAAGACTTAACTCAAGTGATTTTCTCTGACCAGATTAATATCCGTCAGGTGAATACAATTTCTGAGGCTGATGGTATTGCCAATATGAAGTTGCTCATTGAGGTCAAAGGTTTGGCTCAGCTTTCACGCTTATTGGCTCGTTTAGAGCAACAACCTGGAATTATTAGCGCACGACGCATGATTCAAGGTGTTTAATTAGATTGAAAAAAGGCCGTCAATTGACGGCCTTTTTTTATAAGCTACTTTCTTGATAAGTAAATATTTGTCAGGCGATTTAAAAACTGTGGGCTTATGGTTGAGAGTTGATAAAGCAGTTTAGTTTTTATACCAACTGGAGTGTGAGTCGGGGTCCAGAAATGAGCTTTTTTCTCAACAAGAGAAAGCACTTGTTGGGCAATATCATTAGGCGTTAAATCGACTCCCATGTTTTGAATACTGCCCGCATTCATATTGTTGACCATCGCAGTTTGTACAAATAAAGGCATCACATCTAAAACACGAATGCCGTATTTTTTCCATTCCACATCTAAACCTTCAGTAATTCCTCTCACTGCAAATTTACTGGCTGAATAAGAAATAAGGTCAGCTTGCCCGTAAATTGCAGAAGCTGAAGAGAGATTAATGACGCGTGCAAAAGAAGCTTGCTTTAAATAAGGAAGTGCAGCATGGCAGCCATTGATGACGCCGTTTACATTAATATTGATTGTTCTTTGATGTGACTTGATATCGATATTTTCAAAGGCTCCGGAATATAAAATCCCTGCGTTATTTACTAAAATGTTAAGCTCGCCAGCCCAGTCGATAAATTCTTTTAATATAAGTTGCCATTGGCTGTAATCACTAACATCTAAATAGCCAGCGCATGCATTAGGTCCTAACTCTGTTGCTAAGCTTTGAGCAAGTGATTCGTTAATATCATAAATGCCTACTTTATATCCTTGGTTGTAAAATACTCGCGCAATTTCTGCTCCAATACCTTGAGCTGCGCCACTAATCAGAATGCTATGTTTCATCTTTTTTTCTCTTTATCGTTACAATAGGATGAATGATTTGCCGCTTTAATTTTGATCATAGCAAATTAAGATTTTAAATTTACTGACCGACTTTTTGAACTTGAGGGTTACCATGGATAAATTGCTTAAAATTATGCAAGAGCTACGTGAAAAATGTCCGTGGGATCAACAGCAAACTCCAATGTCATTGACTAAATATGCAATTGAAGAAGCATATGAAGTCGAAGCTGCTATCCGTCAGGGTGATATTGATGAAATTCGAAATGAGTTGGGTGATTTGTTACTACAAGTTGTATTCCAATCACAAATGTTTAGTGAGCAAGGGGCGTTCAATTTTCAAGATGTAGTTGAGGCAATTAGTGAAAAATTGGTAAGACGTCATCCACATGTTTTTCAAGCTGATCAATTTAATAACTTAACACCCGAACAAGTCAGTGAGTTATGGAAACAAATTAAACAACAAGAAAAGCAAGGTAAGCCGCAATCAAGATTAGATGAAATTAAACATGGGCCAGCACTGTCTCAAGCACAGGAAATTCAAAAAAATGTCGCAAAAGTCGGGTTCGATTTTGAAACAGTAGAAGATGCTTATACAAAACTAGAAGAAGAACTAGATGAGTTTAAAGAAGCGCTAAAAAATCAAAATATTGATGAAATTCAAGATGAATTTGGCGATTGTCTGTTTTCATTGGTCAATGTAGGACGTAAACTTAACATTTCAAGTGAAACTTCACTTTTATCAACCATACATAAATTTAGAAGTCGTTTTGCTTTTATTGAAGAGCAAGCCATAAAACAGCAAAGAACATTAGAAGACATGACCTTGTCCGAGATGGATGAATTGTGGAATCAAGCAAAACGACAATTACAATCAGGGGAAAAACGACATGCGATACAGCATGAGACTTTGGAAAAATAAGTGTTTTATTTTACTGATGTTGTACTTAGGGGTAATTTCGCCTTCGGTTTTTGCTCAATCTTTTGACCAGAACTTTCTAGAATGGAAGGCTAAACAGCAGATGTACGACCAAAAGTTAAACGTCTCTAAGCCTTCTCATTCTTATGGTTCTAAAAATTCTTATACTAAGAGTTCTAATGACTCTACAGGGCAAATTCACTTGAATCAGGCCACTGTAAATGAGTTTCAGCAGTTAAAAGGCGTCGGTGAGAAAAAGGCGCAAGCGATTGTAGAATATAGACAGAAGAACGGAAGTTTTAAAAATATTGACGAAATTAAAAACGTCAAAGGAATAGGACCAGCTATTTTTGAAAAAAATAAATCACGTTTAGCCTTATAAAAGTTGTGTTCGTCAATTATCATTTCCTGCGCAATCTAAAGAGAATCAAATTGCCCTTTGTGTGTGTTAGAGCTATGATTAGCGACAACTTGTTATTTACGTCCTGACGTAGGAGACAGCGTCTTTTGCAAACCTTGCGAGCGTCAAAATGTGGTTTGTCCACAGCCCAACTTCCTTCTTCGATTTTAGATGTGATCGATAGTCTGAACAAAGCAGGCTATGAAGCTTATATTGTTGGGGGTGGTGTCCGTGATTTAATGCTAGGACTCAATCCTAAAGATTTCGATGCAGTCACCAATGCAACACCTTCTCAAATTAAAGAAGTTTTTGGTCGTCGATGCCGAATTATTGGCCGTCGATTTGAATTAGCACATGTCTATTCAGGGCGTGAGCTAATCGAAGTTGCTACTTTCCGTGCTCCTCCTAAAAAAGCAGTCACCAATGCTTCAGGCATGATTTTGCGTGACAATAATTGGGGAACCATTGAACAGGACTTTGCTCGACGCGATTTTTCTATCAATACGCTTTACTACCAACCACGTAAAGGTATTGTGCTCGATTTTTGTAAAGCAATTGATGATGTCAAAAATAAGACTTTGCGTTTATTGGGTGATCCTGTACAACGTTTTGAAGAAGATCCGGTGCGTATGCTACGGACGTTACGTTTTGCAGCGAAGTTAAACTTTAAAATTGATCCAGCGATTCTCGATATTTTTGATGTTGAGATGACGCAGTTGCTTCGCGATGTTTCTCCACACCGTTTATACGATGAGTCTCAGAAGCTTTTCACAATGGGTCATTTGGCACGTGTATTACCAATGCTGATTGAATTTGGCGTGTGGAAACAGCTTTTTGCTGATATTCGCCCAGATCTGACGCCATTTATTCAACGTGCTGCAAAAAATACAGATCAGCGTATTCAAATTGGTAAAACCATTAACCCTGCATTTTTCTATGCAGTTTTATTGTGGCAGCCATTTTTAGAACGTTGTGACTTTTATTTAACGAAAGGTGTAGTTCCAGCTGAAGCTCGTGCCCAAGCTGGTTTAGATGTTTTAAAACGTCAAGCCACGCGTACAGTCATTCCTCGTTTTGCCGAAACTTTTATTCGTGAAGTTTGGGAAATGCAAACTCGATTGCTTAATCCAAAGCCACAGCAAATTGAAGCATTGGCAAGCCATGCGCGTTTCCGTGCAGGCTTTGACTTCTTATTACTTCGTGAAAAGTCAGGTGATGACACCACACAAGGAATGGGAAGCTGGTGGGATGCTTACCAAGAAATGTCAAATGACGAAAAAGAAGCTGCGATTAGCCAATATAATCGTCAAAAAGCGAAAAGTCGTCGTAAGGTTGCTGCTGAACCTGTTGAAAACAATAGAGTTGATGCAGAAATTGAGCCTTTGGTGGATGTTCCAGAGCCTCGAAGCCGTCGTGGCAAGAAAGAACGTGCACGACAAGAGCAGTCTGTTGACCGTTTTATGGAAAAATCTTCCACATCACAAACCAATATGACGAGCGATCACCCAATCTTAAAGCGTAAGCGGGTACAACGTGATTTGAGCCAAGTTATTTTTGGGCCTACACAATGACAGTAACCACATATATTGGCTTAGGAAGTAACCTAGGTGACTCACGCCAAATTTTGTCTGAAGCGATAGCCAAGCTTAAATCTATTGGTAAAGTGAAGGTATCCAAACTGTACCAAAGCCCACCGATGGGTCCTCAAGATCAACCGAATTATCTAAATGCAGTTGCTCAGCTAAAAACTGAGTTACTTCCGCTTGACTTACTCGACCATTTACAGCGTTTTGAACAGGAAGCTGGGCGAGTGAGACTCCGTCATTGGGGGGAGCGAACTTTAGATCTTGATCTGCTGATTTATGGCAATGAAAAAATACAAAATGAGCGCTTAACTGTGCCGCATGTAGGAATACTGCAACGAGATTTTGTTGTGATTCCCTTATTAGATTTAGACGCTGATTTACATATCGATGATCAGCCACTTAAGAATTTAGAACTCTTACAGCAGCCAACGCTGACTGTACTTGCTGATGAGTCTTGGGCTTAAAGCCGACTTATTACGTTCTGCAAACTCCTGTAGAGGATACCATCATGATTAGTCTAAGTGACTTAAGAAAATTTAAAGCCGAAGGACGTAAGTTCTCTTGTCTAACTTGTTACGATGCAAGTATGGCAAAAGCAATGGAACTTGCTGAAATTGATACTATCTTAATTGGTGATTCTCTTGGAATGGCAATTCAAGGTCGTGACTCAACTTTACCTGTAACTGTTGAAGACATGGCTTATCATACAGCGGCGGTGCGCCGTGGTAATCAGCATGCATTGATTATGACTGATCTACCATTTATGAGTTATGCCACTTTAAACGATGCTTTGCAGAATGCGAAAACAGTTATGCAAGCTGGTGCCCAGATGATCAAAATCGAAGGTGGTGCATGGCTAAGTGAAACCGTACAAGTGTTAACACGTAATGGTGTACCTGTATGCGTACATTTAGGTTTAACACCTCAGTCTGTACATGTATTTGGTGGCTACAAACTACAAGCTAGGACCCGTGAAGCTGCTGATCAACTTATTGCTGACTGTACGGCTGTAGTTGAAGCGGGCGCGGCAGTATTATTACTTGAATGCGTTCCTGCACAATTAGGTCAAGAAATTGCAGAGTTATTCCCGAATACTCCTGTAATTGGTATTGGGGCGGGTAATGCGACTGATGGTCAGGTACTTGTAGTACAAGACATGTTAGGTTTGACGTTTGGCAAGGTTGCACGTTTTGTGCGTAACTTTATGAAAGAACAATCTGGTGAAACAGCAATTTTAGATGCTTTTAAAGCTTTTCACGCTGCTGTACAGGACCAGTCGTTCCCAGCCAAAGAACATACTTTCCAAGTTGAGCTGTAATTCATGAAAACAGAAACCACTATACAAGGCTTAGCTGCTTCTTTAAATCCTGCTAGAGCTGCACGTAAAATCATTGGTTTTGTCCCAACTATGGGAAATCTACATGAAGGACATCTAACACTTGTTCGTGAAGCGAAAAAGTTATGTGATGTTGTGGTTGTGAGTATCTTTGTGAACCCGACCCAATTTGGTCCAGGTGAAGATTTTGATAACTATCCACGTACTTTAGAGCAGGACAGTCGTCTACTTGCTGATGTTGGTTGTGATATTATTTTTGCACCTTCAGTTGAGCAAATGTACGGTACACAACCTCGTTTAACTAACATTAGTGTTAGTCAAATTACGGATGACTTATGCGGTAGTTCACGTCCGGGACACTTTGATGGTGTGGCACTGGTTGTCACAAAACTCTTTAATATTGTGCAACCGAATTATGCTTTCTTTGGTCAAAAAGATTACCAACAGTTGGCAGTGATTCGCCAGTTTGTACAAGACTTAAATATTCCATTAGAAGTGATTGGCGTGCCCATTGTTCGTGCGGCAGATGGTTTAGCGCTTAGTTCAAGAAATGGTTATTTGACTTCTGAACAACGTCAAACTGCACCAGTCATCTATCAAGGTCTAAAGCAAGCTGAAGAGCAATTACACCAAGGTAAAGATTTACAACAAGTCTTGGTAGATTTAAAAACGCTGTTGACAGACAATGGTTTTGTTGTGGATTATGTGGAAGCTCGTCAGCCGAACTTGTTAGCTGTTTCTCAGTTTGATCGCGATATTGTGTTGTTTGTCGCGGCTAAATTGGGCGCAACACGTTTAATTGATAATTTACAAGTTGCCTTTACACCTCAATAATACATAAAAGGACAGCCATGCCATGAAGCGTATACTTATCGTGACAGGACAGTCTGGTTCAGGAAAATCTTCAGCTCTTCAGGTATTAGAAGATTTGGGCTATTACTGTATTGATAATTTACCTTTGGCATTGCTGCCTGAAATTGTGGCAAAGCTAGATCATGAAAATAATCTTGAGCAACTGGCTTTAGGTGTAGATGTCCGAAGTACACGGGCTGATATGCAAGAGTTCGACCATGTTTTTGAGCAATTACAAAAACATGGTACGGTTGATGTGATTTATCTGACGACACAAGATCAGGATTTGATTGCACGATTTAGTGCTTCGCGTCGTCCACATCCGTTGGCGAACCGTTTCAAAAGCCTTTTACAATGTATCCATGAAGAAAAGCAGTTACTGATTCCAATTCAGTTCCGCGCTACCGTTCATATTGATACTACCGATAAAAGTGTTCATGATTTAAAACATATTTTGCTGTCGAAATTAGGGCAGTCAGATAATCTGATTGTTATATTGCAGTCATTTGGTTATAAACATGGCATTCCTTTAGATGCCGACTATGTTTTTGACGTACGGCATTTACCAAATCCGCATTGGGATTTAGAATTACGCCGCTTTTCTGGTTTAGACGAGCCAGTTAAGCAGTTTTTAGAAGCAAGTCCACAAGCAAACGAAATGTTTGAGGACATACATCACTTCTTAAAAAAATGGTTGCCGGCATTTGCTGAAGGGCATCGTCACTATATGACGGTTTCAATAGGTTGCACAGGCGGCCAGCATCGTTCAGTTTATATGGTAGATAGACTAAAACAAGCACTTGAGGCAGAATGGTCTGTTCAGGTCTTACACAGAGAAATGAAGCACTGGTCATGATAGACACAACTGTTGATGTAATTAATAAACTCGGTTTACATGCACGTGCATCAGGAAAACTGATAGAGGTCACTACGAAGTTTCGTTCATCAATTCAGATTGGTAAGGGCGATCATTTAGTAGATGCAAAGAATATTATGTCGTTACTGATGTTGGGTGCAGGAAAAGGGACCACTTTACGTTTGGTCATTGATGGCGCTGACGAAGAACAGGCATTAAATGAAGTACAGGCGTTATTCGCCGCAAAATTTTATGAGGCAGATTAATCGTGGCACGTCGTCCCCAGCGTTATACTGAAGAAGATTTTGATTCTTTAGAAGGACGTGCAAGTAAAACCGAACAGAAAAAAGCAGTTCAACGTATGGCTGCTTTAGGTGAGCAGTTAGCACAACTTTCTATCAAACAGATTCAAAAACTTCCGGTTGATGAGCGTTTAATTGATGCTCTTTTAGAAGTTCAGAATATTAGCTCGTTTGAAGCGCGTCGTCGCCAGTTTCAGCGTGTTGGTAAACTCTTGCGTAATGAAGATGAGACCGTCATTTTATCTTATTTGACTCCTCAACAAGGCGCGAAAAAACAAGCTCAATTGATGCGTTGGGTAGATCGTATGATCGAGCAGGGCGACCCTGCAATTAATGAGTTTAGTAAAATCTATAATGCATCTGAACGTCATACTTTGCGTCAGCATGTGTTAAGAATTAACCGTGATAAAACTCAGCAAGTTGCGGAAGCAGATCTTGAAGCATCTAAAGGTAAGTTTATTAACTACGTGCAGCAAGTCGCTTTATTGTCAGATCAAGGTTAATACCGTTTTAACTAAAAAAAAGCGACGTTAGATACGTCGCTTTTTTATTTCCGATATTGTTTAAACGCGTTCTTTTGCCCATTCACGCAAAATGAATTTTTGCAATTTGCCTGTTGCGGTTTTTGGTATTTCAGTAATCACTACATCTTTGGGAACTTTAAAGCGCGCCAGTTCTTTTTGACAATGTGCAATAATTTCTTCAGGAGTCACTGTAGCACCCGTTTTTAATTCAATAAATGCACATGGTACTTCTTGCCAACGTTCATCAGGTTTTGCCACAACAGCCGCCGTTAAAACTGCTGGATGTTTATATAAAACGTCTTCCACCTCTAAAGATGAGATATTTTCTCCACCTGAAATAATAATATCTTTGGAGCGGTCAGTGATTTTTGCATAGCCATCTGGGTGGCAAACAGCTAAATCTCCTGTGTGGAACCAACCACCAGCGAAAGCTTCTTCAGTTGCCTTAGGATTTTTTAAATATCCCTTCATGACAATGTTGCCACGGAACATAATTTCTCCCATGGTTTCGCCATCATTTGGAACAGGCTGCATCGTTTCAGGGTCTAGTACGCGCATACTGTCTTGTAAAGGATAAGGCACGCCCTGACGAGAATGCAGTTGTGCTTGTTCAGTAATTGACAGGTCGCTCCATCCTGCTTGAGATGCGCAAAGTGCAGATGGTCCATAGGTTTCAGTTAAACCGTAAACATGGTTGACATTAATTCCAATATTTCGCATACCTTCAATCACAGCGACAGGTGGAGCAGCACCTGCCACCATAACTTCAACATGATGTTCTATGCTTAACTGTTTTTCTTTTGGTAAGTTAATAATCATGGATAGAACAATTGGCGCACCACAGAAGTAATCAACCTTATGTTTTGCAATAAGCTGCATCACCAGTTCAGGATCGACCTTGCGTAGGCAAATATTGGTGCCACCACTGGCTGCAATACTCCATGCAAAGCACCAACCGTTACAATGGAACAGAGGAAGTGTCCATAAATAAACAGCTCGAGGTTTCATGCCACAGGCTAAAATATTACTAGCCGCATTTAAATAAGCACCTCGGTGATGATAAACCACGCCCTTAGGGTTGCCTGTTGTGCCGGAAGTGTAATTTAAGCTAATTGCATCCCATTCATCTTGTGGTAAATGCCATTCGAAATCAGTATCACCTTGAGCTATCCATTCTTCATATTCAAACGAACCAAGAAATTGGTTTTCACCCTCATATTCTTCATCAGCGACATCAATCACAATAATATGTTGGTTGGGAATGAACGATAGAGCTTCTCTGGCTAAATTAACAAACTCAGGATCAACTAAAAGTACTTTAGTCTCAGCGTGCTCCAGCATGAAGGCGATAGTTTTAGCATCTAAACGAGTATTTAGTGTATTAAGAACAGCACCAGCCATAGGTACAGCAAAATGTGCTTCGATCATTGCTGGTACATTTGGCAATAAAACTGAAACGGTATCGTTTTTAGTTATGCCTAATTGTTGAAGTTGAGAAGCAAACTGTCGGCAGCGCTGGTAAGTTTCTTTCCATGAAATCTGACGGTTGCCATGAATGATAGACGCTTGGTCTGGATAGATATAAGCTGCACGTTCTAAATAGCGCAGAGGGGATAACGCAACAAAGTTTGCGGGTGTGCGTGGTAATTCATCGTATGCACTAACCATGTGAAATAACTCCATGTTCTATTTTTTAATTCATTCTTTGAAAATATGACTTAATATTAATCAAAGCATTAATGCTTTAGTCTTAAACAGAAATACCCCTCAGTCAGGAAATGAGCACAAATGCTATTTTCAACATCTTAAAACAGTTCTGATGAATAATTATCCTATTTATGTATTTCTTAAAATTTAGGTAGAGCACTTATTAAAGTCACTTATTGCTGTTTACCGTATAAGCAAAATGTATTTATGATTTTATGAGTACAAAGGTTTTCACTTGGCTTGAACAAGTGTAAAATCTTTCAGGTTTTTTAATTTTGATTTACACCGTTTTTATATTTTGAGGCTTGCCTCGATCATAATCTCGCGGTGAAATGCTCCTTCGTATAGGGCATCACTCCTTAAGGATTTTTCTATGCCAATTATCACATTGCCAAATGGCGATCAAAAGAGTTTTGATCACCCTGTATCTGTTATGGAAGTCGCTCAAAGTATTGGGCCTGGTTTAGCAAAAAATACTGTTGCTGGACGAGTAAATGATCGCTTAGTTGATGCATGTGACTTAATTACCGAAGACTCGACCTTACAAATTATCACTCCAAAAGATGAAGAAGGTCTTGAGATCATTCGCCACTCTTGTGCACACCTTGTAGGGCATGCAGTAAAGCAACTTTTCCCTGAAGCAAAGATGGTGATTGGTCCAGTCATCGAAGAAGGTTTCTATTACGACATCTGGATGCCACGTCCATTTACATTAGACGATATGGCAGCAATCGAAGAGCGTATGAAAAAGCTCATCGATCAAGATTACGATGTTGTTAAAAAAATGACTCCACGTGATGAAGTTATTGCTGAATTTACTGCTCGTGGTGAAGAATACAAATTACGCTTGATTGCAGACATGCCTGAAGAAACACAAATGGGCTTGTACTACCATCAAGATTATTTAGATATGTGTCGTGGTCCTCACGTACCGAATACAAAATTCTTAAAATCATTCAAGCTCACTAAAATCTCTGGTGCTTACTGGCGTGGTGATGCGAAGAATGAACAGCTTCAACGTATTTACGGTACTGCTTGGGCTGATAAAAAGCAGTTAGCAGCTTATATCAAGCGTATTGAAGAAGCTGAAAAGCGTGACCACCGTAAAATTGGTAAAGCATTAGACTTGTTCCATATGCAAGAAGAAGCACCGGGTATGGTGTTTTGGCATGCAAATGGTTGGACTATTTATCAAGTACTAGAGCAGTACATGCGTAAAGTTCAGCAAGATAATGGTTACCAAGAAATTAAAACTCCACAAATCGTAGACTTTACGCTTTGGGAGAAATCTGGTCACGCAGCAAACTATGCAGAAAACATGTTTACGACTCATTCAGAAAGTCGTAATTATGCTGTAAAACCAATGAACTGTCCTTGTCACGTTCAAGTGTTCAACCAAGGATTAAAATCTTACCGTGATTTACCAATTCGTTTAGCGGAGTTTGGTTCTTGTCACCGTAATGAACCATCTGGTTCTTTACACGGTATTATGCGTGTTCGTGGCTTTACACAAGATGATGCACATATCTTCTGTACCAAAGAACAGATCGGTAAAGAAGTTGCAGACTTTATTAAACTCACTTTAGATGTTTATAAAGACTTTGGCTTTGAAGAAGTTCAAATGAAGTTATCTACTCGCCCAGAAAAGCGTGTAGGTGATGACGCACTTTGGGATTTGGCTGAAAAATCTTTAGCAGATGCTTTAGATGAAGCTGGCCTTAAATGGGAATTGCAGCCGGGTGAAGGCGCATTCTATGGTCCAAAGATTGAGTTCTCTTTAAAAGACTGTCTTGGTCGTGTATGGCAATGTGGTACCATTCAGTGTGACTTCAACTTGCCAGTTCGTTTAGACGCTTCTTATGTAACTGAAGAAAACGAACGTGATCAGCCTGTAATGTTGCACCGTGCAATTCTTGGTAGTTTTGAGCGTTTTATTGGTATACTAATTGAACACTACGCTGGTTTTATGCCACCTTGGTTGTCACCTGTACAAGCATGTGTCATGAACATTACCGACTCTCAAGCGGAAGCAAGTGAGCAAGTTGTGGCAAAACTCAAGGAAAATGGCCTTCGCGCTATTTCTGACTTGAGAAATGAAAAAATCGGATTTAAGATTCGTGAGCGTACTCTAGAGCGCATTCCTTACCTGTTAGTTCTTGGTGATCGAGAAGTTGAAGAAGGTACAGTGAATGTACGTACTCGCTCAGGAAAAAATTTAGGTACTATGTCAGTGGATGCTTTCATTGACTTAGTGAAATCTGCCGTCGCCGAACGTGGCCGGTATATTGTGGAGTAAGAAAGATTAAACAGCCTGACCGTAACCAACAACAAGGTGCAAAGAGTAACCGTCCAGCAATTAACGATGAGATCCGTGCAAAAGAAGTACGCCTCGTCGCTGCTGATGGTGAGCAAAAAGGAATTGTTTCATTAAATGAAGCACTGCGTGCTGCTGAGGATGCAGATCTTGACCTTGTTGAGATTGTCGCAAACGCTGAGCCGCCTGTTTGTAAAATCATGGATTACAACAAGCACTTGTTTGACCTGAAACAGAAGCAAAAAGATGCCAAGAAAAAACAGCATCAAGTGCAAGTGAAGGAAATCAAACTACGCCCAGCAACTGATGTAGGTGATTATCAAGTTAAGCTTCGTGCTATTTTGAAGTTCCTTGAAGAAGGTAACAAAGTCAAAATCACCTTACGTTTCCGTGGTCGTGAAATGGCTCACCAACAACTTGGTTTAGCTCAATTGCAAAAGATTGAAGCAGACGTAGCTGAGTTTGGTATTGTAGAGCAAGCTCCGAAAATGGAAGGTCGACAAATGGGTATGTTGCTTGGACCGAAAAAGAAAAAGTAATACTCAAAAAAAGCACTGCAAAAGCAGTGCTTTTTTTTGCCTATCATTTTATGGTTTAGTTCCTTTAAAGTGCGATTTAATAACTTTTTAAACCAAACTTATTCTCAAATTTTATGTATTTTTTGGTGTTGGAGATATCATTGTATTAGCCAAAACATGATATAACGCAAGACGCAGTCATGATAACGATGAATAGGAAAATAGAATGATTGATCTATATTATTGGGGAACACCCAATGGACATAAAATCACAATTGCCTTAGAAGAAATGGGACTGGATTACACCCTTTATCCAATTAATATTTTAGAAAATGATCAATTTCAACCAGATTTCCTGAAAATTTCCCCAAACAATAAAATTCCTGCAATTGTCGATCAGGACGGTCCACGTGGTGAGCCAATTTCAGTATTTGAATCAGGCGCGATCTTGCAATATTTAGGTCGAAAAACTGGCTTATTCTATCCAACAGATGAACAAGAGCGAGTTGAAGTTGAACAATGGCTCATGTGGCAAATGGGTGGACTAGGGCCTATGCTTGGGCAGAATCATCATTTTAACCGCTTTGCGCCAGAGAAAATTCCTTATGCAATTGAACGTTATGTGAATGAAACTAAGCGTTTATATGGTGTATTGAATAAACAGCTCATTGGTCAGAAGTTTGTTGCAGGGGAATACTCAATTGCTGATATGGCAATTTTACCTTGGATCCTGCGCTATGAATGGCAGGGTATTCAATTAGAGGACTACCCATATGTGCAAGAATACATTGTCCGTTTAACAGCACGTCCTGCGGTGCAAAAAGCTTTATCAATTAAAGTCATCTAATTTTGCTTGGTAGCACAATGAATAAAGTGAAAGGTAGTTTGGTTTAATTAGAATGCTAAGTTACTTTTTACTTTTTTTGAGTGCTTTTGGGGCGGCTACATTATTACCGCTACAATCAGAAGCTGTACTCGCTGCTTTATTATTAAAAAATCAATATTCCGCTTTTCTTCTCATTTCAATTGCTACTTTCGGAAATGTACTCGGTTCATGTGTGAACTGGTGGTTAGGTTTAAAAATAGAACAGTTTAAACATAAAAAATGGTTCCCAGTTTCTGAAAAACGTCTAGAACAAGCTCAACGTTTTTATCATAAGTATGGCTTTTATTCGCTGCTTTTAAGTTGGACACCTGTGATTGGTGATCCAATTACTTTGGTTGCTGGCTTATTCAAAGAAGATTTTTGGCGCTTCTTATTTATGGTTCTTATTGCTAAGGCTGCGCGTTATATTTTTATTTATTGGGTAATTACAGACTTCATTTAAAGTAAAAGCATCCGAAGATGCTTTTACTAAAAGGATTTAATTAGTCTTCTGAGCTTTTAGTAATATCGACTTTAAATAGGTCATTGGTTTTTAGCCAACAGAAGGTGACCACTGCAAGCGTCATGCAACCGCCAAAAATAGTTGCTGCAATAGTTCCCAAATATTTAGCTGCCAAGCCTGATTCAAATGCACCCAGCTCATTACTGGATGAAACAAACATTCCATTTACAGCTGCAACGCGACCACGCATATTTTCTGGTGGGAAAATTTGCAAAATGGTTTGTCTAACCACAACTGAAATACTGTCACAAGCACCTGTCATGGCCAGTGCAAATAGGGACAACCACATATTGTTTGAGAAAGCGAAAAGGATCGTGAATACACCAAAACCAGCAACTGCAAGTAGCATGTTACGCCATGCGTGTTGAGTTGGAGGAAAACGGGTCAAAGCAATCATGGTAATGAGGGCACCAATAGATGGTGCTGCACGTAGATAACCTAAGCCTTCTGGCCCTACTTTTAAAATATCTTCTGCAAAGATAGGCAGTAGGGCAATCACACCTCCAAATAAAACAGAGGCAAGGTCTAAAGAAATAGCCCAGAGAACTATTTTGGTTTTCCAAATAAAGCGGAAACCATCACCTAAGCTTTCTAATACATTGGTAGTTTCAATTTTAGGAAAGCTTCGTTTTTGTAATAAATTAATGAGAATAAAACAGATGCTGAGTAGGGCTGCAACACTAAAAAGACTGGTTTCTCTGCCTAAGTAAGCAAGCATAAACCCACCTAGCATAGGCCCAATAATCACGCCACTTTGCCAACCAATCGTTGTCCATGTTGCGCCATTGGCATAAAGCTCACGTGGAATTAAGAATGGTTTCAATGATGTAGCAGAGGGATTATAAAACCCACGTATGGTACCTAAGCCAAAAATAACAGCATAAATACCCCAAGAAAGGAAATTTACGCTGATATGACCTAAACCATGCAGATGGAACAGCAACCACAAAACTAAAGGTAGAGGCACTGAGAAAAATAAACAGATTTTCATAATGACCTGTTTATTAAACTTATCAGCAAAATAGCCACCCCAAAGGGATAGAGCAATAAATGGAATGGCTTCTGCGAGACCAATTAAGCCTAAAGTTAGAGGGTCTTTGGTAATTTGATAAAGTGAATAAGCAACAATAATTTCTTGAATCAAAATTGCTAACGTTAAGCAAAATTGATTAATGGTAACAATAGAGAAATCTCTATAGCGCAGTGCAGCGAATGCATCATGTTTCTGCATTTGAAATATCGTATGTTGATAATTTGAACATATTATAGAGCTAAATAAACCATGATGCTGAATTTATTAGCAATGACCAACCTCTAAACAAACAATATAAATTTTTAATTTGTTAAGGCATCAATCCAAAAAAATGTTACGAGTAGTTTTAATTTTAGTCAGCATGCTATAAAATACGCGCTTCCTTACCTGCAGGTCGATTTTGCAATGGTGCAATCGCGCCGAACAGGTGCCTAAAAGAGGTTACTATGGCTAAGTTAAAAACTCGCCGTGGTGCAGCTAAACGCTTCAAAGCGACTGCAAACGGTTTTAAGCGTAAACAAGCGTTCAAGCGCCACATCTTGACCAAAAAATCTGCTAAACGTATCCGTCAATTACGCGGCTGTGTAATGGTTCATGTTTCTGACATGAATTCAGTTCGTCGTATGTGCCCATACATCTAAGGAGATTATAAATGGCTCGTGTAAAACGTGGTGTAGTGGCTCATCGTCGTCACAAAAAAATTCTTGCTCGCGCTAAAGGTTACTATGGTGCTCGTTCACGCGTTTACCGCGTAGCGTTCCAAGCGGTAATCAAAGCTGGTCAATACGCTTACCGTGACCGCCGTCAAAAGAAACGTCAATTCCGTGCTCTATGGATTGCGCGTATCAATGCTGGTGCTCGTCAAAACGGTTTGTCTTACAGCCGTATGATCGATGGCTTGAAAAAAGCTCAAGTGATCATCGACCGTCGCGTATTAGCTGACATCGCTATGCATGATGCAGTAGCATTTGCTGCTTTAGCTGAAAAAGCTAAAGGCGCATTAGCTGCATAAGCTTAGAGATTCAAAGAAAGGCCGCTTTTTAGCGGTCTTTTTTATTTTAGGGTTCTATTTTTAAAAGAGAAAATAATTAGAGATAAATGATGAAAGACGAAAAATTTCTAAATGATTTAATTCAAAAAGTACAGCAAGGTCACCAATTCAAATATTTGTATTTCTGGGGGCATACTCCTAAGCAAGCTGATTTTATTGATAAAAGCTGTTTTAGCCAGTGGTTTCCTGCGCAATTTGAAATTGAGGGTGTTGAGTACTTTACTGCTGAGCACTATATGATGGCGCAAAAAGCAAAATTATTTAATGATGAAGAAATTTTTGCACAGATTTTGCAGGTTAAACATCCGAATGAAGCAAAGCAACTCGGCCGTAAAGTACGTAATTATGATGAACAGATATGGCGAGAAAAACGTTTTGACATAGTGGTGCAGGCGAATTTTGCCAAATTCTCACAGCATCCTGAGTTGAAGAAGTTCTTATTAGCCACAAAAGACCGTATTTTGGTTGAAGCATCTCCAGTCGATAAAATTTGGGGTATTGGTATGGCGCAAGATCATCCACATGTCAGAGATCCATCTCTATGGCAAGGACTAAATTTGTTGGGTTTTGCCTTAATGCATGTTCGAGAGCTGCTTTTAACTGAGTAGGTTGGTGTGAGGCTATCAATGCTTCGCTCTAAAAAGTAATGACGTGAGGGGAGTGAATTGAAACCATTAAATGACACAGATATTCGTATAGCATCATTTAAGGATGCATTATCTATTGCAGAAGTACATGTGCAAGGTTGAAAGGAAACCTATGCCGGTATGGTTAAACAAGAAATATTAGATGAGCTTAACGTACTAGATAAAGAACAGTTGTGGAAAGAGATAAGCAGAAGTCCTGATCATAAGTTATTTATCTATACTGAAAATGGAGTAGTAAAAGGCTTTCTCGATGGTTATTTAAATCCAGAAAATAATGTTGCTGAAATTCTTGCTTTTTATCTTTTAAGAGAAGTTCAAAAGTAAGGCATAGGCCGTGAGTTATTTCAAAAGTTCTATCAATGCGCTTTAAATCAAGGTTGTGCTTTTATTCGTTTAGAGGTTTTTAATAAAAATCCGAGTCGCTTCTTCTATGAAAAAATGGGAGCAAAGTTAATTGATGAGGCCGAACTACCAGAGTTCGGCCTCGGAATAACAGAATTACTTTATCAATGGGAACTTTAATCTTGATTAAAGACCAAAATAATAAGCTAAGGCACAAATAATGATGGTTAGAACAATAAGCTTGATTACACCTGTTCCTCCAGCCTTATGGTGAGGTGCTTTTAAATGGGTTGTAGACTCATTCGTTGCATCAAAAGGAGAGGGTTTCTCAACAGGCTTTAATTGAGCTGTTTGATAGTGATTTGCTGCTTTCACAATCAGTTTTGCAAATAGGTCGTCAGTTTTGTGGGTAAAATTTCTTAAGTTAATAATTTGTTCTTGGTCTAAGTCTTCCCCTAAAGGATCATTTGCGGTGCGTTTCTTCTGCTCTAAATAATCTGATAAAGCCTGAGTGCGGTAGAGGAGTTGATGTGCACAATCAGCTGGGTAGTTTTCAGGAATAAGAGCAAGAGTCGGTTGATGATCTACCGAAATTTGATGTGTTGACCCATCAAAATATTTTTTCAGAAATTCTGGTTCTTCAAAACCTGCTGCATACTTACTTCGAAATAACTCAGTTTCCATAAAGTCAGCAATTTCATCCCATTGAGGTGCTTTTAAGTCAGCATCAACTTTCTTAGATAGTTTTTCGTTCAGTTCAAAACGCCAAAAAGTTTCTAAGCGTAAATCACTACGCTGATTTAAAGGCGCTTCAAATTCATTATCGCTGCTGTACCATTCGGCAAGCTCATGCCCAAAAATCCATGCGATTTTTTTATTGTTTTGATGGCTCACAATAAAATGGGTATAAGGTAAAAGTTCTACATTATTATTTGGATTTTGCTCTTCATTTAAGATTGTTGATAAGTGAAGAGAGATCTGGGTTGTTCCCTGTTTTTTGAGTGCTTCTAACCAAACTTGGAAATGTTGAGCAAGTAAATGCTGTGAAATTAAGTCACGAAACTGAAAACTATGTTGGTCAAAAATATGATGTTGTCGCCATTGGTTGAAGCTTAAATTCTGGCGAAGGTATTCATTACCGTAGGTCACAAGTGTAAGTTGTTGTTTCCAAATCTGATTGAGCGCCATAATAATTGATCTCATTGACGATAGTATTATTTTATACGTTTTATCTTTTTGTTGCCTAATACATTTTTCATGATGGATAAACTTCATCAATACGGTGAAAAACTGTTAGAATGCAGTGTTTTATTATATTTTTAAATTTGTTGCTTTGAGAGTTAATATGTCACTGGAAGCCCTGACCACAGAAGCGCTTGCTGCCATTGCAGCAGCTCAAGACCTTGTTGCACTTGATCAGGTGCGTGTGCAATTTACAGGGAAAAAAAGCCAGCTTGCAGAACAATCGAAAGCATTAGGGAAAATGGACCCTGAAGAACGTAAAGTACAAGGTGCTGCGATTCATGCTGTTCGAGAAACAATTAATAGCGCTTTAACTGAGCGTCAAACGGCATTACAACAAGCTGCGCTAGCGCAAAAACTAGCAAATGAGACCATTGATATTACTTTGCCAGGCCGTGGACAGCGCATTGGTACAGTTCATCCTGTTACTCAAGTGCAAGAACGTATTTGCCAGTTCTTTACTAAAGCTGGTTTTACGGTTGCAACAGGACCAGAAGTTGAGGATGACTATCATAACTTTGAAGCATTAAATATTCCTGGGCACCATCCTGCACGAGCTATGCACGATACTTTCTATTTCGATGCAAACCATTTGTTGCGTACGCATACTTCTGGTGTGCAAATTCGTACCATGGAAACAAGTCAGCCGCCAATTCGTATTGTATGTCCTGGCCGTGTATACCGCTGTGACTCAGACCAAACGCATTCGCCAATGTTCCATCAAATCGAAGGCTTGTACGTTGCTGAGAACACCAGCTTTGCTGAATTAAAAGGTTTATTAATTAACCTACTGAATGAATTTTTTGAGAAAGATTTAAAAGTACGTTTCCGCCCATCATATTTCCCATTTACAGAGCCTAGTGCAGAAGTGGATATCATGGATGAGCGTGGACGTTGGTTAGAAGTATTAGGCTGTGGCATGGTACATCCAAATGTACTACGTGCTGCGGGTATTGATCCTGATAAATACAAAGGCTTTGCTTTTGGTTTAGGGGTAGAGCGTTTTGCAATGTTGCGTTATGGCATTAATGACTTGCGTATGTTCTATCAAAATGATGTGCGTTTCTTACGCCAATTTGCCTAACATTTTTTCAGGATTAAATAAGGTTTATAAAGATGAAGATTAGCGAAAATTGGTTACGCACATGGGTTAACCCAGCCATTGATAGTGATACATTATCTGATCAGTTGACTATGCTTGGTCTTGAGGTAGATGAACTAGCACCTGTTGCTAAGCCATTTACTGGAGTTGTGGTTGGTGAAGTTTTAACAGTTGAACAACATCCAGATGCAGACCGTCTACGTGTCACAACAGTGAATATTGGTTCAGGTGAACCTCTGCAAATTGTATGTGGTGCTCCTAACGTTCGTATTGGAATGAAAGCACCTGTGGCAACTATTGGCGCAGTATTACCAGGCGATTTTAAAATCAAAAAAGGTAAGCTTCGTGGTGTCGAGTCACAAGGTATGTTGTGCGGTGCTTCTGAAATCGACCTTGAAGATAAAATCGATGGTTTACTTGAATTACCTGCCGATGCTCCAGTAGGGGTAAACATTCGTGAATATTTGAAACTTGATGATAACGTCATCGATATCAGTATTACACCAAACCGTGGTGACTGTTTCAGTATCCGTGGTATCGCACGTGAGATTGCGGTAATCAACCAACTGCAAATGAATGAGCCTGAAATCAAATCAGTTGATGCGACAATCACTGATGAGAAAAAAGTAGTGATTAGCACGGATGGTGCTCCACGCTACTTAGGACGTGTAGTTAAAAACGTGAATGTAAAAGCTGCGACCCCAGAGTGGATGGAACAAGCTTTAGCACGTTCAGGAATTCGTACTCACAGTATTTTGGTTGATGTAACGAACTATGTCCTCATGGAATTCGGCCAGCCAATGCATGCTTTCGATTTAGCTAAAATCGAAGGAACTGTACACGTTCGCCAAGCTAAGCCACAAGAAAAGTTGCAACTCTTGAATGATCAAGAAGTTGAGTTGCAAGAAGATGTGATGGTTATTGCAGATGATCAGAAAGCACTAGCAATCGCTGGTATTATGGGCGGTCTAGCATCAAGTGTAACTGATGATACAGCTGATATCTTCTTGGAGAGCGCATTCTTCGCTCCACTTGCGATTGCTGGGCGTGCTCGCCGTTTTGGTTTACATACAGATTCTTCGCAACGTTATGAACGCGGTGTAGATTTTGAATTGCCATTAATTGCGATGAATCGTGCTTCTGAGCTCATTCAAGAATTAGCGGGTGGTGAGTTTGGTCCTATCACTGTGGCTGAAAAAACTGATTTACTTCCAAAACGTGAAGCTATTGAACTTAAGCAAGCTCAAGTAGACCAATTATTGGGATATCAAGTTGCTGCTGATTTCATTACAGATGCTTTAACTCGACTAGGGTGTAAAGTAACTGTTAAAGCTGAAGGTGAGTGGAGCGTAGTTCCACCATCACATCGTTACGATATGGCAATTTATCAAGATTTGATTGAAGAAGTTGCACGTATTGATGGGTATGACAATATTCAGATTAGCTTACCAAGTATGGATGTTCAGCTTGCTAAGTATCAAGATCGTTTTGAAATTGCTCAACTACGCCAAACAGTAGTCACTTTGGGTTACCAAGAAGCAATCAGCTTTAGCTTTGCTGATGCAAAACTTGAAAAGCAATTAAATCCACAGGTAAATCCACTCATGCTAGCAAATCCAATTTCAAGTGATTTGGCTGCAATGCGTAGCACTTTGCTTTCTAGTTTAATTCCTTGTGTACAATATAATTTAAACCGTCAACAAAGCCGTGTGCGTTTCTTTGAGCTAGGTTTGCGTTTTGATTATCAAAATGCCGCTTCTATTCAAGACTTAAAGCAAATCCCGACATTAGCGTTAATTGCTGTAGGCTCTCGTGAACCAGAATCATGGCATGCTAAGCCACAGCCAATGGATTTCTTCGATTTCAAAGGTGAAGTAGAAGAAGTTTTAGCTGCTGGACGTGTCAAAGTTGAATATGTTCGTTCAGAGCGTACTTGGTTACATCCGGGACAGTCAGCTGAAATTTTAGTTGATGGTAAATCAATTGGTTACCTAGGCCGTTTGCACCCATCTTTAGAAAATGAGCTCGATTTGAGCACAACTTGGGTTGCTGAGCTTGATCAGGCAGCAGTTTTGCAATCTTATGTATCTAATTTTACAGAATTATCACGTTTTCCTTCGGTTAGACGTGATATTGCGCTTTTAATCTCTGATAATATAAATGTTAGAGATATTCAGCAGTTAATCGAAAAAACTGGTGGAGAGCTTTTAGACTCTACTTGGTTATTCGATGTGTATACGGGGCAGGGTGTCGAAGAAAGTAAGCGCTCATTAGCGTTTGCATTATTATGGCAACATCCTTCACGTACGCTTGAAGATGCTGAAATTAAATCTGGTATGGACAATATAATCCAAGTGTTGGAAAACACTTATCAAGCGACATTGAGGGCCTCATGACAGCACTAACTAAAGCAGACATGGCTGATCATTTAAGTGAGTTAACCAGCTTAAATCGCCGTGAAGCAAAACAAATGGTCGAGTTGTTCTTTGACGAAATTAGCCAAGCGCTTATCGCGGGTGAACAGGTTAAGCTTTCTGGTTTTGGTAATTTCGAACTTAGAGATAAACGCGAGCGTCCAGGACGTAATCCAAAAACAGGCGAAGAAATTCCGATTTCTGCACGCCGTGTAGTGACCTTTAGAGCGGGTCAGAAATTTAGACAACGCGTTGGAAATGAGCAGATCGATTGATCTGCTTTTTTTTATATTTGTGTTTGGTTCTAATTGGTTTTGAATGAATCGTATTTAAGCCTAGAGAACTGTGTATCGATATATCAGATGCTTTTGTAATGAATTTATAAAATTTTAAGCATAAAAAAAGAGGACATAAAGTCCTCTTTTTTATCTAATCTAGAATATAGATTAGTGTGCAGCAGAAGCAGCAACGTCAGAAGCAGCAGCAGCAACGTCAGAAGCAGCAGCAGCAGTTTCAGAAGCAGCAGCGTCAACAGCAGTAGCAGCTTCAGAAGCAGCAGCAGTAGCTTCAGAAGCAGCAGCTACAGCTTCAGAAGCAGCAGCAGCAGCTGGAGCTTCTTCTTTCTTAGAACAACCAACGAAAGCTAAAGTAGCAGCAACAGCAGCAGCAACAGCGAATTTTTTGAATAACATGGCATCACTCTCACAAAAAAAATTTGAGATTAAAAAAACCTAAGTTAGGCTGTTTTGCTTTTATTATTCCTAAACGTAGCTAGGTAACAACGCATGGAGCAGTCTAACTGGTCTGCCGCTATGCTATCACTGCGAATGCTGAAATACTACTGTCACCTGTCAAAAAAGCGCAGAAAAATCGAAAAAACAGTCTGTTTTTTAACAGAAAAAAACAATCAAATAGATTAGATATATTGGAAAAGGTGTAAGTAAACTACTAAAAAACATAATTTTTTTATATTAAAAATATTTGTTTTCAAAAGCTTAAATATATCCTTACATAAGGAATAGTAAAATGTAGTTTTGTGTAAAGCATGTCAACCAAATAAAAAAGCTACTCATGAGAGTAGCTTTTTTTCAAACAATATAATGATTAAGTTGAAGCTTTACGCTTCATCTGATCAAAGAAATCATCATTTGTTTTGGTTTCTTTCATACGGTCAAGTAAGAATTCCATAGCAGCCAACTCATCCATAGGATGAAGGAGTTTGCGAAGGATCCAAACTTTACGTAATTTATCTTCATCCATTAAACGTTCTTCACGACGTGTGCCTGATTTCTTAATATTCATGGCTGGGAAGACACGTTTCTCAGCAATACGGCGATCAAGCGTAATTTCTTGGTTACCTGTACCTTTGAATTCTTCGTAAATTACATCATCCATTTTACTGCCAGTTTCAATAAGTGCAGTAGAGATGATTGTTAAAGAACCGCCTTCTTCGATATTACGAGCAGCACCAAAGAAACGTTTTGGACGTTCTAATGCATGAGCATCTACACCACCAGTTAATACCTTACCTGATGAAGGGATTACAGTGTTGTATGCACGAGCCAAACGTGTAATAGAGTCAAGCAAAATCACAACATCTTTTTTATGTTCAACAAGACGTTTTGCTTTTTCAATGACCATTTCAGCGACTTGTACGTGACGTGCAGGTGCTTCATCAAATGTTGAAGCAACGACTTCACCGCGTACAGTACGTTCCATTTCAGTTACTTCTTCTGGGCGCTCATCAATGAGTAAAACAATAAGGAACACTTCCGGATTGTTTCTCACAATAGATTGAGCTATGTTTTGAAGTAACATTGTTTTACCCGCTTTTGGCGGTGCAACAATAATCGAACGTTGACCTTTACCAATTGGGGCAACTAAGTCGACAACACGAGCAGTTAAGTCTTCTGTTGTACCATTACCTAGTTCCATGACCAATTGTTCGGTTGGGAAAAGGGGAGTTAAGTTTTCAAATAAAATTTTATTTCGAGAATTTTCAGGCGTGTCATAGTTAATCTGATTAACTTTGAGTAACGCGAAATAACGCTCACCTTCTTTCGGAGGGCGAATAGTACCTGTGATGGTATCACCTGTACGCAAGTTAAAGCGTCGGATTTGTGAAGGACTCACATAAATATCATCCGGACCTGCTAAATACGAACCTGCGGCAGAGCGCAAAAAACCAAAACCATCAGAGAGAATTTCAAGAACGCCGTCACCAAAAATTTCTTCGCCATTCATTGCATGGCGTTTCAAGATGGCAAAGATAATATCTTGCTTTCGGTTACGAGCCATACCTTCAAGGCCCATAAATTCAGCAATTTTAATTAGTTCGCCGATTGGTTTTTTCTTGAGTTCAGTTAAATTCATAAGGGTCAGAATTAGGAAAGAGTAGAGTGTGGTTTAAAAGAAGAAAAATCGCTCGCATACAAAAAAGAGTATCGCAATTGTATTTACACAATAACAATTCAGAAGTCTGATTAACTGTTTCGAAGAGAAATGTGAAAAAACAATTTCTGTTGCCGAGTGGCGATCTTTATGTTTGTGTCTTGTAAGAAGCCGGACAGAAGACGATTCCCTTCAGTGCCTCTTGAGCATGCAATATAAGTGAGATCAGCTAATTTGTCAATTTATAGCCGAAAAAAATACGCTATAGAGATATAGCGTATTTTTATCTGTAACGTTTCTTCTTAAACGTTTTCGTCAATGAAGCTAACGAGTTTAGAACGAGGTACAGCACCGATTTGCTGAGCTACTACTTCACCATTTTTGAAAAGTAATAAAGCAGGAATATTACGGATATTGTATTTCACTGCTGTATCTTCACAAGAAGTTACGTCAACTTTAACGATTTTTACTTTACCAGCATATTCACTTGATAAATCTTCAAGAACAGGTGCAATTGCTTTACAAGGTGCACACCAACCTGCCCAGAAGTCAACAAGTACAGGGGTTTCTGCATCTAGAACATCTGCTTGGAAGTTATCATCAGTTGTATTTACAATAGTCGCAGACATGGTACGGCTCCAATTTTTAGAAAAAAGTGCTATCACTATATGAGGATATAATCTCTATCAGTATTACATAGCTACTTAGTTCAATGTAAGGGTTTGATGCTATTATTCAAGGCTTAACTGAATTTGTCTAATGGATGCTCACGATATTCACCATCGGCTTGTACAATCGTTTAACAAATAGAAAAATATCGATGTCTATTAATTGTTGATGAAAATGGCTTTTCAATTGCATTCTTGTGAATTACTCTAGGCGTGAATTGTTATGGGTTTAGTTCAATAATGTCTGATTTTCTGATTGATGAAGAATTACTTGCTGCCATAGATATGGGGTCGAACAGTTTTCACCTTGCCATTGCACGGGTAGATCACGGTGAAGTTAAAAAAGTGGCTTCAATGTCAGAAAAAGTACAGCTTGCGGCTGGTCTTGATGAAAATAAAAATTTAACAGAAGCAGCACAACAACGTGGATTAGCATGTTTAGCTCGTTTTGTGGGACGTTTAAGTTCTGTTCAACCCAATCGTTTAAGAATTGTGGCAACCAATGCTTTACGTCAGGCTAAAAATGGCCATGAATTTATTCAAAAAGCCGCTGAAATTTTACCCAAACCTATTGAAATTATTGCTGGTCGTGAAGAAGCACGACTGATTTACCTTGGCGTATCTCACACGATGGCTAACGGTGGACGTCGTTTAGTTGTGGATATTGGTGGGGGATCTACCGAGTTTATTATTGGCGAAGAGTTTGAGCCAATTTATACCGAATCATTACAAATGGGATGTGTAGCTTATACAAAAGCCTATTTTGCTGATGGTGAAATCACACAAAAAGCATTCGATAAGGCAGTAGTTGCTGCCCGTAAAGAACTTTCAGCAATCGCAACGACTTATAAGATGGAAGGCTGGGATACTGTTGTTGGTTCAAGTGGAACTATTAAAGCCTGTCGTCAAATTATGGTGAATATGGGGTTAAGTGACGAGCAAGAAAATGTCACTCGTGAAGGCCTCTATAAACTTAAAGATAAGTTACTTAAGTTCAAAAATATTTCTGAAATTGATTTTGAAGGACTTCGAGAAGATCGACGAGCAGTTTTGCCAGCCGGATTGGCAATTTTGTACGCAGTTTTTGAAGTATTAGAAATTGAACATTTGGCATATTCTGATGGTGCATTGCGTGAAGGAGTCATGTATGACCTGTTAGGTCGTTTTAAACATGAAGATATCCGAGATCGTAGTGTACAAGCCTTAATGGGGCGCTATAACGCTGATCCGAAACAAGCAGAACGAGTTGTAAATACAGCTCAACAGTTATTCGATGGTGTAGCAAAGCCACTTAATTTAACGAGTGAAGACAGTGACTTACTGCGCCGTGCCGCATATTTGCATGAAATTGGTTTAGCAATTAGTCATGGTGGTTACCATCGTCATGGTGCTTATTTATTACAGCATTCTGATATTCCAGGTTTCTCACAAATTGATCAAAACCATCTTTCACATTTGGTTGCTCATCATCGTCGCAAATTACGTAATGATGTAAAAAATGAAGTTTTAAAGGCTGGCGGTTATAAATTACTTTACTTAAGTTTATTACTTCGCCTTGCAGTTTTACTCAACCATAGTCGCAGTGATCAGATGCTTCCTGCCATTGAATTGACCATCATAAATGATCAACAATGGCAGCTTAGTGTTTCTGGTGATGCCAAACAATGGCCATTGTTAGTTGCCGACTTGCATGATGAGCAAGAGCAGTTTAAGCATTGGGACATTGAATTGAATATTCAGTCGGAAAAATTTATCGATTAAAGGGATAATATTCGACCTATGAAAAAAGCTACTCAGTCCAAAGCGTGGACAACGGTTCAAATTGCACGTCATCCTGATCGTCCGCAGTTTCTAGATTATGTCGGTGAAATCTTTACAGAGTTTGATGCCTTGCATGGTGATCGTTTGTTTGGTGACGATGGTGCGATGGTAGGTGGTCTTGCTCGTTTTGACGGTCAACCTGTGATGGTCATTGGACAACACCGTGGTCGTAGTACCCGTGAAAAATTAAAGCATAACTTTGGTATGGCGAACCCAGAAGGTTACCGTAAATCTCAGCGTTTATTAGATATGGCTGAGCGTTTTAATCTTCCGGTGTTCACGTTTATTGATACGATGGGTGCATACCCAGGTGTTGGTGCTGAAGAACGTGGACAAGCTGAAGCAATTGCTACTAGCCTTGCTCAACTTTCAAGTTTGAAAGTTCCTGTTGTTGCAACAGTACTCGGTGAAGGCGGTTCTGGCGGTGCTTTAGGTATTGGTGTTGCTGACCGAGTGATTATGTTATCGCATAGTATCTATTCTGTGATTTCACCAGAAGGTTGTGCTTCTATTTTATGGAAGACTGCTGAAAAAGCGGCTCAAGCGAGTGAAGCTTTAGGTTTAACAGCAGATAAACTACAATCTCTAGGTATTGTTGAATATGTAGTAGATGAAGGTGAAGGGGCTCATTTAGACCCTGAGCGTGTTATGCAAAACCTAAAAGTGGTTTTGAAGCAAGCTTTGGAAGAGTTGCTACCAATGGATGCAAATGAACGATGCGAAGCACGTTATCAACGTTTAATGAAGTTTGGCAGCGAAAATTTAGGCATCACGTCTTAAAGCAGGCTCAAGAGTTTTCAGAAAATAGTTCTTTTCTTATTGGATGTAGTGGTGGCATGGATTCAATGCTACTACTACATTTAATGGCTCAAATTTTCCCTCAAAAGATCCGAGCAATTTACATTGATCATCAACTGCAAAAACAAAGTGCAGAATGGGGGGAATTTGTTGCCAGTCAGTCAACAAATTTAAATATTCCTTATATTATTCAAAAAGTTCAGATTTCTGATGGGAATCTGGAAGCTCAAGCACGTCAAGCACGTTATCAAGCTTATCAGCAACATTTACAAGACAATGAAATTCTATTGCTTGCTCATCATCAGCAAGATCAGGCCGAAACAGTTATTTTACGTTTATTGGCAGGTACAGGTGTAGATGGACTTGCTGCGATGCAAGCCATTGATTACCGTGTAAACATGACAATTTGGCGCCCTTTTTTGGATCTAACACGTGAGCAAATCGCTTTTTGGACTGCTCAGCTTGAAGTTAAGTATATTGATGATCCAATGAACTATGATACCCATTATGATCGTGTGTGGTGTCGTGAAGAGCTTTGGCCATTTTTAACAAAGCGATTTCCAAAAATGCAGCAGGCACTGAGCCGAACCAGTTATCTCATGCAAGATGCTTCTGAAATTTTAGAAGAAGTTTTGAAAGCCGATTTAAAGCATTGTGGAACGGCTGAATGCTTAGATTTAATTAAACTATTAGATTTGTCATCTGCCCGTCAACGTCAATTACTTTCCGCTTGGATGAAGGGTGATGGGCAATATCGGCCTGCATTTGAAATGGTCGAGCGCTTAAAGACTGAAGTTATTGACTCTAAGTCAGATGCTCAAGCGGCTTTACATTGGAACCAGTTTTACTATGTTCGTTATCAAAATATACTCTATAGGTTAAGTAAACAGGTTTATCTTGCGGAAACTTTAAATCTGGTTGAAGCTGAACTCGAGCATGCATTTAAATTAGAAGAAAAGTGGCAGGGGGCTTCTGGACTTTTTCATATTGTGTCTAAAGAAATTGGTTTAAGTCATTCTTTATTAAATAAAGAATTAAAAATAATTCGACGTCAAGGCGGTGAAAAAGTCCATTTATATGGTCGTGTTGGGCAATGGCCATTAAAAAAAGCAATTCAAGAGGCACATATTTTGCCTTGGCTTCGTCATACAATTCAAATATTAGTCATAGATAATGTTATGCTTGGTGTTTTTACACCGAAAGGATTTTGGTTGGCTCAGTCTCCGTATTGTGAGCAAGGAGGATGGCAACCAGATTTAATTTCTCATTCTTGTGATCTGGTAAATGGCGAATATGGTTATGACAAGTGCAGTAAATAGTAATATCTGTTTTATTGGTGGTGGTAATATGGCCCAAGCGTTGATTGGCGGGCTAATTTCGAGAGGTTTGCCGCCAACACGTATTACCGTTTCAGATCCAGTTGAACAAATCCGTCATTTATTACAAGAAAAAGAAATTCATGTAACCCAAGATAATGTGGCTGCAATTAAAAATGCAGATGTTGTAGTACTTGCTGTAAAACCACAGGTTTTAGCAAATGTTCTACGCCCGTTGAAAGGCTTATTATCGGATAAACTGGTTATTTCGATTATTGCTGGTGCGGAAATTAAGACAATATCAAATCTTATTGATAGCGAACGAATTGTACGTGTTATGCCGAATACGCCAGCATTAGTTCAAACTGGCGCACATGGTATTTATGCGACTGATGTGGTTGGTGCTTCAGACCGTGAATTAACGAGTCAAATTTTAGCAGCAACTGGTTTAACAATTTGGGTAAACTCCGAAGCTCAAATTGATGCGGTAACGGCAGTTTCAGGTTCAGGTCCGGCTTATTTCTTCTACCTCATGGAAAGTATGATCCGCGCAGGTAAAAATCTAGGGCTAGATGAAAAAGTTGCAACTGCATTAACACTTCAAACAGCATTAGGTGCGGCTCAAATGGCAATTACGAGTTCAAATACTCCGTCTGAACTACGTAAAAATGTGACTTCACCGAATGGTACAACACAAGCTGCACTTGAAGTTTTTGATCGTGCACAAATCTCTCAGAATATTCAATCTGCATTAGCTGCTGCACAGAAACGTAGCCAAGAATTGGCTCAAGAACTGAGTGACAGTGCAAAATAGCTTTAATAGGATAAGACAACTATGGGTGCAAATTCTGCGCTAATTTTTGGAATTTTAATTAACGTTGCGATTTTATTGGTCTTTTTCCGGTTCTTAATGCAATTGGCGGCAGTAAGTCCTTATAATCCTGTGGTTTTATCGACAGTAAAGGCGACGAAGATTGTTGATATTTTTGGCCGTATTTTTCCAACAGTCGCAAAAGGCCGGTTCAATTTAGCTGCGTTAGTTCTTTTAATTATTTTATATTTACTGAAAATTTTCGGTGTGATGTATCTTTCAGGTTCAATGCCAAATAGTCCGATTCATTTAGTGATTCTGACATTTGTGACGATGATCCAAGACTTGATTCGTTTCTGCCGTTATTTAATTTTCGCGACAATCATTTTGAGCTGGGTGGTTATGTTCACTCAATCTCGTTCACCTTACATTGAGGTGATTCAAGATTTGGCAGAACCATTATTAGCGCCGTTCCGTCGTTTACTACCTAATATGGGAATGATTGACTTATCACCAATTTTGGCTTTCTTGGCACTCTATATTGCCGAGATCTTAATGAATGAAGTCGCTAAAGTTCTTTTAACGGGACTGTAAGTTAATGCAATAAAAAAGGGCTGTTAATACAGCCCTTTTTTTATTTCTGCTAATTAATGGGCATCATCCCAGTTTTGTCCTTGTCCAACTTCAACCACTAAAGGCACGGAAATTTCGACAACGGATTCCATGACACTTGCGATTTGCTTAGAAAGTTCTTCGGCAATGTTTTGATCGGCTTCAAACACTAATTCATCGTGTACTTGAAGTAGTAGCTTTGCTTGATCTTTTGGCAAGATTTCATCAACTGCAATCATTGCAAGTTTAATAATATCAGCCGCACTACCTTGCAAAGGTGCATTAATCGCAGCACGTTCAGCAGCCTTACGTACCATCACATTTCGTGCATCAATATCTGGTGTATATAGACGACGGCCTAAAATGGTTTCAACAAAGCCTTGTTCCGATGCTACTTGGCGGGTACGTTGCATATATTCATAGATGCCAGGATAGCGTTGGAAATATTGCTTAATATAATTTTGCGACTCTTGACGTGTGAAGCCTAATTGACGAATTAAGCCAAATTCAGACATACCATAAAGTAGGCCAAAGTTAACGGCTTTCGCTTGACGACGTTGATCATTGGTCACATCTTCAATTGCAATACCTAATACTTCGGCAGCAGTACGGCGGTGAACGTCTTGTCCGTGCTGGAACGCATGTACTAATGCTTCATCTTGAGAGAAATGAGCCATTAAACGAAGTTCAATTTGTGAGTAATCGGCAGCCAATAGTACTCGGCCTTCTGGTGCAATGAATGCTTTACGAATTTGACGGCCAATTTGTCTACGAATTGGAATATTTTGTAAGTTCGGATCAGAAGAAGAGAGGCGGCCTGTTGCTGTGAGGGCTTGGTGATAACTCGTATGTACACGATGCGTGTCGTTATGAGATTGCTCAACTAAACGGTCCGTATAGGTACTTTTAAGTTTCGCTAAACCGCGATGCTCTAGAATAATTTCCGCCAAAGGATGTTCAATTTTTTCTAAAACACTTTCACTGGTGCTGTATTGTCCGGTTGCAGTTTTTTTACCGCCTTTGATTCCTAATTTATCAAATAGTATTTCGCCGACTTGTTTAGGTGAAGCAATATTAAAAGTTTCATCTGCAATTTCCATAGCCTGATTTTCAAGGCCTTCCATGGTTTTTGCAAATTCAACACTTAATTTATCTAAGAATGCATGATCTAAACGAATACCATCTTCTTCCATGCCTGACAAAATGCGAGCAACAGGCATTTCGATGTTGTATAAAATATTTTCTAATTCAGGGTGTGCTTTGAGCTTATTTGAAAGAACTTCATATAAACGATAGGTCACATGTGCATCTTCTGCTGCATAGTGAGCAGCAACTTCAATCTCAATTTGATTGAAAGTCTTTTGTTTAGCCCCCTTACCAGCAATTTGTTCAAAAGTGGTGGTTAAGTGGCTTAAGTAGACACGAGCGACATCATCCATGCCGTGACGAGTCGCCGCTGCATTTAGTACATAAGATGCCAGCATGCTATCGAAATACCAGCCTTTAAGTTCTATACCGTGGTTTGCAAAAATGTGTGCATCATACTTGAGGTGATGACCAATTTTTTTAACAGCTTCATTTTCTAGCACAGGTTTAATTTGAGCCAGAACTTGTTCACGATTCAGCTGCTGCGGTGCATTTTCATAGTTATGCGCTAAAGGCACATAGTATGCATCTTGTGCATCAAACGCGATTGAAAAACCAACCATCTCGGCAATACGGTAATCAAGACTTGTAGTCTCTGTATCAATAGCAAAATGATCGGCATTTTGCATGCGTTGCCAGAGCTGATCCCATGCTTCTTGAGTTAAAACAGTATGATAATTTGCAGTCCCAAGCTGGTCATCTTGACTAGTTAAGCTTGCTTGATCTTCGGTTTCTATAGATTCAGCAGGTTTAACTTCGTTTTGAACCACTGTCTGTGATGCTTGCTGCTTATAGCTTGAACTATTTGGGTTGTTTGGATGATCAAGCGACTGTAATTGGTTTCTAAACTCAAGCTCAGTATAAAGATTACGCAGCGCTTCCACATTTGGATCGGTAAGCTTTAATTCATGCCAATCAAGTTCTAAAGGAAGATCACACACAATACTGGCTAACTGGTGATCAAGCTTAATATTGTCCAAGTTATCTTTAATATTTTGGCTAAGTTTGCCTTTAAGTTGGTCTACATTGGCAATGATATTGTCTAAAGTGCCATATTCAGTCAGTAACTTGGCTGCTGTTTTTGCACCTACGCCAGGCACACCCATGATGCCATCAGACGCATCGCCCATAAGGGTTAAGTAATCGATAATCTGATTTGGCCAAACACCAAACTTCTCAAATACCCCGTCGGTATCCATGACGCGATCTTTAAAGCTATCTTCAAGTTTTACATGGTCATTGACGAGCTGAGCCATGTCTTTATCTCCAGTTGAGATAAGTACATGATGGCCCTCGAGTACGGCACGTTTAGCAAGTGTGCCGATAATGTCATCAGCTTCAGCACCAGGAAGACTATATAAAGGAATTCCTTGCGCTTTAATTAATGCATGCAAATATGGAATTTGTTGAGATAACTCTTCAGGCATGGTTGGGCGATCACCTTTATAAATAGGTGAAAGCTTATGACGGAAAGTTGGCTCAGGCGTATCAAAAATGACAGCCATATGTGTTGGCTGCATACGGCGCATCAGTTTTTGAATTGCAGAAATTGCCCCACGTATTGCATTGGTATGTAACCCTGTAGAGGTCGTCAATGGTGGTAATGCATGATATGCACGAAATAAAAAATAGGACCCATCAACCAAGACAAATGGTGGCATTGAACAATTCCTTAATTTGAATTAGGGGTATTTTACGTGAAAACGGCTATGAATGCAGGATTATGATTTTTGCAGTATTTTGTATGTATAAATATACGCTTGTATTGGCTTGAAGTAAGATGACATGTAATGAAGGTGTCATATTGCTAAGCCCATGTATAAAAAAGACAAACAGGGAATGATCGTCGTTTTGATCGCTTTGACTTTGTTTTTAGCCATTTCAATTGGTTTTAAATTTCAGAGTGCCGTTGTTGCTTTATCTATTGCGCTGACTGTCATACTGGTTCAGTTTTTATCAAATCTGCACCAACGTTTAATTCATTTAGAACAACAGTTTTCTCAGCAGAAAACGCCACTTTATTCTATTCATATGCAAAGAACAGTAATTTATGCAGCCGCCTTGGTTGCATTAGTTGCTTATATCAATCATTGGATGTGGATTGCTGGCGGAGCTTTGCTGGTTTTATTGTTATGTTTGATTCAAACCATCAGTGCATTTCATACTCGTCTATTGTTCCTTGAGTCAGCAAAGCAAAATGTTCATGTGGATGAAACCATAAATACAGAAGTTATAAATCCTGTAATAGAACAAGTTAGTTCCAATAATACGGATACGCTAGTCCCAGCGGGAACGGCACCTTTAAATCAAACAGAACAACCAGCACATGTACAAACCACATGGTGGCAACCAGCACTCGATTGGATGGTTCATGGCAATCCAATTTTAAGAGTTGCTGTTGCTGTGCTTATGGTTGGGGTGGTGCTCTTGCTGCGTTTTGCAAGCGAACACTGGCAGTTAAGCTTAGGTGTAAAACTTGGTTTTATTGCCATTGCTGGTGGTGTGTTAACGGTATTTGGATATATCTTACAAAAGAAAAACCAGCTTTTTGCTGTGGCATTACAGGGTGTAGGGCTTGCGGTTGTGTTCCTGACGCTTGTGTTCTCACATCATTTTGGTGTGATTGCCAATATCACTACAGCAAGTATTTTATTTGCTATTTTATTAGCAATTACGGTATTCCTGAGCTTAAAACAGCAAGCAATTTATTTAGCAATATTAGCACTCGGTATGGCTTATGCGGCTCCTTTGGTTATTCCGCAATATCGCCCAGATGTGATTTTCCTGTTTAGCTATTACTTTGTAATTAACCTTGCGGTTGCTGCTGTTAATTTTATTCAGCCTTGGAAAGTTTTAAATCAGATTGCTTTCTTTGCCACAATGTTTATTGGTGGTAGTGCAATCGCATTTTATGCTGAGCCAGCAAAATTTGACACATTAGACTGGATCTTATGGTGTCATATTGCTTTGTTTATTTGGTTAAGTGTTCGTTATAGCCAAAATATATCTCGGACTTCAGCACATGAAAAACAAGAGGGCATTCGTTTACCACCACTCTTAGATGTGGGTCTTATTTTTAGTGTACCGGTATTAGGTTTTACGCTTCATGCGTACTTGGTTCATGAGTCTACACAAGCGTTGACGATTGGTGCTGCTGTTTTGGCTGCTACCTATGCCGTATTAACTTTTTGGATTAAAAAATTCCATCCCCAGCTTTCAGTTCTTGCAAAAAGCTTTTTCATTCTTGCTGTTGCATTTTTTGCTTTAATCTTTCCACTTGCAAAGGGAGCGCACTGGACGGCAATTGGCTGGGTTGCACAAGGTACAGCTTTAATTGTGTGGGGCGTAACTGAACGCTACCGTTTAAGCCGATATATTGGCGTGATTTTAGTTTTACTCAGCTCACTTGCACTGTTTTATCAGGTTTGGGCGAATGAAGAGTTTCCAACGCTAAGCACTAGTATTTATGCAATTGCCCAATTTATTTCGGCCTTTTATTTATTGCAATACAACAGTAAAGAGCAACGCTATTTTAGCGCAAGTATGTTTAGTGGCATTTTCTTATGTTTAGGCATGTACGCGGGCGCTGTAGCTGGGGTAGAAATAATGGCATGGCATCACCAGGCTTTGAGTCCGTATTTGATGTTAGCCGTAGCCTTAATCGCAATATTTAGCGCAGTCGTACACTATAAAATACGTGTGCACTGGGAGAATTTGCAGTTAATTTTAATTAGCCTGTTACTGTTGTTAGTTTTGGGGGAAGTATTTACCAGTCAAGTCTTTATGTTGTTTAAATGGATAGACTCATTACAGCAAACTACTTTTCTAGTCGCTACCATTATTCTTAGCGGCTTATTTATTATGGCTCAACCACAGTCGGGTGAATCTGGATACTTAAAAGTCTGGGCTGGTTTAAGCTGGTTATCATTGGCGATAGTTGGTGTGGCTATTTTTCCACAAATACCAATTGTGGCTTTGGCTTTTATTCCTGTGGTTTATTCGTTTTGGGCTTATAAGGTTCATAAAACGACCCTATTGCATCAAATTCCAGTGTGGTGTTTAAGCTTACTGTGGTTGCTTGTAGTGAGTGTTGATAGCCACTCTGCTGAGTATCTTTATTTTGTTCCTTTAATTAACTTAACTGATTTTCTTTCAATTGCGGTATTTGCAGGTCTACTCTTTATTATTTACCAGCATGATTTTGATCAAGATAAATCAATGGAGTGGACTTTTAAAATTACAACAATTTTAGCTGGGTTGTTGGTATTTAGTAGTGTAGTCGTTCGGGGGTTGCGCCATTACTGGGCGACACCACTATGGAGTGCTGCAATTTGGACAAATGGAATCGTACAGTTAAGTCTGACATTGCTTTGGGTAATCTTGGCATTTATTTTAACTACATTCTCTAGCCGAAAAATGATTCGTCAACTCTGGTTTGTCGGAGCTGCACTTTTAGGTATTGTGGTATTAAAGCTGATTTTGCTTGATTTATCGCAAAGTGCGACATTAACTCGAGTCATTTCGTTTATTGGAGCAGGTGGGGTAATGTTGATTATTGCTTATCTTGCACCATTACCACCGTCATCTTCTGTACAGAAGAATCAAGAGCCTAAGCTTTAGGCTCTTGTTTTAATTCTTTTTGATTACTGTATTGATCGATATCATCATCAGCAAAAATATTAGATGGTCGATCAATCAAGCCCATTTTAGGAACAGGAATCTCGATTCGGTTATCTAAAAACCCATTACGGATACGTTCTTGCATTTCATCTCGAACTTTTAAAGAGTTTTCTTGTCGACACCACATTGTAAATAAAAGCTCAATCGATGATTCCCTAAATGCAGTAACCGTAACTGCTGGTTTTGGATCATCTAATACGAGTGGATAATTTGATGCGACATTCAGTAAAACCTCACGAACTTTAATAATGTCTTCGTGAAAGTTAATTGCCAAAGTAATTGGAATACGCCGTATTGGATATTTAGATAAGTTGTGTACAGGCGCACGAATGAGTTGTTCGTTTGGTAAACGAATATAGACGTTGTCGAGCGTAAGTAACTTTACCGAAAGCAAATCAATTGAAATGACTTCACCTTCGATGGTATTGCCACGAATAAGAGTAATTTGAATGGTATCACCGACTTCAAATGAACCTTCCCCAATCAAAAATAGACCACTAATCAGGTTACTGGCAGATGTTTGCGAAGCAAAACCAAGTGCTACTGTTAAAATCCCTGCTGCGCCAAGGAATACACTGAGTTTAAATCCTGCCTCTTTTAAACTCGTCATAATGAAGAGTAAGAAAATAAAATAGAAAATACCACGGCGCCATACAAGGCGTTGATGAGCATTAAAGCGTGAGCCAATGGTTCTAATAAATGTATTTGAAATAATACGAGCAAGAACAAAACCAATAAAACACAGTACAACACCGACTAAAATTTCACTAATACGTTCGGTGTTAATATTGGTAAATATACTTTTGAGGCTATCAGCGATATCTCTAGGAATATTTGAATCAGCCATAGAACCCCCTTAGAAAAATGAATCAAACATATTAAATAGTGCACCACCAGGTGAACGTGGGGGATGTACGTAAGTCACTTCACCTGCAAGAGGAGGTGTACGGTTTTCAATACGAATGCGGGCAGGGCGGTCAGACCCTTCATAATAAACTTTAATCTGTGAGGTCCATAAGCGGCCTGTACTTTCACTATAAAATAGCGGTAGGGCAGTTACTGGTACATTCATGCGGTCAAAGCGTAATTGATGATTACTGGTATTGTGAAAATCAATTGGTGTAACCGCACGGAATGCGCGTGGTGTTAATAGATTTAAGTCGGTACGTCCATCAACAGAGGTTGCATAGCAAATTTCACCTTGCTGGGCATTTGGGCCAAACCATGTATCTTTAGGCTGAATTACAGGAATCTCAAATAAAGGCTCATGCTGACTTTCGACTAAACCAGCAATCCAGAGAGGAGTACTAATATAAAGAGTCCCTCGCTGACCTGCTGGAATATAAATAGGATCAACAGGTTTAATCACAACAGATCTGTCTGCTAAACGAGGCATGAGTAGAAACTTTGGATTAGTTTTCCGAAACATGTAACGTTCGACTTGAACAGAATGTGGGAAACCGAAATTCGCATCCGGGATGATGTGCCAATCTTGCTCATTATCATCTTGAAGAGTAGGACGATAATATTCGATACGCCATTCTTTTATGCCACGCGTTAAACGAAAGAGCATTGAACCGAATTGCCATGCTTTGGACTGGTTAATTTCAAAGTGCTGCTCACCCCACCATTTTAAAGAATTCTGGGGGCGAGGCTGATATTCATTATTTTCAAACAAGACGTAAAATTCCTCTACCGAGTTGTTAAACAGACTTCACGCTGTAATCTGCTTAGAGTACACTCAAAATCATCTTACTCATCATTATAAATTGTGATGCAAATATTGAAACAAATACAAGTTCCATATAGTTTTGCCAAGCGTCATGGTGTTTTATTTCGTTATGACGGTGATCAAGTTTTTATTGTTAGACGTCAAAATACAGAAAAAATTGCATTGCAGGAAGCAAGACGAATTTTGGGGAAGCCTGCACATTATCAGCTATGTACTGAGCAAGAGTTTAATAGCTTATTGAGTACGAGTTATGCGGGGGATACAGGCGAATCTCAACAAGTTGCGGCTGGCTTAGAAGACCACCCAGATTTATTGAGTTTGGCCGATCAGGTTCCTGAAACAGAAGATTTAATGGATCAGGAAGATGACGCGCCTATTGTGCGTCTGATCAATGCACTTCTCTCTGAGGCAATCCGTGTAGGTGCTTCAGATATTCATATTGAAGCTTTTGAAAAGAAATTATCTGTACGTTTACGGGTAGATGGTCAATTACGCGAAATTGTGCAGCCGCGCCGTGAACTGGCCCCGTTACTTGTTTCACGTATTAAAGTTATGGCAAAACTTGATATTGCCGAAAAGCGTGTACCGCAAGATGGACGTATTTCTTTGCGTCTTGCTGGCCGTGAAGTTGATGTTCGTGTTTCAACTTTGCCTTCGTCTCATGGCGAGCGAGTAGTTATGCGTTTGCTTGATAAACAAGCGGGTCGTCTTAATATGACTCACTTGGGTTTAATGGCAAGTGACTATGAACGTTTAACTCAATTGGTGCATCGTCCACACGGCATTATTTTAGTCACAGGTCCTACTGGTTCGGGTAAAACAACGACTTTATATGCGGCCTTATCTGATCTAAATGACAATACCCGAAATATCTTAACTGCCGAAGATCCAATTGAATATCAACTTGAGGGCATAGGGCAAACACAGGTTAATACCAAAGTGGATATGACATTTGCTCGTGCTTTAAAAGCAATGTTACGTCAAGATCCTGATGTGGTGATGGTGGGCGAGATTCGTGATTTAGAGACTGCTGAAATTGCAGTACAAGCATCATTAACAGGTCATTTGGTTTTATCGACACTACATACCAACACTGCTATTGGTGCAGTGACTCGTCTTAAAGATATGGGAATTGAACCGTTCTTGTTATCAAGCTCTTTAATTGGAGTCGTTGCTCAGCGTTTAGTTCGTACCTTATGTCCACATTGTATGACATGGCGTGAAGCAGATACCTTTGAGAAACAGGTTTTTCAGCATATTTCACATGAGCCAACTTTAAAGTTACCGGAAGCTCAAGGGTGTGAGCAATGTTCCCACTTAGGGTTTAATGGCCGTACGGCTATTTATGAAATTATACCTATTGATGAACCGATGCGCCGTCTTATTCATGGCAATGCAGCTGAGTTTGAATTAGAAAATCATGCTCGTCAGTACGCAGGTTCTATTCGTGATGATGGCTTGCGTAAGGTAATTTTAGGTAAAACTACACTTGAAGAGGTGCTTCGAGTAACGAATGAAGCAAGTGAAGTATAAATTATAAAATACAATTAAAAATGCCCGAGTTAAATCGGGCATTTTTGAAATAACAAAACTTATTCAGTCACAATATTAAAAGTCACATCAATATTATTGCGAGTCGCATTTGAATATGGGCAAACAATATGAGCTGCAGCAACTAACTTCCCAGCTTCTTCACGGTCCATACCAATTAAGTAAACATTTAACGTTACTTCAATACTAAAACCTGTAGGAATTGGACCAATACCAACTTCACCTTCAACATAAGCATCTTTGCTAATATTAAATTTATCGCGGTTTGCAACGAATTTTAAAGCACCCAAAAAGCACGCTGAATAACCTGCTGCAAATAATTGTTCTGGGTTAGTTACAGCACCACCAGCGCCGCCCATTTCTTTAGGCACACCAAGTTGTACGTCTAATACACCGTCTGATGACGTTGCACGACCATCACGGCCACCAGTTGCTTTAGCTTTTGCACGATACACAACTTTTTCTAAAGACATCTTATAATTCCTAAATTAAATTGAATACAAATATATCGTACACGACTTAATTATTTTGACAAGCCAAAATTGTAAAAAAATGGGTGATTATTTAGCTATATTTGTACGAAGTTGTGTCAGCTGATCTTTCAGATCAAGTAGGGTGGTCATGTCACAAGAACTTGCTTCTAAAATATGAGCAGGAATATTTACGGCTTGTTCTTTAAGTATTTTTCCTTTTTCACTTAGTGTAATAATCACTTGGCGTTCATCTTCTTTTGAACGTGTGCGATTCACAAGTTGCATTGCTTCTAATTTTTTTAAAATGGGAGTTAAGGTAGAAGATTCTAAAAATAGTTTGTTGCCAATTTCTGAAACGGTAACCTCATCTTTTTCCCATAGAACCAACATCACCAAATATTGAGGATAAGTAATGCCTAGTGGAGTCAAAAGTTTTCGATAAAGCTGATTAAGTGCTAAATTTGTTGAGTAAATGAGGAAACATAATTGATTCTCAAGCTTTAAATTTTGACAGTCTTGGTCCATATATTCCTCAGAAAACTAAAAGATGCTTTTCTAGTATATCGCTTTATGTCTGATTTCTTAAATGCTCATAATTCTGAGCTATCGATAAAAATGAGATAACGCAAAAAAAAAGAGTAATCGAAAGATTACTCTATAACTTTAAAATATGAACTTGAAACAGTTACCAGAGATCGGCAATTTTCTTCATTAAACGAGCACGGTATTTTGCAGTTGGGTTATTTTCATTACGTTGCTGTTCTTGTTCATAGAAATCTTGCCAAGCTGTAATCATTTCTAAAGTTGTTCCTTGTTTTTTAATCATAGAAACATCAGCAGGTTGAATATTTTCTAAACGTTGTCTTGCGCCTTCAGCACCCGTTCCCCAACCAATAATCCGCTGACCAAAAGCAGGTAGAGGAATGTTTTTTGGAGTAGGTGGAAGAACATCTTGTTTCAGCTGCAAATTTGGAGAAACAAAATGATTCGTTGCTCCAAACTCAGCTGCATAACAGTGAATATTTGCCCCTAAGCAAAAAATGCTAAATAAGTATTTCCACATGAATAATTAAGCTTTTAATAGTGAATTAGTTTACGATGCGTCATTAAAGGCATTGATGTACGAACAAGCTCTTGAGCAGATAAATCAAAAGGTACAGTAATTAAACCATTGCCTTCATATTCAATCATACTTAAAACTTGTCCACGGCTATCAGTTGCTCCTGCATGTCCCCACGTTTGACGTTTTTCCCCATGCCAACCTTGTTGCGCTGCTCCTAGAACATAACATTGACTGTCCATTGCACGTGCTTGTAACAAAAGCTGCCAGTGCATTTGTCCTGTTGTATAGGTAAATGCTGCTGGAGCAGTCAATAAATGAGCGCCTTGTTGTCTGAGAGTTAAAGCTAACTCAGGAAAACGCAAGTCATAACATACCATTAGCCCAATATTGCCAAAAGGGGTAGATGTGACTACAACGTCTGTTCCAGGTTCAAAGAAACGAGATTCTTGATATCCACCAACTGCATCGCCAACTTGCACATCGAATAAATGTATTTTGTCGTAGCGTGCTTCTGTACCTTCAGGACTGATACATAAGCTTACTGTGCGCACGCGACCATCTTGTATGATAGAGCCATCTGGACGAAATGGACATGGTAAAGTGCCGGCAACAATCCAGATTTGATATTGATGCGCAAGTTTCTCAAGTCTTTGCTGGATCGATTCAAATTGCTCAGCTGTTTCACGCTGTTTACCAGCAGCGAAACATACAAAGTTTTCGGGAAAAACAATTAAGCTGGCATTTTGAGCACTGCTTTGCTGAATCAATGACTCGATTATTTGAAAGTTGCTTTCAATGTCATCTTGAGAATTCATTTGAACAACTGAAACAAGAGTCATATACAAATCCAGATTAGCAATAAAATTTAGGCATTTTGCTTATCAGATACTTGTTCAAGCGTGTCTTGTTCTTTCTGCAATTGCTTAACAAGTGGCTCAAACATATTCTGATTATTTGCATTGAGTTTCATCAATGTCTTATGTGCATCCAGAACAGTTCTTAGCATCGCATTATGAGTAATGTGTTCATCCGTTAGCGTTAGAGTGCAAACGCTAGGATCACCACAATAATTCAGAATGACAAAAACCTGCCCTAGCCCCATGCTGTTGGCTAAGGTTGTGATATCTGGATTGGTAGATAGCATCACAGCTTGAATATGATGAGTCTGTTTCAGTTTTAAACCTAGCTTGGCTAGGATACCTAGTACAGTACTATCAATAAATGTTGTTTGGGTTAAATCAACGATTGCACCAACAACATTCTCTTGCTGTTCAATTCTGTTTAAAAGTTTGTCTAGACTTATACAAGAATGGGCTCGCACTTCACCAATAAGTTTGAAAATATGCGTTCCATTTAAGCTTGCATATTCAACATGACCTGTTGACATATAAATGCCATTTTCAGAGAAGGATAGAAAAATTATCACATAGTGCCATCTCAGACTCAAGAGTCCTTAAGTCGTATATTTTTTAATTGATTGATTTTTAAATTAATTCATTCGACAAAGACTAAAGATGGCAATGTCATCAGCAACATGATCAGGGGCTTGGAATGATTGATTTTGCAAATGTTGGACCAATTGTTGAAATTGATCATTCAATCCACCATCAAATGGTTCTAGTGCTCCATCTGAACAAACAATGAAACGTGCATGACGATTTAATGTACATACATGTTCTTCAACTTCCAATTCGTCAGTTAAGCCCAGAGGAAAGCTACTAGTCGTTAAAATTTTTGGGGGTTGATTAGGTTCAAAAATAATTGGAGGAGGGTAGTGACCTGCACTAGACCAGCGAAGATTATGCGTTTCAAGATTTAAAATACCGACCACGATCGTAATATGTTTTTCGATATTCTCTTGAACTAACATTCCATTTAATTTTTTAATCAACTGTCGGGGTGTTTTTGAACGCCCATGAAATGCAGCCATCCATGAAGTTAATAAACTGCTTGTGACACCGTGTCCCGATACATCGGCAAGATAAAATAAAACTTCTTTATCATTTAATTTCCAATAATCATACCAGTCACCTGATAGATAAGCGGAAGGTTGAAAAAAAGTTTCAACTTCATAATTTAATAAATCAATAGGATTTGGTAACAACCGTTTTTGTAATTCTGCTGCCGAAGGTAAGTCACGGCTATCTTGATTACGTTTATATTGAGCATCAATTCTTGTTAATGCTTTATTTAAATCTTGAGGTAACTGGTTCCATACCCATCCAGCAAGAGCACCTGCTTCCCATGCCTGAGCTAAAGCACTACCTTCATGTTCAAAAGCGATCACAATTGTAGGTAAACGCCATTTATGAGTCAGGAAATCTTGTACATCTGCAATTGCAATAATTGTTGGGTCATATAAATCGAGATCATCTATGTGAATGACTTGTAAGTCTGGTAATGCATCCAGAGCTTGCTCTAAGAAAGGGATAGAGCGGGTCGGTTTAATAAAATACATAGAAGATATGGTAGTCCTTTTACAAGATCACTTTATCCATCATAGAGGATGTATGATCAAAATCAAGGTATTGCCTTTTTATATAAACAGCACAATACCTTGATTTCTTCTTTAATTATTTTTTAGTTTTAATATGACTGTCGTCTGGAACATCTTCAGATTCGTCATCATCAATGAAAGATACATCTGCTGAATTACCTTTTTTCTCAGCAATCTGGAATGCCTTACGTTGGAGATATAAATCGCGAATCATCGCATATTGATCACCTTGTATGGTTTGATCCAAATCTAGATATTGAGCACGTGTATCAATGGCCTGTAACACATTGGTTGACCAGTAAAGACCATCTTGGTTATCCATAATATACTTTTGTGGACGAGCCTGAGAATCTACAGCTAAGCCAATACCATCACGTAATGTGCTTGGTCCAAAGAAAGGCAACATCAAAAATGGTCCAGAAGGAACGCCATAGTAACCAAGAGTGACACCAAAGCTTTCATCTTCAGGCGGAAGACCTAAGCGACTAGCAGGGTCAGCTAAACCTAAAGTTGTTAATGTATTAACAGTAAATCGACCAAGTGTCTTTGCAGCACGTCCAGGGCGTCCTTGAATTAACTGGTTAACAGCATTCCATGGCTCTCCAAGATTTTTGCGGAACTGGCGATAAGAGCCACGCACATCTTCTGGAGTTTTCTCATTATATTGAACTGCAACGGGGCGAAGAATATTGCGGTCTAACATGTCATTAAAAGAATAAATCGGACGGTTTAATGACTGTAATGGGTCTTTTACTGTATCTGGTTGAGCGGCATTTGCATTGATTTTTAAATCTTTAGCTTTTAGGCCTTTCAAATCTTTAATAATTTGTGAACGGGGGCGGCCCTGCTGAGCCTCTGTAGAAGTAGCATCTTCCGAACTAGCGGTAGATTCTTCATTAAGATTTTCCTGAGCGTGTGCTGAGGTATAAAGACCCACAGTTAATAAGCTCGATAATAGTAAATTAGAATAATTCATATAATTCCTTAACCGCTAGCCAGGCTCTGTTCAATATGCAGTTGGATAGAGATATATTTTAATACAGAAGCGATAAGCTATTATCAATGTAAAATTGGTCAAATAATATAGAAAAATGACTAAAAAGCCTAAAAAATGACCGGTTGAATAATAAAATATGAGAAAGGGCTTGCAAAGGGTTCTTAATCCTCTATAATGCACATCCATCGGCGGTGATGCAGATAGAAACTTGTTGAAAAACAGTTACTTGGAATTGAGTTGATTGCTTTAAGTGATGAATTTGATGTTAAGTTGGTTTGAGAGATAAGTTTTAAAAATATCGAAATTACCTGTTGACTTTTAAGAGATTAAGAGTAATATAGCCGACCTAGCTTGCTGGTGACGAACCAGGAAGAAGATCATTAAGAGAATTGAAGAACAACTTGTGTGGATTTTTACTGATTGATTAATCGAAATAATTTTCATTGATTGATTGGTTTAAATTACTCGAAGTTTATTTGAGCGAAATTTAAGTCAGTAATTGA
>NZ_JBITPU010000019.1:0-58835 GCF_044684115.1 Acinetobacter sp. ABJ_C1_1 | reverse complement strand
TAATTATATTGATATGAAACTGCTAGATTTGCCATTTTATCCCCGCCTCGTCCCCAAGGACTTGAGCACTTAATCTCATAATTTAAGATCTGAAATTTTTCTAACTGTATCCAATTTGGATGAGTTAAATTAAAGATTTTTAACTTAGCAGTAGGAATGCTTGTGCATAAAAAAATTAAAACAAGTAAAAACAATACAAGATAGAGACTACTATAGAAAAATTTATTCATAACTCAAAACTATAATAGATTAACTCTTAGCAAATGACAGATAATTATATACTATTAACATACAAATTAGTCCTCTATTATTTTTTAGAAGTGACTGTCAGATATATAATTAAACCGATTAAGACCAAAATGATTAATTGGATTTCTAAAACAAGATTTATCATCCAAGAGTTTCTAAATGATAAACCCTTTTTGGTTATTAATATTTTCGATTTCTTTGTGTCTGGTGAAATAAAAATTTTTATTTCATTATTTTTCTTTATCTCATTAAATATAGATATGTTCTGACCTTTCATCTCATCACAGTTTTCAGAAATAAATAATCTATATACAACCATAAAATCTTCTTTTTCTGATGTATAAGTGGCATTTCGATACGTATATTGATACTTTATATCTCCACGAGCATTCCTATCCATTCCTCGTCGCCATGGTTTACTTGAGCAGTAAACGTTATAATCTAAAATTTTATAATCTTTTACTTCAACCCAATCAGGATGAAATAGTTTAAAAACTTTTGATTGCAGGTTAAAAGATGAAGTTACAATTAATAGAATAAGAAAAACAGCTACTAAAGATAAAATAATTTTTATAAATAATTTCATTATCAAAATAACCTTACTAAAATCATATAATCTGAATAGCGATAGTCAAATTAACCCATAAAACACTATCGAAATATAATTTATATTTAACATATCCTTAGCGGCTAAATATTAGCATAAAAATAAAATTTTATTGAATAACCTTAAGTATAGTCACCGTATACTATCTTATTATTACCCCTCCCCCAAAACCGCTCCACCACCACATCCCGCTCATCCAAACTATTTGAGCTTAAAACCTGTAGCAGCAAACCATCGATCAGGTTGACCACCATGTCGGCATCAAATTTTGGCTCGCGGGTTTCTCCGCTAAAAATTAGGTCAAAAATTTCATGGCGTAACCACTTTCGGTATTCAACCGCCATACGGTAGGCCTTTGGGTAAAGCAGTTTTATTTCAAAAATGGCTTTAAGTAAAAGGTTGTACAGGCTGTTTAAATTGGTATGTAAAACAATAATTTCTTTGAGTTTGTCTTTTGAACTGTAGTAACGGTTTGAGTAAATGGTAGAGAGCACTTCTTCTCTGAGCAGGCTTTTTTGAAAGGCGGTGCACATTTCGATCAGGTGTTCTTTCGAGCCAAAATATTTATAAAACGTGGACTTGGTAATGTTGGCTTCTTTAGCAATTAGGTCTACGCCTGTGGTGTGAAAGCCACGAGTAGTAAAGAGTTGGATAGCGGTTTGAATAACCTGTAATTTTTTGGATGATATTTCTAAAGTTGGCATAGTTTTACCTTTTTAAATTCTTGTTGTGTCTAAATGAGATAAAAAGCCTGTGCCCTTTTTGGGAGAAAAAAAGGCACAGCAAAGCCGCAAGACGGTGCTTGGCACATCTCAAGTTTTGTTTTGCTAAGTTTTAAGTAAAAATGACGTAAAGCCTGAAAACCTTAGGGCGTTCAAGCTGCTATAATTTTTTAAGCTGTGTCGTTATAGCTTTTGGCGCTCAAGGCCAAGAAATGATGGATGTGCATAGCCAACTCCTGATTATTGGAGTTCTGCCAGAGCATTCATTTGGACTTATGGTGGCAGAACGAAAGAGGGTTGACAGACTGGTTTTCGAGAACCCAGCACACCCGAAGGTGTCCCCCTTCCGTCCTACCGCTACAAAAAGGGAGACGAGTGGGTCTACATCAAAAAAAACGTGTTTTTTCAATGCACTCGAAAAATCGGCCTGTCAAAGCCGGCTGGCAATGTGGCCAGCACGCAAAGCATAATCTGAGAGTTTAGATGTGTCAATGTCGCTTTTATGACAAGTATTTAAATTTCTTATTATTTTTCATTAGATTAACTTAATTATTATTTTAGATATTATATTTAATTGTATTTATTCATTTTTTAAAAAGAGTCAGATACGGTAAGCTAAACCGCATGAATTTTACTTTTTGATTTTGAATATTTTTTAGAACTTTACGAGAACATAAATGATAAGACTATCTTCAAAGTCCATTTTAATATTAACAACTGGGTGTTTGTTAAATGGCTGTAGCCAAGGCCCTCTTCCATTAGAAGTTACTCTACATCAAGATTATGTATGTGCCTTTACCAATAACCCTAAAAAAACGCATTATTCTTTTGATAATAAATTTTTGATTTTTGTGGCAAAAGCTGACTATACAAACGGCTACAAAAGCACCTATGAGAAAGAATATTCAAATGTTCCTTTGCCAATAGAAGAGAAAGATTGTGTAAAAATTCCTCTAAAGGCATTTGAAAAGAATGTGGCTTATGACATTACTTTAGATATATACAAAACTTTCGATACACGTATTTGTGTAGTAGAACAGAACAATAAGCTAGAAATTCGAGAGCCTGAACCGGGTGAAACAACCTGTAAATAGGATCGTTCCTAGACCCTCATTTCGCTATTTCAGAAACAACAAAACGAGTGGGATTAGACAATCTCGGTCTGCCCCACTTGGTGATAAGCGCGGTTAAAGTAAACCAAGCTTTGGTCATGCTGGCTTTGTTTAATCGCTACAATCGGACATATAAAAATCGTATGTGTGCCGACTTGTTGAATTTGTTCAATCTCACAATCGAAACTGACCAAAGCATCATCTAACACAGGTGAACCCGTTTCTAACTCAATCCATTCGCCATGTTTAAAGCGTTCTTCTGGTGTGAGTTTAGATGAAAATGCTTTTGAAATATGTTCGTGATGCGCACCTAAAACATTTACCGTTAAGATTTTGTTATCTAGGAAATGTGCATGTGAGCTCGCAGATTGGTTCATACACACCAATAATGTCGGCGGTGTGTCAGTCACACTACAAACAGCAGAGGCAGTAAATCCAAAACGGCCAGACATGCCTGCCGTGGTCACAACGCTAACCGCACTTGTGAGTAAAGACATTGCATTTCTAAAGTCTGTTGCTTGAACCATGACATTATTCCTAAATTGAACCGTACCTTTTCCTGTGTGTTTTGCTATACCGCCCAACTCCATCAGGAAGGTACTATCGACATGCGATCTAATTAGAGCGACATGTAATAAGTAAAATGAGGGTTACTGCTTTGATTATCAATAGCCATCAAAAAAGTAACCCTTTATACCATTGTATTGGTAAATATTAAGCAGTAAGTTCAAAACCAGTTAGTTCTCGACGAACAATTTCTGCACCTGCCGTTAAAGCATTTAACTTGCCACGTGCCACTTCACGAGAAAGAGGCGCCATACCGCAGTTTGTGCAAGGGTAAAGCTTGTCAGAATCTACAAACTGAAGTGCTTTACGTAGTGTGTTCGCCACTTCTTCTGGTGTTTCAATCTGGTTAGATGCGACATCAATTGCACCCACCATGACTTTTTTACCACGAATGAGTTCAAGTAAGTCGATTGGCACACGCGAGTTGTGACATTCTAACGAGATGATATCAATGTTAGAAGTTTGAAGTTTCGGGAAAGCTTCTTCATACTGGCGCCATTCTGAACCGAGTGTCTTTTTCCAGTCAGTGTTGGCTTTAATGCCGTAACCATAGCAAATGTGCACCGCAGTTTCACATTTTAGACCTTCAATTGCACGCTCTAAAGTCGCAATGCCCCAGTCATTTACTTCGTCAAAGAAGACGTTAAATGCAGGTTCGTCAAACTGGATAATGTCTACACCAGCAGCTTCTAGCTCACGCGCTTCTTGGTTCAAGATTTTGGCAAATTCCCAAGCTAGTTTTTCACGGCTCTTGTAGTGACTATCATAAAGTGTATCAATCATGGTCATTGGGCCAGGTAATGCCCATTTAATAGGTTGATCAGTTTGCTGACGTAGAAACTTAGCATCTTCAACAAACACAGGCTTTTGACGAGACACTGCACCTACAACAGACGGCACGCTTGCATCGTAACGGTCACGAATACGAACTGTTTCGCGCTTCTCAAAATCTACGCCATTTAAGTGTTCAATAAACGTGGTCACAAAGTGTTGGCGAGTTTGTTCACCATCGCTCACAATGTCGATGCCCGCACGTTGTTGTTCATGCAAAGCTAAACGTAACGCGTCTTTTTTACCTTCAACTAAGCCTTCGTTTTCAAGTTTCCAAGGTGACCAAAGCTTTTCAGGTTCTGCAAGCCAAGACGGTTTTGGTAAGCTGCCAGCAGTTGAAGTCGGTAATAATTTTTTCATGTTAAATGACCTGTATGTTGATTAATTAGGAGCGTAATTAGCAGACCACTGCTCAAGAATCGCTTGGTATGGTTTGATAAATTGCTCTTCAACAAACTTCCCCTGCTCTATAGCCAGACGGCTACGTTCTTCACGGTCATACACAATTCGAGTAAGTGAATAATCTTCGTGTTTCAAGCTTGGTTGATAAGACTTTCCAGCCACTGAATTTGCGTTGTAAATTTCAGGACGGTAAATCTTTTGGAAGGTTTCCATCGTACTAATGGTACTAATCAACTCAAGGTTGGTGTAATCACTCAACAAATCACCAGTAAAATAGAACGCTAACGGCGCAACGCTGTTTGGCGGCATGAAGTAGCGAACTTTTAAGCCCATTTTTTGGAAATATTCATCGGTTAATGAATAGTCTTCTTGCTTGTATTCCACACCCAAAACAGGATGTTCGTTTTCAGTACGGTGGTACTCTTTAGTTGTTGAAACGCTTAGGCAAATCACAGGCGCTTTTTTAAAATTGGCTCTGTAAGTTTCAGAGTTAATAAAGCTCTTAAACAAGTTGCCGTGCAGTTCACCAAACTTTTCTGGCGTGCTAAACGTAGACTTGTTTTTGTTGTGATCTAACAACAACACACTAAAGTCATAGTCACGTACATAAGACGAGAAGTTGTTGCCAACAATACCTTCGATGCGTTCATTGGTTTTCTTATCAACAATATTGGTTTTCAATATTTCGATGAGAGGAAGCCCGCTAGTACGGTTTTCGGCATCAATGTTCATTTCAACTGAAATGATTTCAAGTTCAACGCCATAGCGGTCGCCCTTAGGGTTGTCCCAATGAGCTAAGGCATTGAAACGATTGTCGATCATGCGTAATGTGTTGCGCAAATTTTCTTCGCGGCTCATCCCTCTCGCCAAGTTAGCAAAGTTGGTGGTAATACGCGTATTGTCTGCTGGACGATAGTTCTCATCGAAACAAATACTCTTAATCGTAAATGTAAATTCTTTACTCATTTTGATCAGTACCCTAATTTCTGAGATAAAACCTAAAAAAATTTCGAGCTCTTTTTTGAACTTTCCAGCCTTGTCAGTTTTGTGCCTTATGGTCTTATCAAAAAGTGAATTACTGGAGTGCTTCAGAGCATGAATAGATTTATACCGCAATCACAACATGAATAAAAATGATTTAGTCTCATTCAAAACTGAGTGAAATTCATGTTTGGAGTTTAATAAATAAGTAGGAATTTAAATATTTTTCATGTTAGGGGTTTTTAGACAGCACAAACGAGACATACGACACTCATGTTTCAATGCCTGTAATTTTCATAATTTATGATTATTTTCAAATATTTAAACTATTTATTTTTAAATAAAACTGCTCAACCTAAAGTAATCTATGTTGAATCTCGCTCATCTCTGCTTTTAGCCACTCTAAAAATATGGTTTTGCGTGGATCTTCCTCAAAAGCGCCATGAGAAAGTAGAAAATAGGCTGAATTATCTTGAACGATTGGTGAAATTTTTTTCAGTAAGTTCCACTCGAGCTCTTTTTCAATCATATAAATTGAGATGACTGTAGCTCCGAGTCCAGCCAAACAACCTTCTAAACATAGATAAAAATGTTCGAGTTCAACTTTCGTGTAGCCTTTTAAGCTTTGCTTTAACTCAGCAATGCGACTCATGCTTTTGAAAAAATTTGGCCTAGAGGTCGAGATGAGTACGTCTTTAGTTTCCAATGTCTTGGTTGGTTGAACTAGAGCAATATATTCATCGGCAATTTTTTCGCTATAGATATGCTCTCCCCAATCAAAATCATTTCGGCGAATCGCGATATCAATATTATCTTTTTCAAAGTCGACCACCCCACCTGCGGTAAGTAATACAACCTCAAAATCATGACCGAGCTTTTTAAATTTTGATAACCGCGGAATGAGCCATTTCATGGAAAGAGTCGGTTCACACGACAAGACTAGTTGTTTGTTTTCGGTTTTGGGTTGGCTGAGTTGAATCAAACATTCATCAAGTTGACCAAACACCTGATGGCAACAACTCAATAAAATTTCGCCCTGCTGGGTCATCACAAGTGTTTTATTTTTTCGCTCGAACAAAGCCGTATTCAAAGCTTCTTCTAAATTATAAATCTGTTTACTGACCGCACTTTGCGTCACAAATAATTTCTTTGCAGCTAAAGTAACGCTGCCATACTTCGCCACAAAATAGAAAAATTTTAGTGAATTCAGCGATATTCTTTCAATCATTCCAAAAACTCATAGATATGAAGTCGTTTTTATCGATTTTTATTTCTAGGTTTTTATTCAAAATAAAAATCATCTTTATTAAACCTCATTTTAGATGATGAAAAACATATTGAATATCGATATCTATCTTCGCAAACCTAAAGCCCCCACATCTCTTGTAAAAAGAAGAGCAATTTTAAGTAGTGTTTTCACCTTCTTACATACATTCCAAAAAGTACAGAACAACTCCCTCTTGTTCAGTGAGGGTACAAGATAATGGCAGAGTTTATTGCGGTTATTCTCATTACGATTTTGGCAGTAGTAAGCCCCGGCGCTGACTTCGCGATTGTCACCAAAAATAGTTATCTGTACGGCAGAAAAATAGGTGTATTCACTTCACTCGGGATATCGCTTGGTGTGTTGGTGCATGTCACCTATACACTTGTAGCCGTTGCCTTTGTGATGACATATACGCCGCAAATTTTGACTATTGTTAAGTATATTGGTGCGCTTTACCTGATCTATATTGGCTATAAAACCTTTACTCAAAAACCTGTTTTAGACACCGCTGCCTTAACGTCTATAGGTACTTTGCAAGCAATAAAGTACGGCTTTTTTACCAACGCCTTGAACCCTAAAACCACGCTATTTGTGATTAGTACCTATACGCAAATTGTGAGTTTAACTACACCTAAATCGATTCTTTTGACTTATGGCTTTTTTATGTCTTTTGCCCATTTTGTATGGTTTTCACTGGTGGCTGTGCTGTTTTCATCAATGCTGTTGAGACAGAAAATGTTAGCCAAGCAAGTGCAAATTAATAAAGTGATTGGTTCAATTTTATGTGTTTTAGGGGTGATTCTACTTTTTACTAAATTTCAGTAAGAAACTCATTTTATGGAAGAATAAGTCGCTTATGCTTATATAGGGTTTGTACTTTTAAAAAGGCTTTTTATAAGACTTTCCCAAGAGAGCTATTTAATTTTTAAGGAACTTTTATATTTTTTGCTGTTAATATTAAAACGCATGATAGATTTTCCAATCCTTCATATTTCTATAAATCAAGGATGATGAGCGAATACATTTATTATGGAAATCAAACAAATAAAATATTTTTTGACGGTGGTTGAAGCAGGCAGTATTGGTAAAGCTGCCCAAAAACTCGATGTTGGTGCTTCGGCCATTAGTCAGCAAATTAGTAAGCTAGAACAAGAGTTAAGCATTCGCTTATTACAGCGTAATGCCTTTGGTGTCACGCCTACACCTGCTGGCCTTGCCTTTTTAAAGCACTCTCAGCTTATTTTACGTCAAGTGAACTTTGCCATAGATGCTGCGCATTCAGCACGGCTTTCAGGTCATGTCAGCCTTGGTTTTCCACCGACCATTACCGCTTTAATCGGTATCCCTTTAATGAAACTAATGTCTGAACGCTATCCAGACATTCGTCTAGAAATTGTGGAAACCCTGTCAGGTAACCTCATTCAGTACATTAACTCGCGTCAGCTTGATATCGCGATTATTTTTACCAATGAAATTGATAAGCAGTGGTCTATCCAGCCGTTGGTGCGTGAACAAATGTATTTAATGGCGCGAAAAGAAGTGCTCGAAAAATACGGTCTTGCCGACTGCATTAAAAGCGGCATTATTCAGTCGCAACAAATTGGCGATATTCCATTAGTGTTGCCACGTCAGCGTCATAGCTTACGAAAGCTGCTTGAACACAAGATTGGACAGCTTAATGTCGTCTATGAAATTGATGGCTTACATTTACTCATGGACAGCCTAATTCACCTCGACCTTGCCAGTGTTCGTCCCGGAAGTGCCTGCCTGCAAGAATACAAACATCAGCTGCAATTGCTTAAGGTGATTGACCCAGAAGTGGAACGAATTAACTACTTAGTGAGCCTTGCAGAAGAAGAATTATCACCCGCTGCACTTGCTGCCAAGTCAGCCATTAAGGCATGTGTGAAAGAGTTGATTCAAAACCAAATTTGGCCATGTTCTGAAATTATTGTTTAAAGGGTCATTAATTTTTCTAAATACCTAATTAATTTTCGCCTCTCACTCCTCCCTGCTTTTTAAGATTACATTTTTATACGAATGATAAGTGGTTTTCTGTTTATCGAAATATAGATGTGTAGTTTTAACTGGAAACAAGGCATCACATTTTCTACCAAGGACACCTTTAAATCTCATCTCTAACCCATTTCCTATTTAGGTTTATTGATTGAATCAATTTACGTCCAAACTTTGAAGATCGTGAATGTTTCCATTTTGTCAGGCCAAGGAGGTCTCCAATGGATGTCGTTAATAACCGTAGGGCTACTTTTAAAAAAATATTAAATGTAACGAGTGGCAACTTTTTAGAACAGTACGATTTTTTTCTTTTTGGTTTCTATGCCACTTATATCGCAGCAAAATTTTTCCACTCTGAAAATGAATATGTCTCGTTAATGATGACATTTACCGTATTTGCTGCGGGCTTTCTTATGCGTCCTCTCGGCGCTATTTTCTTGGGTGCTTATGTCGATAGAATTGGTCGTCGTAAGGGTTTGATTGTGACTTTAAGCCTCATGGCTATTGGTACGATCTTAATTACCTTTGTACCGGGTTATGACACCATTGGTATTATGGCCCCAATTTTGGTGGTCATTGGACGCCTATTACAGGGCTTCTCGGCAGGTGTTGAATCTGGCGGTGTGTCGATTTACCTCGCAGAAATTGCAACCGATAAAAACCGTGGTTTTATCACAAGCTGGCAGTCTGGTAGCCAACAAATTGCGGTGGTGTTTGCTGCGTTATTTGGTTATTGGCTCAACACCGTCTTAACTCATGCGCAAGTGAGTGAATGGGGCTGGCGTATTCCGTTCTTAATTGGTTGTTTAATCATTCCTTTAATCTTCTTATTCCGCCGTACTTTAGAGGAAACTGAAGCATTTAAAGCGCAAAAAACTCACCCTTCAACCAAAGAAATTTTCAGCACGCTTGCGAGCAACTGGCGCATCGTACTTGCAGGTATGATGATGAGTGCCATGACCACAACCACGTTCTATTTCATTACGGTTTACACCACAGTATATGCAAAACGTACTTTAGAAATGTCGGTCACAGATAGCCTGTTAGCAACCGTGTTTGTGGGTTTATCGAATTTCTTCTGGTTACCAATGGGTGGCTTGCTTTCCGACAAAATTGGTCGCCGTCCAGTCTTAGTGGGTATTACAACTCTTGCGATCTTTACCAGTTATCCAGTTTTAAGCTGGTTGGTGAGCGACATTAGTTTTACAAACTTACTGATCACGCTTGCTTACTTCTCGTTCTTCTTTGGTATGTACAACGGGACTATGGTGGCAACACTTGCCGAAGTAATGCCGAAACGTGTTCGTACCGTTGGTTTCTCTTTAGCGTTTAGTCTTGCAGCCGCTATTTTTGGTGGTATGACGCCAATGGCATGTACTTACCTTGTCGAAAACACAGGCAATGCAAGCACACCAGCGTACTGGCTGATGCTCGCTGCGGTATGTAGTCTCATCTCAAGTTTATATCTATGTCGCGGTTCTAAGCAGAACAAATCTGACGCGATTGCTGAACCTGCGAAGGTTAGCGCTTAAAACAACTCCTTAACCTGAAATTTTAATGAACAGTACGGCGCATGTTGCAGCCGTACTGTGCTCTCCTGTCATTAAAGCGAGATACTATGAAAAAGTCCCCTATCTTCATGACCATTTGCCTAGCTGGTGCAGGCTTAGGCTCAACCCTTGCTAACGCAGATACCCTCGAAGTGATTAGCTCAGGCGGTTTCTATTCATCTATGGAAAAACTCATTCCAATATTTGAAAAGCAAACTGGTCACACGGTTCACCTTTCATCTGGTTCATCAATGGGTGCATCGCCAACGGCAATTCCAAACCGACTCGATCGTGGGGAACATTTTGATGTGGTGGTGTTGGCTGCTCCTGAACTGAACAAGCTTGCAGAAAAAGGTTATGTTGACCCAAATTCACAAAGTGCTTTAGTCAATTCAAGCATTGGCATGGCTGTACCTAAAGGCGCACCAAAACCAGACATTAGCTCTGCGGCAAAATTTGAAAAAGTTTTATTAAATGCCAAGCACATTGGTTATTCAGCAAGTGCAAGCGGCACGCATCTTGAAAAAGATGTTTTCCCAAGCTTCCCACCTGTCGAGTACAAAGTGATTTCTGGTAAAGCAGAAAAAGTGGTCGGTGACCGCGTTGCAAAACGTATTGCTGAAGGTCAGTTTGATATTGGTTTCCAGCAAATTAGTGAAATCAAACCGTTTACCGGCCAATATGGTCAAGTTGATTTAGTCGGTCCAATTCCTGCGCCTTACCAAAAAGTCACTGTATTTGCAGCGGGCATTGGTAAAAACTCGCAACATGAAAAAGTCGCAAAAGAACTCATCAAATTTGTGAAATCGCCTCAAGCGACACAAATTATTGAAGAACAGGGTCTTGAGCAGGTTAAACAATAAAAGCTCTAAAAGGCAGCATTTTGAGAGGGTGTTGCCTTTACTCTTTAGGCGGTTTACGTAGCGTAATAGAACAAAATGTATAGCAATAAACCAGTGTAGAATAATGGACAAAGGACAATGTAGTATTTGCCGTGGAACTCAAACAATTAAAGTATTTTATTGCGGTAATCGAGTCTGGAAGCTTGGGTAAAGCTGCAAAAAATCTCGATATTGGAACTTCTGCATTAAGTCAGCAAATCTCAAAATTAGAAAGTGAGCTTTCTATTCGCCTTTTACAACGTACCGCTTTGGGTACGGTTCCCACCCCTGCGGGTTTAGCTTTTTTTCAACAAGTGCAACTGGCGCTTAGACACCTAGACCATGCTGTAGATTCTGCACACTCTTCACGTTTAAGTGGTCACGTCACTGTCGGTTTTTCACCAAGTGTCGCGTCGGTTATAGGCACGCACTTTTTAAAACTCATGAGAAACCGTTATCCCGACATTAAAGTCCGTTTAATTGAAGGGTTATCGGGTGACCTCAAGGCATTAGTTAATGCAAGGCAGCTCGATGTCGCCATCATTTTTAGTGATGATGTCGACCCACAGTGGGCCATACAGCCTTTAGTCAAAGAACAGATGTTTTTAATCTCGCCTAAAGAAGTGCTGAGTCAGTACCATCTTGAAAGCTGTATCGACACTCAAACCATTACTCATTCACAGCTTAAAGAACTTCCGCTGATTTTACCGAGTCAACGACATGGACTGCGCTTGTTGCTTGAACAGAAAATTCATCAGCTTAAAGTGGCCTATGAAATTGATGGGTTGCATTTGTTAATGGAAAGCATTAGCCAGCTCGAAATGGCAACCATTCAACCTGCGGGTGCATCGTTAAACTCACGGCAAGACCTATGTTTACTGCGCGTTGTAGAACCTGCTATTGAACGCATTAACTATTTAATTAGTCTGTCTGAAGAGGAACTCTCGCCTGCTACTCTAGCCACCAAAGTAGTGATTCGTGCTTGTGTGACCAACCTAATTAATGAAAAGCATTGGCCTGGTGCGAAACTCATAAACACTTAAGCGCTTAGTGTTTATTTTTACTAAACACCCATTCAAGCTTAGCCTCTCACTTCACCTCCCCTTTTAAAGCTACATTAGCCCTAGCTGAGAAAGGGAGAAATCCATGCATGATGTGATTGTAATTGGTGGTGGGAATGCCGCACTGTGTGCCGCGCTCACGGCAAAAGAAAGTGGCGCGTCTGTGCTTGTCATAGAAGCAGCACCTAAAGAATGGCGTGGTGGTAACTCACAACACACTCGTAACCTTCGCTGCATGCATGATGCTCCTCAAGATGTATTGGTCGATGCCTACCCCGAAGAAGAATATTGGCAAGACCTACTTAAAGTGACTGCGGGCAAAACCAATGAACATTTAGCTCGTCTGGTCATTCGTAGCACGGCAACCTGTCGTGACTGGATGCGTAAACATGGTGTGAATTTTCAGCCGCCACTATCGGGGGCTTTGCATGTTGCACGTACCAATGCCTTTTTCATGGGTGGCGGTAAAGCCCTCATTAATGCGTATTACCGTAGCGCCCAAGAGCTTGGCATTGAGATTTTATACAACACAAAAATTAAAGATCTAAAGTTAAATCAAGGACATTTTGAAGCTGCAATTGCTGAAGATGGCCGTGTATTTAAAGCAAAAAGCTGTGTATTGGCCGCAGGTGGTTTTGAGTCAAATCTAGAATGGTTAAGAGAAGCATGGGGACAAAATGAAAACGGTGAATGGCCTGCCGATAATTTCATTATTCGCGGAACCCGCTTTAATCAAGGCAACTTACTCAAATTTATGATAGATCAAGGCGCCGATATTATTGGTGACCCATCACAATCGCATTGCGTCGCTGTAGATGCAAGAGCACCGTTATACGACGGCGGCATCTGCACTCGTATTGACTGCGTTTCACTAGGGATTGTGGTCAATAACAAAGCCGAACGTTTTTATGATGAAGGCGAAGACTTCTGGCCAAAACGTTATGCGATTTGGGGCCGTCTTGTAGCTAAACAACCTCAGCAAATCGCCTATTCGATTATCGACTCAAAAGCCATTGGCCGCTTTATGCCCCCTGTATTTGCGGGTGTGAAAGCAAATAGCATTCAAGAACTGGCCGAAAAAATCGGGCTAGATGCAAAAACCTTATGCCATACCGTAGAAGAATTTAACCAAGCCTGCGTACAAGGCACCTTTAACCATACCGTTTTAGATGACTGCACCACCCAAAATATTGTTCCCAACAAGACCCATTGGGCCGTTCCTCTCGATCGTCCACCGTTCTATGCCTATGCGCTTAAACCCGGCATTACCTTTACGTATTTAGGCTTAAAAGTCGAAGACGATGCTGCGGTACGTTTTAACAATAAGCCAAGCCGCAACCTGTTTGTCGCAGGTGAAATGATGGCAGGTAACGTACTTGGTCAGGGTTATACCGCAGGCGTTGGTATGTCGATTGGCACAACCTTTGGACGCATTGCCGGAAAAAATGCAGCCCACTATGCACTTTCACAAGGAGTTGAACATGAATGCTAGTACTAAAGCCCTAATTCCAGTTGTTCAGCTCTCTGACCATGAGCAGGAAGTTCAAAGAGCGCTACAGATTTGTAATGCTTGTCGTTACTGTGAGTCTTTTTGTGCTGTATTTGCGGCCATGACCAAGCGCCTTGAGTTTAATCAAGCCGATATTCATTACCTCGCAAACCTGTGCCATAACTGTGGTGCATGTTTACACGCTTGCCAATATGCCCCGCCGCATGAGTTTGGTGTAAACATTCCAAAAGCAATGGCGCAAGTACGTTTGGAAACTTACCAAGAGTTTGCGACACCTCAGCCTTTAGGCCGACTTTATAAGTCTGTCGGGATTCCATTTGTTTCGGCGTTATCAGTTATTTTCTTCTTATGCATGTTAGCTGTGGTGTGGTACAAAGGCACCGACCTATTTGCAGGCTATCAAGGTAATTTCTATGCGATTTTCCCGCATAACTTTTTAGCGCTACTGTTTGGAGCGACCTTTACAGTTGCGATTGTTTTGCTCGGTATTGGAATTAGTAAATTTTGGCGACAGACGTCTAAAGTTATTCACGGCAAAGTTGAAAAACCAGATCTAGTTCAAGCTACCCAAAATGTATTAACACTTAAATATTTAGATGGTGGACATGGCAAAGGCTGTAATGAACAAGATGACCGTTACACACAAATCCGCCGCGTGTTCCATCACCTTACTTTTTATGGTTTTATGCTTTGCTTTGCAGCCACAGGCGTAGCGACTTTATATCACTATTTTCTTAATCTGCATGCGCCTTACCCTATCTTCAGCTTGCCTGTTATTTTGGGTACGTTGGGTGGGTTTGGCTTAGTGATTGGACCATCTGGCTTGCTCTATTTAAATCTTAAACGCCACCCATTACATGGTGACCGTGAGCAAAAACCTGTAGATCGAGGCTTTATTTTCCTTTTAATTTTAGTCAGTGCTTCAGGCTTAGCCCTCATGGCATTTCGTAATTCTTCATACATGGCACTTTTACTAATTTTCCATTTAGCCACGGTTATGACCTTCTTCATTACCATGCCATTTGGAAAATTCGCACATGGTTTTTACCGCAGTGCTTCTTTACTCAAATTTGCCATCGAAGAACGTATTTCGAAGAAGTCATAAGTTCTCTCAAAAGTATTCACTATGCAGGTAGTGAATACTTTTATTATTTTAAGCTCAAAAGACTTCATAGCTTGCCTACTTTTTACTATTTAAAATTCCCAAGCCATACATCGGCCACTTGATACTCGCTTTAATATTATTGATTAGCATCGCTACCAAAACTAAAGATACTGCACCGACCAAAACAGGGAAAATTAAGAAACTCCACTCGTAATGTATGGTGTTTGCGGTAAGCAAAATAACTAAAGGATTGGCCCCAGCAGGTGGATGGACACACTTAAAAATCTGCATGAGCGCAATTGCGCAGCCCACTGAAAAAGCAATTGTAAAAATAGAAACACCGACAAATTTTAGAAAAAACAAACCCACAAAAGCCGAAATAAGATGTCCAAATATAATATTTCTCGGCTGCGCCAAAGGTGATTGCGACACAGTATAGAGCAATACACAGGTCGCACCAAACGGCGCCATGATAAAGATATTGTGTGTGAGCTTACTCAACCACAAAAGTATAAAAATACTGGCCGTCCCCCCAATAAGGCTTCTTAAAACATCAACTTTAGTGGGCGATGGAGCCAGTTTTTCTTTGCCATAAAAGATCGAGAACATGGTTTTATTCCTTAAACAGACATTGCTTTTTAAAAAGCATATAGATAAAATTTCAAATAGTACAGATCTGTACTATTTTATTTTTTGGAAAAGACACATGTCAAAATCTGCCTTAAAAATATTAGATACAGCCGAGAAACTATTTAATGAAAATAGTTTTGTCGGGGTTGGCGTTGACCTGATTCGCGATGAATCTGGCTGCTCTAAAACTACGATGTACACGTACTATAAAAATAAAAATCAACTGGTTAAGTCTGTGCTCGTTGCACGTGATGAAAGGTTTAAGCAAAGCCTTTTGGGTTATGTTGGAGATGCAACAGGGTTAGAGGCCATCAATAAAATTCTGGATTGGCACACCAATTGGTTTAGACAAGATTTTTTTAAAGGCTGTTTATTTGTAAGAGCAGTCGCTGAATCCAACCAAGATGATCAAGACATTATTTCTATTTCTAAAGCCCATAAACAATGGATTAAAGTGTTGATTGCGGAAAACTGCAATATACCGAATGGTGAAGCTTTATCTGAGCTGATCTATACGGTGATTGAAGGATTAATTAGCCGCTTTTTAGTCGATGGTTTCGATGAAACACTTGCGATAAACATGAAAAATTCTATTAATCAATTATTTAATATTCATCAACATTAGTATGAGAACTTAAAATGGAAGTGGACCATATTTTTATTTGTGTACAATCAGGCGCTCCAGAAGCTGAAACTTTAAAAAAATTCGGTCTAACAGAAGGTTCATCCAACAAGCACCCGGGTCAAGGTACCGAAAACAGACGCTTTTTCTTTAAAAATAGCTTTATCGAATTAATCTTTTTAAATAACCCCGAAGAAGCCTCAAGTGATCTCACAAAACCGACTCTGCTTTTTGAACGACTAAGTACTCAAAATAATATCGCGTCCCCTTTTGGTATTTGTTTTCGCCCTAAAAATAAAGATGATAATGGTGCAAAATTTCCTAATTGGGTGTACAAGCCAAGCTATTTACCAGCCAGCTTAGAAGTAAATGTTGCCAAAGATTCTGTGGTATCTGAACCGATGTGGTTCTTCCTTTCATTTGCTTCACGACCAGACCTTGCCGCAAAAGAAAAACAACAGCCACTTGTGCATAGCAAAGATTTATCAGAAATCACCGCGATTAAAGTTTCTATTCCAAACCTAGAGCAGCACCCTACTTCGTTACTGTTCAATACAGTTGATAATTTTGAAGTGACTGATGGATCGGAGCATTTAATGGAAATCAGTTTTGATCATGAGCCTCAAGGAATGATTCATGATTTCAGACCAGAGCTGCCGCTTATTTTTAAATATTAAGAGTCTTATTTTTTAATAAAAAAACTGTGATTTATTGCAAATCACAGTTTTATTTAAATTGAATCACATTAAAAGCGACAATAGCTTAAGCAATTTTCCCATCAATAATGCCTTTCTCTTTTAATGCAGCAAGTTCTTCTGCTGTTTTAAATCTCGATAAGATTTGAGCGGTATGTTCACCGAGCTCTGGCGGTGCATGATGATATTCAACTGGAGTATCAGACAACTTGATGGGTGAGCCAATCGTTTGGAAGTTTTCATTTAAACGATGAGGAATATTCACCACCAAATTACGATGTACGATTTGTGGTTCAGCCAAAGCATCTTCAATAGAGTTGATAACACCTACGGGAACTTTAAGCGCATGAATCATGTCGACCCATTCTTTGGCAGTTTTCTCTAAAAAGTGCTCGGACAGTAAAGGAATCAGTTCATCTCGATATTTTACGCGGTCCTGATTACGGACAAATTTTTCATTTTCGAGTAACTCTGGATAACCAATCGCAACACACAAATCTTTAAACTGTTTGTCGTTACCGCAAGCAATAATAAACTCTTTATCTTTAGCCTTAAAAGTTTGATAAGGCACAATGCTTGGGTGTTGATTACCCATGCGCTGTGGGGCCTTACCTGAAGCTAAATAGTTCATTCCCTGATTTGCCAGTGCCGCGACCTGTACATCAAGGAGTGACATATCAATATATTGACCACGTCCCGTTTGCGAGCGTGCAATCAATGCGGCTTGAATGGCAATGGTTGAATACAAACCAGTTTGAATATCTACAACAGCCACGCCAACCTTTTGTGCACCACCGCCGGCAACATCATCAGGCTCGCCAGTAATGCTCATCAGACCTGACATACCCTGAATAATAAAATCATAACCAGGTTCTTCTGCACGTGGCCCATCTTGCCCAAATCCAGTAATCGAGCAATACACAATGTTCGGGTTCAGCCCACTTAAGGAAGCATAGTCCAAACCATATTTAGCCAAAGACCCTGTCTTATAATTTTCAATTACCACGTCGGCAGTCTTGGCAATTTCATAAATTAAAGCCTGACCTTCGGGTGTGGTTATGTCTACTGCAACCGAATATTTATTGCGATTAGTACACTGAAAATAACCAGATTCACGGGTCATGTTTCCATCTTGATCGGGCATCCATGGTGGCCCCCACATGCGGGTGTCATCACCGACTCGAGGACGTTCAATTTTAATGACTTCCGCGCCAAGGTCTGCCAAGATCTGTCCGCACCAAGGCCCTGCAAGCACACGACTTAAATCTAAAACCCGAATTCCTTGTAATGCACCCATAACGATACCCTTATCTTTTAGAAGGCACTCAACGCACCTTCTTATCATTGTTTATGATTGTTTTTGCGGATCGTACTGACGATCTTTAATAAATAAGCCCGGCAATACACCCGCAACAAAATACGCAGCGCCCATCACAATAAAGGCCATGGTAAAAGTTCCACCCGATGCCAAGAAACCAATGGTGGCTGGTGCAATCGCTGCCCCGACACGACCAATGTTATAAGCACCGCCAATGGCTGTTCCGCGTACATCGGTTGAAAAACTTTCAGCCATATAAGTCGCGTTCACACCGTATGGAATGCCATATAAGAAGCCAAAAGTGATTAATAAATACAAAATGTTGTCAGGGGTATTGAAGAAAATAATGATTGGTAAAAACACGGCGCTGGCAATTGTGCCAAACACAAATACAGCACGGCGGTTAAATTTGTCAGCAAGATAACCCGCTAAAATTTTGCCTAAAATCATTGCGGTATATGAACCCACCATATAACTGGTTAAGTTTTTAAAGTTCATATGCACTTCTGTTTCTAAATAACTTGGCATCCAGTTGTTAATGCCGTAATAACCAAACTGTAAGAAGAATGCTGTGGTCATCCACAACAGAAACATCTTACGGTGCTTAAAGTTATTAAAGATTTGCTTATAAATACTGCCACTTTTCGGCTTTTCAGCCACGACCATTTCTTTTGGTTGACTCTTGCCTTGTAAGCTTTCAATTTTGGTGAGCTGCCAAGATTTTGGCTCTGGCACAAATCGTTGTAGGAAAATATTAACAAAAGCAGGTACTACAGTCAGGAAAAATAAAACACGCCAACCATGATCTGGAATAATCGCGCCAGCTAATAGCGTCGCAGCAATATAACCTACGGTTTGTCCCGTCTGTAATGTGCCCAAGACCGTTGTACGGTAAGTGGTAGGTACATATTCAGCCATTAAGGTATTACAAGCCATATAAAGTGCTCCAATACCCAAAGCACCAATAAAACGTAAGGCCATAAATTGCTCGAAGCTTTGCGTAAAGCCCAATAAGCAAGTCGCCACCGAAAAGAAAGTAACCGAGTTAGCAATGGTTCTTACACGGCCAAACTTGTCACATGCCCAACCACCCAAAATACCGCCAATACCCATACCAGCCAAAGAAGCACTGCCTAATGCCCCCGCTTGAAAGGTACTTAAACCAAACTCTGCCTTTAAACTGGTCAAGCTATAAGACAGCAGCATAATATCAACGCCATCGACCACCATCGCAAAATAGGCAAATAACAACGCCCATTTCCATGTATTTGGTCCAATTCTTTCGTATGTTCCAAGGTTACTTGGAAATGTAGTTCTTAACTCTTTCGATATTACTTGAACGTCATTGTTCATCTTTAGTTCCTCATTTTCCCAAATGAGTCATCGATAGCCTACTTATGTTTTCTGTATAACTTAATCTTCTATATTTTCAGCATCTTACATTTGGTTTTAAGTACACAGAGGCACATCTTCACATGAGTATCCTTACGATGAATCTTGTCATTATCCATAAATTTTTGCGTAAAAAATCCCTAAAGGTGCTCTCGAAAGAACACCTCTATCTTTAAAAATGGATGAGTTAGTTACTAAATGCGGCAATGCCTGTTTGTGCGCGACCTAAAATCAAGGCATGAACGTCATGTGTACCCTCGTAGGTATTCACAACTTCAAGATTGACCAAATGACGTGCCACACCAAACTCGTCACTAATGCCATTTCCACCCATCATGTCACGTGCCATACGGGCAATATCAAGCGCCTTTCCACAGTTGTTACGCTTAATGAGAGATGTACCTTCAACTGACGCAATGCCTTCATCTTTCATACGACCAAAACGTAAAGCCACTTGCAAACCCAAAGCAATTTCAGTTTGCATATCTGCGAGTTTCTTTTGAATCAACTGATTTGCAGCCAACGGACGACCAAATTGTTTGCGGTCCATAGTGTATTGATGTGCAGTATGCCAGCAGAACTCAGCAGCCCCCATTGCGCCCCATGCAATGCCATAACGAGCGCTATTTAAACAGGTAAATGGGCCTTTCAAACCTCGAATTTCAGGGAATGCATTCTCTTCAGGTACAAAAACGTTATCCATCACGATTTCACCTGTAATCGAGGCACGTAAACCCACCTTGCCATGAATTGCAGGTGCAGATAGACCTTCCCAGCCCTTTTCTAAAATGAAGCCTCGAATATCACCCACATTACCCTCAGCAGAAACCTCTTTTGCCCAGACGACAAATACATCAGCAATTGGGCTGTTGGTAATCCACATTTTTGCGCCACTTAAACGATAACCCCTGTCAACTTTTTTAGCACGGGTAATCATACTGCCCGGATCTGAACCATGATCAGGTTCGGTCAAACCAAAACAACCAATATATTCACCCGTAGCTAGTTTAGGTAAATACTTTTGCTTTTGCTCTTCGGTACCAAATTCATGAATCGGAACCATCACCAATGAGCTTTGCACACTCGCCATAGAGCGGTAACCCGAATCGACATATTCAATTTCACGCGCAACCAAACCATAACTCACATAGTTCAAACCTGCGCCGCCATATTGCTCAGGAATGGTTGGCCCCAGTAAGCCGAGCTCTCCCATTTCACGAAAAATAGATGGATCTGTTGTTTCATGACGAAATTGTTCAAGTACACGGGGTTGCAGGCGTTCTTGGCAATAGGCATGAGCAGCATCACGAATCATGCGCTCATCTTCGGTAAGCTGTTGCTCAATTAAAAATGGGTCTTGCCAGTTAAATTGAACTTTTGCTTTTTTTGTTGTCACCATGTGATTCATCGCATCCTCTGCTTGATTTGATCTTCTTTATTTAAATCGATGTTATGCGTGAAAAATGCAGTAATCAAACGATAAATGTTCATGCAGATATGCGACTTACGCATATTTAAAATAAGAAGGTTTAAATTTTGATATTTAATTCGTTGTATTTCATTAGAAATAGCTTATTTTTATACTAAACTCTGATATCTGCATTTAGGTCATATGCCATTTTGAAATATGACGACAAATAAAAGGATTTTATTTATGCGAAGAAGCATCCCGTCTATTCAGGGCCTGATTTGCTTTGAAAGTGCAGCAAAACATCTAAGTTATACCTATGCTGCGCAAGAGTTATGTATTACTCAAAGTGCAGTTTCTCGCCAAATTCAACAATTAGAAGATTTCCTAGGCGTTGAACTCTTTATACGTACTCGGCATGGCGTTGAACTGACCATTGCAGGACAACAATATTTTAAAAGCATTAAACCCTACTTGTTAGGGCTAGAGAAATGTACGGCCGATGTGATTTCTCATAAAGGTTTAGGTGGAACATTAAAGTTAGGTGTGGTTCCTACCTTTGCAACGCGCTGGCTGTTACCCAAACTTCATCTTTTAAATCAAAAACACCCTGAAATTACGGTTCACTTAGAGACTAGTACCAAGCCTTTTTTATTTAATGACAATATTTTTGACGCTGCTATTTTTGCAGGTACGCAGCAGCAAATTGATCACTGGCCCGGCATACAAGCACATTATTTAATGGATGAAGAAATTGTACCCGTGTGCTCGCCGAGACTCATCGAAAAGTATTTTCCAGATGCAGTCATGATCAATGAAAATACCTATGATTTAAGCTCTGAAGATTTACTGAAAATCCCCCTACTTCAACAAACCACTCGGCCTAGCATTTGGCAAGAATGGTTTCTAGCCCATCAGATGCAACACCAGAAGCCTTTTGATGGACAACGCCATGAGTTATTTTCAATGCTTGCGGTTGCTGCCAGTCATGACATGGGAATGGCCCTAATTCCGCAAATGTTGATTGAATCTGAACTACAAAAAAAGGAACTGGTGATTGTTTCCAATAAAAAATTAAAAGGCAGCCGAAAGTACTACCTCATCCATTCGAGCCAAGACATCTCACCGACTATTCAAAAATTTGTTGAGTGGATTTACCAAGAACTAGAACAACTAAAGACTAATACGAATTAGCTCAGCAGCTTTCATTTACGCTCAATACTCATAAAAGGTTGTGATTAATCAAATCACAACCTTTTTAGTTAAGCGTAAATGACTTTGAAATTAATGACTCATTAATTGAATATCTGAACCGCTACGTTTAGGGTCAATCAAGATTTTGGCATGCTGTTCAGGATCACGTAACGCTTCAAATGCATTAGTTACACCTTCTAGGCCAACAACACCCGTAATCAGTGGTGAACAGTTCACTTTCCCTTCTGCAATCATGTGTAGCGCATCTCTAAACTCAAGCGGTGTATAGCCCAACACAAACTGAATTTCTAACTCTTTATTAATCGCAAGTGCTGGTTCGATTTTGTCACTTTGCATGCAGACACCCACCCCAACAATTCGGGAAAACAAAGGTGCACCTTCAATAATTTGCTGCAAAACACCCGGTACGCCTACACACTCAAAAATAACAGGACGTTTTGGTAGAGCGCCTAATTTGTCAATCATGCGCCATCCATGCCACCACGGTAAGCGAGTTGCTTGTAACTTATCAAACAGTCCCATGCCCATGTTAATTGCATCAGAAACATTGCCAAGCAGACCAAACTCTTTCCAGTTGGCAAATGGCGATGTCTCTTTAGGGTCTACCACAATATCCGCACCACATTGCTCGGCAAGCTTACGGCGGTTTGGTGAAAAGTCGCTGGCAACTACAGTTTTAACCCCAGCTGCTTTAAGCATTAATATGACACCTAGCCCGACAGGACCACAGCCAATCACAATTGCAGGTTCACCAGTTTTCACACGGCTACGGCGAACAGCATGCAATGCAACCGCCATAGGTTCAGTCATGGCAGCACTATCTGCATCTAGACCATTCGGTACTTCAAACATCAAACTTGATTGAGCTAGTACTTGCTCGGCATAACCACCCGAAGCATTTGGGGAAAGTCCTGTAGACAAGTAACCATGCTGATCTACATTTAAAAGCGGCATTGCACAAACAAGTGTATCTGCTTTAAATTTATGACGTGTTTTTGGGCCGTAGTCTAAAACCTTGCCACAAAATTCATGTCCTAGTACAAACGGGTCTGTGGACTTCGCTAAACCATTAAACCCGACACGTGCAGCCAAATCATGCATGTGGTCGCAGTGGTGCTGCATATGTAAATCTGAACCGCAGATTCCACATCGCACCACTTCCAATAAAACCTGCCCTTTTGCAGGCGTTAAGTTCGGTTGGTCCACGACTTGCAATGTTGCTTGATAACAAAGTACCGACTTCATTTGAGCGCTTCCTATTTCTTCTTTTTCATTTACTTGCCAGAAATAGATTTCTACAGATAAATTAATCGCTTTATCAGTTTGGTCTTTAGCAAGCCTTTATTCATCTTTACAAGTAAAAGGCAAAATACCAATGACCATTCTTCAGCCAATCTATTGTTGAAGAGTCAACAAAAAAACAGGCTCAGCGAAATTAAAAACAATAAAAATCTTGGTGCTCGTATCTTACACAGACTGCGTTATCTTCTTAGGCCAGAACAATGTCATCAAAATTAAAACTAATACAAATATAGTAAGTTCAAAAAACTCAATTCAACGCTTTTCACAAAAACATAGCAAATCCAAACTTTTATCAGCGTATCTAAACAGGCATGATGAATTAATAGCAACAGATAAGAAGAAGTCTATGATTACAAAAACGCTCCCGCTTACAGATATACACCGCCACCTTGATGGCAACATCCGCATTCAAACCATTTTAGAGTTGGGGCAACAATACAATTTAGATTTGCCTGCTTACGACATTGAAACGTTACGCCCACACGTACAAGTGATGGATAACCAACCAGACTTATTAAGTTTTTTATCCAAACTCGATTGGGGCGTAAAAGTATTAGCGAGCCTAGATGCCTGCAAACGTATTGCTTTTGAAAACATGCAAGATGCAGCACAACAAGGTCTGGACTATGTAGAACTACGTTTTTCACCAGGTTATATGGGCATGACACATCAACTCCCTCTTGAAGGCGTTGTTGAAGCAGTTATTGCGGGTGTAAAAGAAGGCAGTCAGGCGTACAGCGTAAAAGCAAATTTAATTGGCATTATGAGCCGTACTTTTGGCCAAGAAGCCTGCGAAAAAGAATTAAATGCCCTGCTTGCCCATAAAAATAATATTAAAGCATTAGATCTCGCAGGTGACGAACTTGGTTTTCCGGGCAATTTATTTATTGATCACTTTAAAAAAGCACGCGATGCAGGTTGGCACATTACTGTGCATGCAGGCGAAGCTGCTGGTCCAGAAAGTATTTGGCAAGCTATTGAAGAATTAGGTGCTGAACGAATTGGGCATGGTGTTAAAGCAGTTCAAGATTTAAAACTTTTAGATTATTTAGCAAAACACCAGATTGGTATTGAATCTTGCCTGACTTCGAACATTCAAACCAACACAGTGCCTTCTTTAGTAGAACACCCATTAAAGACTTTTTTAGAACATGGTGTGCTTGCCACGATTAATACGGATGACCCAGCGGTAGAAGGTATTGAGATACAACATGAATATTTAACTGCTGCCCCATTAGCTGGTTTAAGCCCTGAGCAAATTTATACAGCTCAAGAAAATGGCCTAAAAATCGCATTTTTATCAGATCAAGAAAAAGATGAGTTAAGACAGAAATATCAATAACAGAGAACAGAGAACAGAGAACAGAGAACAGAGAACAGAGAACAGAGAACAGAGAACAGAGAACAGAGAACAGAGAACAGAGAACAGAGAACAGAGAACAGAGAACAGAGAACAGAGAACAGAGAACAGAGCTTATATAAATAAGTTCAAATATTGGAGTGTGTATGAATTAAAATTTAAATATATAAAAACAAAAAAATTCCTTCTATCGATAAGATTAGAAGAAATTCTTTTCAATATTTGGGATATTTTATAAAGCTTGAACGCTTTTAAATATGGTCGGAGCAGTAGGATTCGAACCTACGACCCCCTGGTCCCAAACCAGGTGCACTACCAGGCTGTGCTATGCTCCGAAATTGGGGTGAATGACGGGATTCGAACCCGCGACAACTGGAATCACAATCCAGGGCTCTACCAACTGAGCTACATCCACCATCAAATAAGTTCTACGTACCAAGCTACCAAATGGCGCGCCTGACAGGATTCGAACCTGTGACCATCCGCTTAGAAGGCGGATGCTCTATCCAACTGAGCTACAGGCGCTTAACCGATGATGCTTATCATGCGATACTTCGCCGATCTTAAAATATTATTTTAAGTGGTCGGAGCAGTAGGATTCGAACCTACGACCCCCTGGTCCCAAACCAGGTGCACTACCAGGCTGTGCTATGCTCCGATCTATCTCAGCTTTTGCTGTATCGCACATCGTGCGGTACGGTGTGCATTCTAGGCGCGACGCCCTCAGACGTCAACACCTATTCTCAAAAAAAGTTAAAAATCCTTATCAAATGTATATTTAACAAGCATTTTGAGGTTTTTTAACGTTTTAACGATGCACTAAAGGCTAACATTCGATCTAAAGGCATTTTGGCACGTTCAGCTAGCGCTGGATCAACGTGTATTTCCTGATCACCTTTTTGTAAAACTTCTAAAATTCCGTCGAGTTCATTCATTGCCATCCACGGACAATGAGCACATGAACGACAAGTTGCCCCCTCACCCGCTGTTGGCGCTTCAACTAAAATCTTATTTGGTACCGCTTGCTGCATTTTGTAGAAAATACCGCGGTCAGTTGCCACAATGAGTCGTTCATTTGGCAAAGTCTGCGCAGCTTTAATGAGTTGAGAAGTACTACCTACCGCATCGGCAATTTCTACAACCGACTCTGGTGACTCTGGATGTACCAATACAGCCGCATCTGGATACAGTGCTTTCATGTTGGCAATGCCACGTGCACGGAATTCTTCATGCACAATACATGCACCATCCCAAAGCAACATGTCAGCACCAGTTTTCTTTTGAATATAGCGACCTAAGTGCTGATCTGGTGCCCAAATAATTTTTTCGCCCAAGCTATCTAGATGCTCAACAATTTCAACAGCACAGCTTGAAGTCACTACCCAATCTGCACGTGCTTTAACAGCAGCAGATGTATTGGCATAAACCACTACGGTATGGTCAGGGTGCTGATCACAAAATGCCGTGAACTCATCAACTGGACAACCCAAGTCGAGTGAGCAGGTTGCTTCAAGTGTTGGCATTAAAATTGTTTTTTCAGGAGACAGAATTTTAGCTGTTTCTCCCATAAACTTTACACCAGCCACAACCAGTGTAGAGGCTGCATGGTCTCGTCCAAAACGGGCCATTTCTAAAGAGTCAGAAACGCATCCACCTGTTTTTTCAGCAAGTTCTTGTACATCCGGATCGCAATAGTAGTGAGCAACAAGGACAGCATCACGTTTTTTGAGCTCTGCTTCGATCTGTGCAAACTTTTGTTGTTTTGCTTCTTCACTTAGGCGGTTGTCTTTTGGCTCACCTAAACGGTCTAAATGCGCTTGTACAATGTTTTTTGCATCGTTGGCAATTAAAGTCGCATCACTCATAAAACGTCTTCTCTATCCTTCATGCTGGCATACCTGCTCGCATATAACGTTACTGCTTAAATGATTTACGGATTGAATCATTTAATATCAAAAGTTGGGGCTAATAAAAAAGCCTCTTTGTCGAGGCTTGATTATAACTGAATATTTACGAACGGTAATCTGCATTAATCTTGACGTAGTCGTAAGATAAGTCACAGGTGTAGACTGTGTCCTTGGCTTGACCACGACCTAAATCAACGCGAATGGTAATTTCGGTTTGTGCCATAACGCGCGCACCAGCTTCTTCGGTATAGTCCTCTGCCGCACCACCATCTTTGCAGATTTGTACGTCGTCTAACCATACCTGAATTTTAGATACGTCTAGGTCTTTCACTCCAGCATAGCCAATTGCCGCTAAAATACGTCCCCAGTTCGGGTCAGATGCAAAGAGTGCAGTTTTAACGAGTGGAGAATGCGCAATGCTATACGCAATGTCACAACACTCTTGAATGTTACCGCCGCCCTCTACAGCAACAGTAATAAACTTCGTTGCACCTTCGCCATCACGAATAATTAACTGCGCTAAACGGTTCATGACACGAGCAAGCACTTCTAATACTTTCGCGTAGCGTGCATCGCTGTCTGATGTAATTTCAGCACCACCAGCCTGACCAGTTGCCACAAAAATACAAGAGTCATTTGTTGAAGTATCACCATCAATGGTAATACGGTTAAATGAATGCTCAACCGTGGTCTTTAATAGCTTTTGTACCAAATCGCGGCTAATAGGCGCATCTGTAGCCACAAAGCTCAGCATGGTTGCCATGTTAGGACGGATCATTCCAGCGCCTTTACTAATACCTGTCATGGTATAAGTAATGCCATCAAGTTCAAATTTTTCAGATGCACCTTTAGGCACTGTATCTGTCGTCATAATACCAGTTGCAGCATCATTCCAAGCAGCATCTTGTACGCTATTTAATGCAGGCTGAAGTCCAGCAAGTAAACGCTCCATTGGAAGCTGCTCACCAATCACACCCGTAGAAAACGGAAGTACTTCAAAACTGTTCACACCAGCAAGCTCAGCTAACTTCGCGCAAGTGTCTTGGGCATTTTTTAAGCCTGTAGGCCCAGTACCCGCATTGGCATTACCTGTATTAATCACTAAATAACGAGGATTACCTTGAGCAAGATGAGCTTTAGATACATGAACAGGTGCTGCACAGAACGCATTTTGGGTAAATACACCCGCAACATTTGAACCTTCTGCAAACTCAAAAATGACTAAATCTCGTCGGTTTTGGTAACGTACATATGCTTCTGTTGAGCCAATTTTTACACCTTTTACCACATGCATTTGTGGCATTGTTACGTCGCCGACAGCCATTTTTAGAACATCCAGAGTTTGTTATGAAAAGATTAATATTTCAGAAAATAGCGATGCAAGAAAAGCCGCTTTACATGAAATATCAGTGTTGACAGCTTATTAGAAAAGCCTGAAAAAATCGAGCGCTAAAAATAGCTTATTTTTGCTCTAATTTTAATAAAATATCTTTCTTATCAAGACCACCAGCAAAACCGACCAAGGCACCCCCTGCCCCAATGACTCGGTGACAAGGTGCAATAATTGAAATCGGGTTTTTACCATTGGCAGCACCTACTGCACGCACGGCTTTTTCATTGCCAATTTGAACAGCAATCTCTTTATAACTTCTTGTTTCACCATAAGGAATGCTGATTAATGCCGCCCATACCTGTTTTTGAAATGCTGTACCTTCAAAATCTAATGGCAATGTAAATTCACGGCGCTTGCCTTCAAAATATTCTTTTAATTGTTGTTCAGTTTTTAATAAAACTGGATGCTCAGTTTGTTCGACCAGCTCTGCCAGTCGAACACGTTTTGGATTTTCATTGTCCCAAAGTACTGCCACCAAAGCATTTTCATTCGCAACTAGCTTTAATTGCCCAACAGGCGAATTGATATACTTATAAGACAGCAACATACTTTATCCTTTTAAGATGGAGACGAAATTTTCATTAGAACCAGTCCTGATACAATCAGTACAGCGGCAATCATTCTCATCGCACCAATAGGTTCATTAAGAAAAAATATACCCACTAAGAATGATCCAATTGCACCAATGCCTGTCCAAACCGTATAAGCAGTACCAAGGGGTAAAGTTTTCATTGATATTGAAAGCAGAACCACACTCAAAATCATAAAAACTACAGTAATAACACTAGGGGTTAAACGTGTAAAACCCTCAGACATTTTCATAGAATATGCCCAAATGATTTCAAATACACCTGCTAAAATTAAAATAGCCCAAGCCATAACATTCACTAATTTTTATAGTGTCAGGTCGTCCCGACATGATTACCCATTATGGGGGAGGTCGTTCCTCCTGTATGTGAAGACTCAGTTTACTTTAAAATAAAAAATGAAGGCAAACCCGAACTCAAATCTACCTTTAATCTATAAATCTTATTCATTTTTGAGTTGTAAAATTTTCCGTGCACCATTTAAAACAAACAAAACAATAATTAATCCAATAATTAAATCAGGATAACGAGAGCCTGTCATTGCAACTAATATTCCCGCAATTATGACACCTAAATTTACGATGACATCATTTGCAGAGAATATATAACTCGCCTTCATATGTGCCCCACTCTCCTTATGATCTCTCATTAAATAAAGACAACTAACATTGGCCGCAAGCGCTAAACCACCAATTAAAATCATGAGAATTGAAACAGGTTCACTGCCGTATATAAAACGACGTAGTACATCAACTAACACAATCATGGCTAAGCCAAACTGAAACCATCCGGAAATATGTGCAGCCTTTAATTGAGCATTGAGGTTTTTACCCACCACAAATAAAGCAATGCCATAAATTGCCGCATCGGCAAACATATCGAGCGAGTCAGCAATTAACCCTGTTGATGACGCAATAATGCCCGCCATAAATTCGATAAAAAACATCACAGCATTAATGAGTAACAACCACTGTAAAACCTGTTTTTGTGCTGCATGGTTTGAAGAGCTAGCACGTACCTTTTTAGGTTTTTCAACAGGTTCATAGTGTGGCTGGGTTTGTTGCAACTCTGCCCCTAAACCTAGGCGTTGCAGGCTTCGGGTAATTTTTTCAGCGTCCGTACTGTGATACACCGCTAAATGCCGAGCAGGCAAATCAAAATCAAGTTCCTGAATATGTTCAGCATAAGGTGTTAAAGCCATTCGCACCATTTGCTCTTCTGCTGCACAATCCATGTGAGGAATATGGTAATAACTCACCCATTGGATTTTATTCGCCATAGGTTCACTCGGCATAGAATAGTCCTGAGTTACTACGCTTGAGCACCCACAGCTTGAACAGCTTTTATTTACATTTATTTGATTCTCTTGTTTTTCTAAAGCCATCTTTGCACCATAACTGACACAAAAAACAATGCCATCAGTATAAACCAATGGCATGTCATTAAGCTTACTTTTTGTTCGGTAATTAGAATTTAAGTGTTAACCCTGCACCATAATACCAACCATGTTCAGAGTCCGTTCCAGTTTGCCAAGCCGTTTGCTTTAAACCTTTTTCATAGCCGTAACCAACATCAACAAATGGCATGACCTTTTTATTGATTTCATAACGGGTTTGAAAACCTGCCTGCAAACTCGATAATCCCGTTTTACTGGCATAGCGAGATTCATCTTGCAAAACTACATCTGCTTTTAAATAGGGTTTACCAATCAACTTTTGGGTAAAGAGTAAGTCCCTTTCCGTTTCCAAACTTAACTTCCATAGTTGATCTTCACCTGCGTAAAGATATGCATTGGTTTCAAAAAAGTAAGGTGCCATGCCGTGTAAGCCCACTACACCAGCCCAGCGATCTTGCTTTTCATCTTCCCGTTGTAAACGCTCGTAGTTTACACCAGCCTGTACATCCCAATAGTCAGCTACATTTCGGCTATAAAGTACTGAACCACCATAATTAGCATCTTCTGACTCGGCTTTTTCAACGTGGGCTTTGATGAATAATTTGTTTTCATCAGTCCCTACCCAGCTTTCTAATTCAGACGAAAAACGTCCTTCCCCTTCTTCATTTTGAGTCCAGCCAGTATCAATTTTTGTTGCTTGATAAACCTGTCCACCATGTTCACGTAAATGATCATGCGTTAAGGATTCTTGTGCCAAAGCAAGGACCGATACACCAGAAAAAATACCGCAACAGATCATTTGAGAAAATAGCTTAGTGATGTGCATGACTAGCTCCTTTCTCATTTTCAGATTGAACAGTTGGCTTTGATTGAGCTGGTTGTTGGCTATCGTTTACTTGTGCAACAATCAACTTATTCATCATTCCAGCACTCATGTGATAAAGCAGATGGCAATGAATCGCCCATTCTCCTAAAGCATCGGCTGTTAATAACGCAGTAACTGTCTTTCCTGGTGGAACAATAACGGTATGTTTATTTGGTAAGTTTTCAGCTTGTTGGCCATTTTCCAATTGCATGAACATGCCATGTAAATGCATTGGATGGGCCATCATGCTGTCATTCACAAACTTCAAGCGAATACGTTCGCCATATTTAACTTGTAATGGTTCAGCTTCGTTAAATTTCTTACCATTAATGGTCCAGATATAACGCTCCATGTTGCCGCCTAAACGAATAACAAGCTCTCGTGCTGGCGCACGTGTGTCTGGTTGAGGCGTCAAAGATTGCAAATCACTATATTGCAATGCTTTCATACCTGCTGGTGTTGAAGCATTTGCCCAGCCATAAACGGGCTCAGTATTTTTAGTCTTATTCTCAGATTGCGCAGGCATCTCATGCTTCATATTCATCATAGCGTGGTCATGCTCGCTAGCTGACATTGCCTGCATATCATGCTTCATTTCAGGCATGACCGACATATCGTGCTTCATTTGCATCATGGAATGATCATGTTTTTCAGATGACATATTTTTCATGTCATTGCTCATGCTCATCATTGTGTGATCATGATTAGTCTGGCTCTCTTCTTTTTTCATTTCAGGCATGGCCGACATGTCGTGCTTCATTTGCATCATAGAGTGATCATGTTCTTCAGATGACATATTTTTCATGTCATGATCCATGTTCATCATTGCATGATGATGGTTAGCACTATCTTGAACCGCCTCTTTTTTCATTTCAGGCATTGATGACATGTCATGTTGCATATTCATTTGATGACCAGCATGATCATCACTTCCATCACCATGACTCATGCCCATATCGTCCATGGTTAACAAAGCACGTGGGCGTGGTGTTGGCATTTGGACTGGCCCCACAGCCTGTGTATTTTCATTGTGCAAAGTGCCGATAGCGAAACCACTACGGTCAATAGACTCTGCTTCAATCTGATAATTTGCTTGTTTAGGTTCTACAATGACATCGTAGGTTTCCGCTGTACCAATACGAAACTCATCAATTGCTACAGGCTTAACTGGCTGTCCGTCTGCACTCACAACAGTCATTTTCAAATTTGGAATTCTGACATCAAAAAATGACATTGCCGATGCATTAATAAATCGTAATCGAACCTTATCTCCAGCTTTAAAATTACCTGTCCAGTTTTGCTCTGGTGTCTTGCCATTAACTAAGAAGGTATAACCCGTCACATCAGACATATCGGTTTTTAACATCCGCATCTGATTCCACATGGAACGATCTTGCCAAGTTGCCTTTAAGCCTTGTGCTTTAACTTGCTTCCACACATCAGATACGGTTTCACGGCGGTTTTGATAATACTCAGCAGATTTCTTTAAATTCTTTAAAATACTATCGCTAGAAGAGTTATGAAAATCTGAAAGCATCACTACATAATCACGATCAGTTTTTTCATGCGCCGCAACTGGTATTTTCCCTTTGGGGTAAATTACGAGTGGCCCATATAAACCATCTTGCTCTTGGCCTTTACTATGCGCGTGATACCAATAAGTACCATTTTGCTTCACCTTAAAGCGGTAAACAAAATCTCCGTTTGGCGCGATTCCTTTGAAATTATTAAAACCCGGTACACCATCCATTAACCCTGGCAGTAACAACCCATGCCAATGCAAAGACGTATCTTGATTCTTTAATTGGTTATGAACATGAATAACAGCCTCATCCCCTTCCTCAAACTCAAGAAGTGGGGCTGTAAATTTTCCATTTACGGTAATTCGTTTGAGCGGCTGACCAGTAATATTGACCTGTTGTTCATTAATATTAAGGTGATATTCCTTAATTGCCGCGAGGGTCCATGGTGAAACCAATAGACCAAATACAGCGACGAGGCTGCTAATTGTTTTATGAGACATTGCTGTAATCCTTTGAACTAAAAAATAAGTAAGAAAGGATTAAGCTTTTGGAGGACGTAAAATTTCTTGCCAGTATCCGGCTAAATGCTGAGCCTGATAAACACTACTAAATTGAGATGAAATAGGAATAAATGATGTTTCAACGTCTGGTACAGCTTGCTGCAAAGCCAGATTCAGCATCTGACAATGGACTGGGTTACAGTCTTGGCAGTGTTCACCATGTTGAGAAACTTTCACCATAGATTGATGGCACATCGCCTGATCATCAGCTTGACCCTGCATAGCATGATGTGTCATTTGCTTACTATGACATGGCATCGTATGAAGATCATGCTGCATAGGCATCTGAGCAACAGACACACCACTCCACCCAACGACCAAAGTCATTAGGAACACAAACCAAGCATACTTGCGTAAGTGTTGCAGTGTCATCATTTATTGCCTTGAGCAATCCATTTATCTATGGTGTATTAGCATAACCAAGTTTTAAATCAGATACAATTTTACATCTTAATTGATTGTTTTTACGGTCATTAAGCAAACGGAGGTTGATGCTGAAGGACTAAATCAATCACATCTAGTGCACCTTCTTGTTCATTACTTACAGTTGCATAAGGTGCCACTGCTTTTAAAGCTTGAACAGCATTTTCAACAGCAAAACCATAACCGACTGCTTTAATCATCTGAATATCATTATTGTTATCACCTATCGCCACCACCTGATTAGGCTCAATCTGCCATTTTTGTAGTAATAGCTTCAAACCATGCGCTTTATGCTGATCAGGAAGAATTAAATCGATAAAACCAAAACCACTAGAAACAGGCACTAAAACTTTATCTGCTACAAAACTTTGCTTCTGAAAATGCTCAAAAATTTCAAAACTTTCGCTTTCCTGAGCAGTAAAAGTAATTTTACACACCAAGTCATCTAACGAATAAAAGTCATCGATAACTGTCAGCTTCTCAAAATATCGAGCGACTTTAGCGTAGTCCTCTGCGCTCATGCTGCTATGCACATAAGCACTCTGTTTCCCACAGATCACCATAGTCGAGGTATACGCAGGGTCAATCGCTTTTAGAATATTACTAAATTGTTCTTTGCTTAAATGGGCAAAAGCGAGTTCTTGTCCAGCATCTACAACATGTGCGCCATTTTCCGCAATAAAAGCAATTTCATGATTAATTTCTGGAAAATAGGTCACAAGCTTTGCAAGTTGGTTGCCACTAGCCACCACAAAATGAATGTTATTTTGTTTTAATTGTTCATACTGTTTTAAAAAACGTGCTTTGTTGTACTGCTTCTTAGAATTAAGAAAAGTCCCATCCATATCTACCGCTAAAATTTTTACTGTCATTAATGATCTAGGTCTCTTACTAAAATCTTATTAAAACAAATTTAGCTTTACTTTTCATGACACTTTTACAGTTTTCTCTCTATAAGTTTTTAAAAGTTTTATACAGCCTCATCTCGTTTTTTGCACAGGTTATTTTTTAGCAAAGCTTAATAAAAAACCAGACAATAAAATATTCAATACGCATAAAAAAAGAACGCCAAAGCGTTCTTTTTTCATATATTTTGTTTAGAGAGTAAACGTTTGATCTCATTTTGTTTATTTTACCAACACCTTATCCATACGGTTATCAACACAGTTATCCATACAGTTATAAACAAAGTTATCCACATGAACGAGGGGTAGCAGCGATTAAGTATCGCTGCCCGAGTGCAAGACGAACAGCTATGCTGTGAGTGGCGAAAAGCATATCTCACCTTATCCAAGCACAAAAAAGCTGTTAAACCTCTTTCGTCCCTACTTTAGCAAGCTCTGCACGCATTTGATCAATTACAACTTTATAATCTGGTTGACCAAAAATAGCTGAACCAGCAACAAACATATCTGCACCCGCTTCTGCAATTTCACGAATATTTGCTGGGCCAACACCACCGTCAACTTCTAAACGGATATCACGGCCACTTGCATCGATAATTTTGCGCGCTGCACGTAATTTCTCTAAAGTCATTGGAATGAACTTTTGTCCACCAAAGCCAGGGTTTACACTCATTATTAAAATTTGGTCAACTTTATCAAGCACGTAATCTAAATGGTGTAATGGCGTTGCTGGGTTAAAGACTAAACCTGCTTTAGCACCACCAGACTTAATAAGTTGTAATGAACGATCGATGTGGTGAGATGCTTCTGGGTGGAAAGTAATAATATCAGCGCCTGCTTCTAGGAAATCACCAATAATACGATCAACTGGAGACACCATTAAATGCACATCAATTGGAGCTTTAACACCATAGTTTTTTAGAGCCTTACATACACCAGCACCAAAAGTTAAGTTTGGAACATAGTGATTATCCATCACGTCAAAATGCACTACATCTGCACCTGCAGCTAACACTTTGTCTACATCTTCGCCTAAACGAGCAAAATCGGCAGATAAAATAGAAGGAGCAATCAAATAAGGCTTGGACATAGGTGGATGACCTGGCTAGAAGTTTAAGGAGAGGCTAGAAATTATAACAAAAAAGAACCTACTTGGCCCGCCCTTCCTTGCTTAAATGACAACATTTCAAACTTGCAACGTAACGTTGCTACTATAGAATGCCAAGTGCCAAACGAATTTGTTAAGGTACATTAAACCAATGTGAGGATTGATAATGAAAAGTACGACTCATCTATTAACAAATGATGGAAAACGCATTGCAAAACGTCTAGTTAATCATTGGAAACATAAGTTTGAAGTACAAGAAAATGAGCAAGATTTTAAAATCTTAATGCCTACAGCAACCATTACGCTTGCACCAGAAACAGAGCAATTAAATGTTGCTATTGATAGCCAGTTAGATGACCATGACCACTTGGAAAAAGTTGTCCTTGATCATCTAAACCGTATGGCTCAACAAGAATTTCAGGTGGAATGGCAGCACTAATTATTAGCCAGCGACCTTTTCCAACTGGATTGCATGAAACTGCAAATGCTCATCCATAAAGGTCTGGATAAAATAATAGCCATGATCATAACCCGCATGTTGTCTTAAAGTTAAAGGCTGCCCTGCCTTTAAACATGCTTGCTTAAATTTTTCAGGGTGAAGTTGTTCATAAAATTGATCATCTAATCCCTGATCAACCAAAATTTCGCTAAAAACTGCACCATTTTTTGAGACTAAAGCCGTAGCATCATGGTCCAACCAGCTCTCGCGATCTGCGCCTAAATAATGGCTAAATGCTTTTTCACCCCATGCACAATCAGTTGGTGCACAGATCGGTGCAAAAGCAGAGACTGACTTAAATTTCTCTGGATATTTAAAAGCCAAAGTTAATGCGCCATGACCGCCCATTGAGTGCCCAAAGACACCAACTTGCTGAGCATTTACTGGAAAGCTTTTTAAAATGAGTGAATATAACTCATCAATTAAATAGCTTTCCATCTGATAATGTTCAGACCACGGCGCTTGTGTAGCATTGATATAAAAACCTGCACCTTGTCCTAGATCCCAATTGTCACCAGCCGTTACCTGTTCACCACGAGGTGAAGTATCAGGCGTAATCAATATAAGACTAAGCTGAGCTGCCATATGCTGTGCATGTGCTTTAATGGCAAAGGTTTCCTCAGTACACGTTAAACCCGCCAAGTAAAACACTGTAGAACATGGTTTACCTTCTAATGCAGCAGGTGGCAAATAAACACCAAACTTAGTAGAGCCTTTTAATAATTGAGAATCAAATTGGTAGATACGCTGCTCACCTTCAAAGCAGCGGTTTTTTTGCAGGAGTTGCATCGTTTTTAGCCTCTGTTTGTGTTTGAGCAATATTTACACTACCTGTACTTTGCTGTGGGAAAAGATATTTTTCCAACTGAGGTAGCATCAGCTCCATATTCTTACCAATCATCCATTGTGGCTCTGAAGGGTCTACACCTTGAGCTACTTCCCATTTGGTTACGGTTTGCTTGGCAGCATTAAACGAATCTTTCATTGAAGACTGCTCTCGCATCGCCAAGTCAAAGAAAGCTCGTCCAAAATAAGTATAGTCAGCTTCGTTATTACAGCCAAAAGAAGTTTTGTCTGCCGCAGATGCCGTAATAATTAAAGTATCTGGTGACTGTAAAGCAGGAATAAAACTTCCAGAGTAACAAGCAGATATGACAATCACGCGCCAACGAATACCAGCTTTATCGAGTGTTTCACGTAACCATTTCGGATCGACTTGCCCCAAATCTAAAGGTGCATTTTCAATTTCAAAATGATTCTGTTCACCGTGCGATGTCATGTATAAGAACAGCACATCACTATCACGGTTCATTTGTTGGCCCATACGGCGTAGAGCCAACTCTATACTGGTTTTAGATGCAATCGGGATTTCAGTTCGAGTATCTGGGTTATTGACCAACATCATTGAACGCCCAACTGTACCAAAACGCGTATCGAATTGTTCCTTAATACGGACCACTTCCGATTTAAAAACATCTTGGTAACTATCGCCCGCAACGCCTAAGAAATACCAATGGCTTTTCGCCACTTCACCATATTGGACTTGCTCTAAAGCATCATGAAGTAACTTGCTTTGTGCATAGAAAGCATCTTCAGCAAACGTAGGTGGAGAGTCTTCTACTTTCCAAATAGGCTGATCTTTTACTGAAAGTTGCCAGACCACCATGGTCGCAATAGTCGCAACCATAACCAATGCCCGCTCCCACCACGGCCACTTCAACTCACGTGAGAAAACCCAAATGACAGCTAAACTTTGCCACACAAAAAGTGCCACAAATAGGCTTGGTAGAATACCGTTATAAATGGCATCGGGAATAAAGTTTAGATAACCGTTAGAACCCAAATATTGAATTAAACATTGGATTAATAAAATATTGGTATCTAGAACCAACCACAGTAAGGCTGGAACTAACATCAAACGTGGCTGATTAATACGCTGTGATAGAAAAATACCAACAATAAGCGCAATAAAAGGCCAGAGTGCATACCCAATTAAACCTTGCGAGTTGAAATCACCCGTTTGACCAGCAACAAGCCAACTATAAAGCGAGTTGGTACATCCACCTAATATTCCCCAAACAATAAGCTGAAGAATAGAGGGATGTACGATCTGTAAGGAACGTCTTGACCCCAAAAATAACCACATTCCGGCAAGCTGGTTACTTTTAAAATCATGCCAAAAGTTAATGGAAGGTTTGAGATCAATCATAAAAAGGTTTCAAAAATTTCGTTTTTGTCAGGCACCATAAGTGTATGCCTGCTAAGAATTTTAGCAATCATGCTTTTGAACTATATCACATATATTTGCGCATTATTCAAGCAATAAAACTTAACCTTACATAAGCTTACTGAAAGTAAGCATCAAAACGACAAGCATCTCCCTGCCACTGATGGGCTGGCTCTTGATTTGCTAAAAAAATCGCATGTCGTGGGCGTTTCACAATCACACGCTTGGCAACTTTCTTGGCTAACTCAAGCAAATTATCACCTAAATCCATTTCACCATCTTCGGGGAGGAGTAAATGCAAAAGCTGCATCTGCTTTTTGACTTGGGCTTGTTTTTTAATCGCTTGTTGGTTCTGGTCACGCTGTGGAAACATCGGGTCTAAATAAACCACATCAACCGTTTTTGCTTCTTGATCTAATTGCTGTAAATAGCTTGCAGAGTCAGCAAATACCAATTGAATACGTTCCATAAATTGATTTAAAAATGGATCATGCTGTGCCTGAGCTTTTGAATCTTCAAGTAAAGTAAATAAAATCGGATGGCGTTCAACAAGCTGTATTTGAGCACCTAAATACGCCATGAGTAAGCTGTCGTGGCCTAAACCCGCTGTTGCGTCTACAAGTACTGGTTTTTCGCCCAGCTGACAAGCTCGAGCAATCATCTCTGATTTAAGACTTGCTCGTTTTAAGCGTGGAATTTCAGCTTTCCAGTCAGGCTGCATTTTCATACCATTTGCAGATAACCAAAGTCCGTTTTCATCTACACAAAGTGCCAGTTCAGGGTTTAAACGTAAGAAACGAGCATTGAGTTTTTCAATGGGCTGTAAGACGGCTGTCACACCTCTAGAACAAAGCACAGCTTGGTAGTGCTGTGCTTGTTCTTGAAAATCTACTTCAAAATATATGTGCATGAGTAGTGCCTTTATTTTGCTTTACCCTGATCTGCTATTTTTTTCCACGCATCATCACGCAAGTAAACCGGTAAAGCATGTTCTGCATCAACCCACTGCTTTTGCGTGGCATAGACACGTGCAATCGAAGCAATGTCTTGTGCAGTGGCAGTGATTGTTTGATGCTCTGCATCGGCTTGAAGAAGCTTAGCACCTGAACCAATTAAGCAATGCTTTGCATAAGCAGCCGCTTGCTCGTAGTTCATTAATTTTTCTTCATCGATACACTGCATGATGCCTTGCTCATCTAGAACAAAACTTGCAATGTAAACTTCGTTCATACGTGCATCGAGTACCGCAGTCACCTGTTCTAAACCTTCAAGTCGGTAAGCCGCCTGTGCGAGAGCTTGTAACGTAGAAACTGGAACCACTGGTAAATCTTGTGACCAAGCTAATGCCTGAGCAACAGCAGCATTAATTCGAACACCACTAAAAGAACCTGGCCCTCGACTAAAGGCAATTGCATCTAAACCAGCTACGTCAAGTTCGGTTTGTTGCAACCCTTGCTCAATCATTGGCAGAATGGTCTGAGTTTGTGCTTTCGCTCGCGTATCGAGTTGGAAAAATAGTTCTTGGGTTTCATCAATTAATGAAATGGAACATTGCTCGTTTGCAGTTTCCAACGCCAGCAGTTTCATGCACAACCTTAGTATTGAATCAGATTAAAAACGGAAGTAATGATACCCCACTCGGCCCTGTTAGGCGAGTTGTTCCTATCTAAATAAAAATGCCAAGCGAGTGCTTGGCATAGAAAATATCTTACTAAAATTTTAAAAGTGAAATTCTTTTAAATCAGCATAGCTTTTAAAGTGTTCAGCATAATGTAGTGCGCTCAAACGTATTTTTGCCGCGCCATCTTCATCCAAAGTTTTCACAATTTTTCCTGGTGAACCCATCACTACTGAGTTATCTGGAATCACTTTACCTTCTGGTATTAAAGCATTAGCACCGATAATACAATTTTTACCAATCACAGCCCGATTTAAAATGACGGCGTTCATACCAATCAGGCTATTATCACCAATCGTACAACCATGCAGCATGACTTTATGTCCGACCGTGACATATTCACCAATATTTAGTTCAAGGCCTGCATCGGTATGTAATACCGAGTTTTCTTGAATATTAGAAAAATTACCAATCCGAACGACACAGTTATCAGCACGTACTACCGCTCCAAACCAAATACTGACCTGACGGCCTAATTCTACTTGTCCAATAAGCGTTGCTGTTGGAGCAACCCAGCCATCCCATGGCTCATGTAATGCTTTTGGGTGCTGTCCTTGATAGCTATACATCATAATTTATCAATCCTGATCTTCATTTTTTATGAGAAAATTTTGGCATCCCAAACGTTGGCGAGTTGAGTAAAAATGGCCATTCTTTTTGGTAGCCTAAACCATATTTAAATAGAGCCACCAACATACGAGCAGTTAAACCCCAGATAATTTCATTATCAATCTGTAAGCTTGGAAAATACAAAGACTGATGAGCATATCGAACTTCATAGGGCGTCGGACGCGTCTCTATAAGTTGTTGTAAAGGCACAAAAAAAATTCGATCAATTTCAGTAGGCTGAGGTATTAAATGAACCTCTGGTGGAATAAGCCCAACAATTGGTTTTACAGACAAACCACTTCTTGCGCGCTGCATCGGCAAATCACCTAACAACTGCACATCAAACGGGTTTAAAGCCGTTTCTTCTTGAGCTTCTCTTAGCGCTACAACAATATTACTGGTATCACTGGGGTCACGCTTTCCCCCCGGAAAAGAAACCTCCCCCGCATGGTTGTTCATATGTATTGAACGGCGTGTAAGTAATACCTTAGGATTATTTTCATTTGTAATCGCAATAAGTACCGCAGCTTGTGCTTCTTGTATGCGGGTGGAAAAGCGCAATCTTTGCTGTAACTTTTGCGTTAGCAAGTGCTCTTCCATACCTTTCACCTATTATTCTGTCTCTCTTTTCATCATATCTGAAAATAAAACTTAGGGAATAGAGTTGATGCGTAAGTCTAAAAATTCAGTTATGCTGAGTCATCTCTATACTCGATGATAATTATGAGTTTCTGTGTAGCGTGTGGGCATAAAACCGAACAAAAAATTCCTTTAGGTGATCATAAAGTACGCCATGTTTGTACTCATTGTGGCAATATTCACTATGAAAACCCCAAAGTAATCTGCGGTGCCTTAGCGTTATGGGAAGACAAAGTATTACTCTGTCGTCGAGCTATCGAACCTCGTTATGGTTTATGGACGCTTCCTGCTGGTTATATGGAATTGTTTGAAACCATGGAACAAGGCGCAGCACGTGAAACTCGTGAAGAAGCAGAAGCCGAGATAGAAATAGAACAACTCTACTGTATGTACAATATTCCTCGTATTGGCCAAATTTACGTACTTTTCAAAGCGCAGTTAAAAGATGGCATTTTTGGTGCAGGCGAAGAAAGCATCGAGAGTCGTCTGTTTGAAGAGCATGAAATTCCATGGGGTGAACTTGCCTTCCCTAGTGTTGAACACACATTAAGACATTATTTTGAAGATCGTAAGAAACAAGTTTTTCCAACACACCTAGAAACGCTAGGAACTCGTTTAGACCATACAGGTTAATAATTTAATTAATAAAAAAGACCGCATTTGCGGTCTTTTTTATTTTGTTTAATTAAGATTTAATTTTGATTGCTTTACATGCTGGAATAGACTGATCAGCAAGTTTAATTGTTACCGTACCCGTTTGACGTTGTGCTAAAGCTTTATCCTCAGCAGTTGGAGCAGGGACACCCTCACGCTTATTATAACTAGCCTGAGCTGCCGCATATTGATTATACCAAGGAGTATTATTATCAAAATCTATGCTTGTACTATCGACCTTATTTGCCAATAAATTAAATAGATTCAATTTTGCAGGACCTGGAGAAATGCCTGCAAAAGTCAACCCAACCATAACACCATCGATATTGGCAAATTTAGTATTAGATAAAATCATACGGACATATACAGATTGATCAGCATTTAAAGGGTCATTAACCGTCGCGGCTGTAGTACCAATTCGATATTGTTGCATACCATTGCTATCAACTAAGCTTTCATCTGATACTGTAGCACATTGGCCCGACATGTCAGTTGATGTTGAATTTGGTTTAATATCAGTCCGAATATCTCCATGCTCATCAATAACAATACCTAACTTTACAGGTTGAATAGTGGTATCTGAAAAATTAAATGTCAAAGTAGCATAAAGAGGAAAAATATAATTTTCGCCTGTTTTTACATTACCCAATGTTTTAAAAACGTTTCGCTCTAGATAACTAATAGGGCTACTTTTAATAATACTCAATATACCATTGTAACTATCTCCATCAACATTTTGACGCCAGAGCCCGTAATGCTGTGGATTACCTGTATTAAGTTTTGTTAAGTATTTATAGAATGCTTCCGTGCCCGCTAATCCATAATCATTAAAGAATTTTCCCTGATAAATCTGCAGATCTTCGCTTGAGTTATTAGAAAAACTCAAACGGAGTGGTGTAGTTGACTGAACTTCTCGACTAACCGGGTTTAACCAATTATTTTGTGCATTTACGTTGAGTTTAGCTGGTTTAACTTTTGAAGTTAATGCATAAGGGTTTTGTACTACTTGACTCCCCCCAGTTCCACCAATAATCGCATCACCCTTCCACTGCAGACCATATCCTAGAGTATAACCTTGACGATCCGATAATAAATAAAGATCATCTGTTGAATGACGCAAGTTAGGTGTGTTAATAAAACACTCTTGTTGTGTAGATCTATTACATCCATTAAACACTTGATAAGTCTGAAGTACTGTTGAGTTAAGAAGTAAATTAAATGCTTGGAAAACACCTGCATTACTTAAATTAGTCGTTTGTACTAAAAGCCTATATGCTTCATCATCAGAAATTTGGTCTAGATCTAGCCATGGTTTCAAAATGCTTGCATAAGCTCCGTTCTGAAATTCGGTAGCTGTTATACTCTGAGAAATCTTCGTAAGTTGATCTTTTTTTGTATCTGTAAGTTGAGTTGGTTGTATATCACCGATAACATTATCGCCATTTTCTACACCAATGCTTTGAAAAATTTTTACTAAAGCAATTGCTACTTTAATAGTTTCATCATTTTTATCTAAGCTTGCTGGTGTTTTTCCTGTAATTCCACTTGCTAAATCTAGTATTCTTAAATATATGGGATTGCTTTGTTTGGTATTAGGATTAACAGAAGTAAACTTTCCAACTGTATCAAGATTAACGTTTCCTAAGTAAACCTTTTTATTATCTTTACTTTGAATATAAAAACGTGCTGTATCACCAACTTTACAGGATCCTATTACAGCATTTCCTGAAAATTTTGTAGCATAATGAAAATTTGTAGCTGAACTACAATCAAAATTAATACCAGCTATCGGATAATCTAAAGCAAATTGTAAACAAGTTGAATCTTCTGCACCATTATTACTAGTAGTTGGTGTACAACTACCAGAAGTTAAGTTTCCGTTATTAGTACCAGAGTTTGGATTTTCATTAATTGTCGAGCTGCCACCACCACAACCATTCAGCATCATTACCAATGTGGTTAATGCAAAAGGCCATAATAATTTTTTATTCATTAGATACCCTACTTATTTTTAACGTAATACTGAAATTTGAATCTGTCCTTGATTAGATAACTCTTGTTCTGCTACATCTACAGAGGAAGATAACGGAGTTAACATCATATAACGTGCATGAGGCGGCACTCTTAAAATACCTTGAAGTGATGCATGTTGTAATATCGTAGAAGGATAAGACTTGCTCTTGAAACCACTTGCCCCCTCTAAAATACAACCCTTCTCATCTAAGAATATAGCTAAAGGCCAATAATATAGAGGCGTCGAATTACTTGCTGCAAATGACATAAGCTGTAAATGTTGTACAGACGGATCCAGTTTTACTAGCTCGTATTCAAACTTTTCTTTTAGCGGTTTACGAGGCCATAAATTTACTTCTTTTTTAGCTCCAAGCACTTTGATTGATTTTTTATAACCTTGAATAAAACACTTATCTTGCTCAAAAGTCGTTTCTAATTCTTTTTGAGACAGACGTATATAGGTTGGGGCTAAAACAATCGCCGCTTGATCATCCTGAGATTGCTTATTAAACAATTGTTCTAAAGTAGATTTACTTACACCCTTTTTCCGCTCAATAAACTCTGTTCGCCCTAAACCATCTGGCATAACATAAAAGCGTTTTTTGCCTTCAAGATTAAATTCTTGGTCTTCAAGATATTCATTATTTACATACTCTACACCATCAATACTCGTAAATTTAGATGGATCATTTGGCGAATTTTGAGTTGAAACAGCTTGTGAAGTGCTTGGTACAGATGAAGGAATTCTAGCAGGGGTACTTTCTTCCTTAACAGTATTAGTTTGCTTTTTAACTCCATTCTTCTGAGTTTTACTAACTGTTAAAGGAGGCTCTTGAGTCGGTGCAGTCGGTGCAGTCGGTGCAGTCGGTGCAGTCGGTGCAGTCGGTGCAGTCGGTGCAGTCGGTGCAGTCGGTGCAGTCGGTGCAGTCGGTGCAGTCGGTGCAGTCGGTGCAGTCGGTGCAGTATTTAATTTTTTTGTAACGCGTGATTCAAACTTTTTAGGTTCTTTTGAATGATGAGAATTTTCACTAGGTAATTCTTGAACAGGTATAAAGACAGATTTAGGCTGCGCCACTTGCTTCGGTGCTTCGACTCTAATATTTGATTGCTTCTGTTCAACTTTTTTACTCGGCACAATCATTGGTCGACCATCTGGACCAATGATTGTATAGAACCCATCTGCATAAGATACAGAAACGCTTGCTATCGCAACACATAAAGTTGAGATAGCAAATCTAGGTCGAAACATCCTTTTATATTGTTTTACCATTTTGTTCTATAGCTCAAACCAAGTACTGTAACTTTTGTATTCGTTTTTACATCTAAACCAGAATAAGGGTTTAATAAAATATTATCGACACCACACTTGTTTGATAATGTACTCGTACAAGCTGGAATATTGTCACGACTACGTAAGAAACCCACTGAAAGATCTAGATCAGTATCCGCATCAAAACGGTACCCCACCCCAAGACCGAATAATTGCGCATTGTTGATTGGGACCATGGTATTACGTTTATCATCAGGTATCGAACTAGCACGAGGTTCATAACCTGCTCTTAATTTCAAACGATCAGTTGCTGAATATTCAAGACCAATCCCCCAGCTCCATGGCGAGGTAAATTTCAGAGGCAATGATAATGAATTATCGGTAACGTCATTAGATAAAAGCTTAGCCACTTTTAATAAGGTAATTTGTCGATCAAATTCGAACTTAAATTTATTCCAAGCAGAATAATCAGTCCATCCCACATCAAAGTTAACTTGTAAATCTGGTAATATTTTATATTTAATACCCGCTTGGAAATGTGCTGGGTACTCGAGATCCATTGCAACTAAACCGGACTCAGTATCAGGAACATAACCAGGTAATCCGAGAATGGCAGCTAAAATTTGACCCGTAGCTGATGAGTTAAGACCGTTGATTAATTCTTGAGGTGCTCTGGCATTATCAATCATGTATTTGCCTTTTAAACGCATCTTGGCAGCACTTTGATAGACCATACCAAAACCAAAATCGTCTGTTGGTTCCCAGAGCAAACCTAGGTTATAGCTTGGGCTTAATGATTGCTCTAACGAAACTTGCAATGAACCCATTTTACTAAATGGATTCATACCTTCTTTCGCATTACAAATTCCCAATAACAATAGATCGGTAATCATATCGTTATTATCTTTGAACGGTGCACATACCACATCATCAACCATACGCAATACACCAATCATCTCATTTGGAAAACGTAGATCAGTATTTAAAGCGATTGCGTTATAGGACATCCCTATAGAAGCACCAATTGATAAATGATCATTTATCTGATAACCAAACGATGGGGATAAATAAGTGATCCGTTCTACAGCAACTTGTTTACCCATGTAATTACCAGGATTACCATTCTCTGCTCCAAACCCTGCTACTAACGGCGCATATATTGCTGTTGCATAAGTAACTTTTGAGCCAGGTGGTTTATATGCAATTCCGGCAGTAGGAGCAACTAGAGGATACCCTGCTCCGAGATCAACCATTTTTTTAAGAATAGGTACATATAGGCTTGCGTACTCGACATCACCATGAACTGTTCCTTTAAAATCTGTACAAATATTGGCAGAAACTTCCGGACCATCATTACAAACGAGAGGGTCATCTGAATAACCAAAAATGTTATAACCAGGGGGAGCCGAGAACTCACGCTTAATATCAAAGTTAGCAAGAATCCCTTGCACATCTGTTTGCAGCCCATCAATTTTTGCTAAGGCTGCAGGGTTAAAGTGAACTGCACTAATACCAGGAGGGTCTGCAGTTACAGCATTCCCCATTGATAGTGAGCGAATATCAACAGCTAGGTTTTGTCCTAATTGAGCATTGGCAAAGCTAGAAAAACCGGAGATAACAATTGCCGCCGTTAAAGGACATAATTTAGGATATTTCACCTGCTTATCTCCTTATTTTTGTTTTTTGTTAAAACCTAAAATATCTAACGGGAACGACAAACCAAGAGAAATATCTGGTGCATCTTCGGTTAAACCAATACCAACAGTACCATTAACAATCGTTTCAGGTGAAACGCGAACACCTAAAGCAAAAGATAACATTCCACTACTTTGATCTGGTGACTTATAAGACTCACCATTATTAAATTGGAATTCAGCATTTGTATTAAAACTTTGCTGATATGACATCGTCAAAGACACGTCATAGTTAAATGAATAGGCAAAACCAAATGAGAAACCGCCACTGATACCTGGATCAAAAGATTCTAAAATGCGTGAACCTCGGGCTTGATTAAGACCACTTTCTTTAAATCCATAGTTGGCAGATGCAGAAGCGAAGAGAACAACTGGATCAATATATTTTCGAGTACTCGCCCCTACACCAACCGAGTAATATCCCTTACCTGTTGACAGCTCATCTATACCAATTTCATAAGGACTATCACCTGTTTTAGTTGATACGCTACCAAAAAGAACGAGTGGTAAACGGCCTTGCTTTAATGGAAAAGGTTCCCAGCGTGCACCAAAAGAAATATCCCCTAAACCAGCTGTTGTTTTATCTTTAATAATCTCAGACTTAGCAACAAAAGGAAGAGTTGCAGACAACGTTAAGTTATCTAATACCCCATATTGGAAAGTAAAACTATTCGTTAATGTGTGGTTAGCATCTTCTTCAACACGTAAACGGTTAAGTTGAGAAGAATTATCCGATAAGGCTAAATCAATACGAGCATCACGATAATAAGTGTAATCAAGGTCATAGTAAGAAGAAATCACGCCCTTCTTAATCAAAGAATATTGACGTTCATTTGAAGTAAATACTTCTTGTAAGTTTGTCTCCTGACTAGCATCCCCTTCTTTTTTCTGTAATGCACTTGCAGCTTGATGTGCCTCACTATTCGGAGCTGGGGCTACAGCATTTGTATCTACTGCATTTGAGGTTTGCGTAGTATTATCTGTTGAGACTGAACCAGAACTAGTAGCTTCTGAAGAAGCAGAGCTGTCTATTCCCCCTGCTACAGTCTGATTCGTACCAGATACTTGTGCTTGCTGTACTTGATCTTCGGCATAGATTGTCCCTGTAATGGCACTCATACTTAAGGCCAACACACTCATCTTCATCCATCGATTATTCATGTTTTTCCTACCCAATTTATTTATTTTACTAACTTTAAAATTGACTATTTGCGTTTGTAATAAAGACGCATATAGGTTTCTATCGGCTGTCCATATGTCGGCGAATGATTATCGTTATCTAGTACACGTCTCATGGTTGAAGCTTTATTTGCTAAACGATCAAAGTTAAATGCTGGATATTGAACATCAACAAAAGCATATCTATTGACCGTGGCATCTTCTACATGGCGCATATCTGCATCTTTTAGTGCCAATAAATCTTTACGCTGTGATTCAGGAACAGAAATAACAAATAAAGTATTATTATCCCAAATTTGTTTAAAACGACTTTCATCAAAGCTGATATTCCCTAAAGCAGGATCAGCTACATATACTCTTCCATCTTTATAAGCTTTATATACGACAAAATGTTTAAAACCTGCATAAGAAATAGGCACAATTGCAGGTTGGCCGAGTTTAACTAAATCAGAAAACTCACCTCGATAACCACCACTGTCCAAACCAATTGCTGTGACAAAGCGCTTCATATCAAGTAATGAGAAACTTCGGCGTTCAATAATACGTTGATATTCGCCATACTGAAGCAAACCACTCATTGTTTGCTGTTCAGTTAAACTCGTTCCAACATAGCCATTTAATAAAGTCGTAAGTGCAGCAGAACCACAACTATAGTCATAGGCTTGTCGAACAATGCCACGAAACTGATCTTCTACAGCCGGTTTTATTGTGACAGGTTCAATATGGTTTCGATGAAATGATAAATTACGTGAATCGGCAGTCTCTGTATAATAAACAGTTCCCGGTGGCTTTTTTTCTATTTCGAAGGCTTCTGTCGCAAAGTAATACATCAATGCTGAGCCTAAAACTATCTCTAACATAAGCACTTGGTCTAAATGGTGGCCTAACCGGCCTTATTCATTTTATTCTTAGAGCAATAGCTCTACATCCCTGTGTGTTGAAGATACCTTTTTTTTTTGTAAAAAACAGCTTTTTTTTAATCTTTTTGATGAATGCATAGTTTTACATTTATAAATTGATAATTAATTCTCATTTCAAATGTTTTATATTCTTTCTTATTATATAAGCTAATATTATTTAAATAAAAAAGCTTAAGATTGAGTTTTATTAAGATAAATAAAAAAGCGCGTATAAACGCGCTTTTTATCAGCCTTTAAATTAGTGTCCAGAAATAGTAATTGTAGACGTTCCTACATTTAAACCTTGGATTTCTAAATCACCAATTGAAGCATTACCCGCTGCACCTAGGTGTACGCCCTGTGCATAAACGTTCATACCTTGTGTACTGTTATTCTGGATACGTAAACCTGTAGGAACAACAGAAATGTTCGCATTTACATCCAAGTCACCAGTTGTATTACCTGAACCACGAACCATTACTTTGTCTAGGACAATTTTACCACCACCAGCAGCATCATTAATACCGAAGTTAGATAGTGTTAAACCACCTTGTAAGCTAGAGTTCACTTTGATCATCGCGCCTTGCGGAGTTGAACCTAACTGAACATTTGCAGAAATTTGACCCAAAGATAAATCTAAGCCAGAAATAATTTCAGTTGGAGCTGTTTCAGTAATACCACGTACAGCAGTAGTTGTATTTAATGAACCAGAAGTACCCACCCCGATTGAACCTACATGTACATCAACTGCGCCCACTGTTGCTGCAACGTTTAAGAAAGCACCGTTTGAGCCTGAAGCACCGTTTGTATCAATTTTTAAATCTAAAAGGTTGCCTGTACCTTTTTGAGTTACAGTAACACCACTAATTGCGATTGAGCCCGCTGTACCTGAAGACCCTGTAATACCTGTTGATGTTGCTAAACCATCATTATCATGTAGGTATAGCTTATCGATAGAAATACCACCAGAACCCAAAGCAATACCGATATTAATACCATCTTGACCTGTAGCAGCACTAAGCGCTGCATCATCCATTGATTGCATTGCCATTGCATTTGCACTGATAGCTAAAGAAGAAACTAAAGCAAGTTTAGTGAACATTTTCATTGAGCACTCTCCCAAGAGCATTTATTTTTTGACTTAACCACTCTTACTGTCTCAAGTTGCATTTTTCTTTTATGGCAACCGAAACTTCCAATCCTTGAGTAGTTTTGCTTAGCAATTACTAAATTACAGCTACGTTAATTTTTGTTCAACTACTGTAATGCATTTTTTGCCAATTACCCGACAAACGGTACAGATGCTGACTGCCTGATCACGCTTATAAATTGTCTTTAAAGCTGAGATATTATTCGGTTATTTTTTCCACAAAATATTAAACTCTTTCGACTCATCCGTCTGATGGACTAGAACTTGTAGTAAACTATGTCATCTCTTCCAAGCGCTTACATGTTTAAAATGTCACAGTTAAAGAAAAAAATCTCTTTAGAAAGCTATCAATCGGCTGCCGATATTTTAAAAAAATTGGAAGAGTTAATTGGACTTGTATATCTCCATGATGATAACAACCCAATTATTGGTTTTTTGCCAAAAAAATACTTAATTATTCAAAATAATCAAAAAAAATTATTTGATAAAACTGATCTAAATCATTATAAAACTTCCCCTAATACACAAAGTCTTTTAGAATTTACTCAATTTCACGATGAAAAACTAAAAAATAAAAGTAAAGAAAAAATAAGCTTCAATGGAGGTTATATTGGTTTTATTAGTTATGATTTTTCTGTGAATCAATTTATAAATAATCAATTACATAAACAGCCCTCTTTATTTATAGGTTCTTATTCTTCTTTTCTTAAAAATATAAATAATGAATGGTATTTTTTTAGTGATGAAGCTAATGCTATAGAAATTTTTAATTGCATTGTAGAACTATTAAATAAACCTTCTGACACCCTAAACGAAAATAATTTTAAAATAGAAAAAAATATTCAACCGCGCTGGTCTAAAAATGAATATTTAACTGCTTTCCACAAAATACAAGAATATATTAAAGCAGGAGATTGTTATCAAATTAATCTTACACAAGAGTTTGGTACAACTTTTACAGGTACATTATTAAATAAAGCAGAAGCTTTATGGAATTTAACCAATGCACCTTATTCTGGTTATTTAAAATTAAAAGAGTTTGAGTTATTAAGTTGCTCTCCTGAATTATTTATTGAATTTAATACAGATAAGCAAATAAAAACCCGACCAATTAAAGGCACAATGCCTCGTTACGAAAATAAAGAACAAGATTTGCTTTCAAAGCAAACCTTAAAAAACTCCCAAAAAGATCAGGCCGAAAATGTCATGATCGTTGATTTATTACGTAATGATTTGAGCTTTTATGCCAATACAGGTTCGGTAAAAACAACAAAATTATTCGAAATTGAAAGCTTCAATCAAGTTCACCATATGGTAAGTGAAGTTACGGCTACACTTAAAAATGATATTAATCCTATGCAAATGTTGCTTAGTGCTTTACCAGGAGGCTCAATTACTGGTGCCCCTAAAATCCGGGCAATGCAAATTATTGAAGAGTTAGAAGGTGCGCCAAGAGGAGCATATTGCGGGACTTTGGGATATTTTAATTTTGATGGTACTGGGCGTTGGAATATTCTGATTCGTAGCTTTCAACAATATCAAAACCAGCTCTCTATTTGGGCAGGTGGTGGTATTACTATCGCTTCAGAGGCTGAAGCTGAATATCAAGAAAGTTTAGATAAAATCTCTGCTATGCTGAACTTGATGAACAGCACAGCAGAATAAATTTTAAAGAATATCTTGCTTCAAAGTTTGAACTAAACGTGTATTTTGCTCATCAGTTCCAACCGTGATACGTAAAAACTGATTAATGCGAGGCTTATTGAAATAACGGACAATAATGCCCTGCTCACGCAACTTCTGGGCTAATTGCGCAGCATCATATTGCGAATGTGAAGCAAAAATAAAATTCGCTTTTGATGGCAAAACATTAAAGCCAAGTTCAGTTAAATCACTAACCAGTTTTTCTCGACTTGTAATAACTTTTTGACACTGCTCTTCAAAATAAGCTTGATCTTCAAAAGAAGCAACAGCTGCTGCAATAGCGAAGCGATCAATTGGATATGAATTAAAACTATTTTTTACCGCTTCAAGTGCCGCAATCAAATGCGACTGAGCAATCGCAAATCCAACGCGTAAACCAGCCAAAGAACGAGACTTTGAAGTTGTTTGGCACACCACAAGATTTTCATAACGGTTTATCAAACTTACAGCTGACTCAGCACCAAAATCAACATAAGCTTCGTCAATCACAACCACACGGTTTGGATTGTCTTGTAGTACTTGTTCAATCTCTGCCAAGCTGAGCGCAATACTGGTTGGTGCATTAGGATTAGTAATAATCACGCCACCATTGGGTTGTGCATAATCTTTGACATCAATCTCGAAATTCTCATTAAGTGGAATTTCTTTTGTTTTTGTTCCAAAAAACTGGCTATAAACTGGATAAAAACTATAAGTGATGTCTGGATACAGAATTGGCTCATCTTGAAGGAAAAATGCTTTAAAGATATGAGCAAGCACCTCATCAGAACCATTACCCACAAAAACTTGAGATACATCAATATTTTGTTGTTTTGCAATTGCTTGCTTTAATGCTGTCGCATCCGGATCTGGATATAGACGCAAAGCATCAGCTTGACCATGTAGCACAGCTTGAACTGCGTCTACTACTTTTGGTGATGGTGGATACGGATTTTCATTGGTATTTAACTTTAATAAATTTTGGATTTTAGGTTGTTCACCTGGCACATAAGGCTCTAACTCACGAACCTCAGGGCTCCAAAAACGCATTTGTGCTGTAGATACAGTCATAGTCTTATCTCAAAAAAGGGCTGAAAAGTCAGCCCTGAATAATCATTAAAAATTCTACAAGGCTTAAAGCTTATTGATAACGATAACGAGCCGAGCGTGCATGAGCATCAAGATTTTCTTGAACAGCAAGTACATCAGCAGTTTTAGCCAATGTTTTTACACCCTCTTTTGAGCACATGATCAAGCTAGAGCGTTTTTGAAAATCATATACACCCAGTGGTGACGAGAAACGAGCTGTGCCAGATGTTGGCAATACGTGGTTTGGCCCAGCACAGTAATCACCAATTGCTTCAGGTGTATAGCGCCCCATGAAGATTGCCCCTGCATGACGAATGTCTTGGCTCATCATTTCGGCATCATCAAGACACAATTCCAAATGCTCTGGTGCAACCTGATTAATCAAATCAACTGCTTCTGCACGATCTTTTACTAAAACTAAAGCCCCACGATTTTCAATCGATGTACGCGCAATATCAGCTTTCGGCAATTCACTTAAATGTTTTTCAATTGCAGACTCTACAGCTTCTAGCAATGCTTCATCTGGAGTAATGAAAATAGCTTGAGCCACTGTGTCATGTTCAGCTTGAGATAATACATCCATCGCCAACCACTCAGCATTATTCACTCCTTCCGCATATACTAAAATTTCAGAAGGCCCTGCAATCATGTCGATACCCACCTGACCAAATACAGCACGTTTAGCTGCTGCTACAAATCGGTTTCCAGGGCCAGTGATTTTATCTACACGTGGAACAGTTTGAGTGCCATAAGCTAGAGCTGCAACAGCTTGTGCCCCACCAATAGTAAATACTCTGCTAACTCCCGCAAGATAAGCTGCTGCAAGAACTAATGGATTTAATTCACCATTTGGTGCTGGTACAACCATAATAATTTCAGGTACACCAGCCACATGTGCGGGTACCGCATTCATTAGTACAGATGAAGGATAAGATGCAAGACCACCAGGTACATATATACCAACACGGTCAAGTGGAGTCACTTTTTGTCCTAGGGTATTACCCAAATCATCTACATAGGTCCAGCTATCTTGTTTCTGAGCCTCATGAAATGTACGAATACGATCAGCTGCAAGTTGCAGGGCTTCACGAATCTCTTGATTTAAGCCATCAAACGCAGCTTTGAGTTGTTGTTGAGACAATTCTAGATCGGAAAATTGATGCGCTGGATGTCGATCGAACTGTTGAGTAAGTTTTAAAACATGATCATCACCATGCTGACGAACATCAGCAATAATTTGATCTACTGTTTGAACTAAATTAGGATCATTAACGGTTTCAAAAGCCAAAAGCTCTGCAAAAACCTGTTTGAAGTTCTGATCTTGAGTCGATAAACGTCGCATCAATTTACCCACAAGGCGAAAAAGAAAAACCAAGTTTACTATTTTTCTAAGGCCTTGTGGGCATCATATCTACAACTATCGCAAAAGCATGATAGGAAATTACTTTTAACGTGATTGAACAGCTTGTTCAAGTTGGGAAATGATTGGGTTTAACAAAACTTGCTTACGCTTAAAGCTCGCTTTATTAACGATAAGACGTGAGGATACTTTGCAAATTTCTTCTAATGGTTCAAGCCCATTTGCTCGTAAAGTATTTCCAGTATCAACCACGTCAACAATATAGTCACCTAAACCAACGAGTGGTGCTAGCTCCATAGAACCATAAAGCTTAATAACATCCACCTGCTCACCTAAGCTTGCATAGTATTGACGTGTTAGATTGACGTACTTAGTTGCAATTTTTAAACGACCTTTTGGACGTTCCATTCCTACTTTACCAGCAGTCATTAACTTACATTTTGCAATCTGTAAGTCCAGTAACTCATAAACATGTTGAGCACCATGTTCCATAAGTACGTCTTTACCTGCTACACCTAAATCAGCTGCACCATTCTCAACGTAGGTTGGCACATCAGACGCACGTAAAATCAAAATACGAACTTGCTTATGTGTTGTAGGAAAAATCAACTTACGAGATTTTTCCGGGTCTTCAAGCAAGTTAATACCTGCTGTTGCAAGTAAAGGTAAAGTTTCTTTTAAAATACGCCCTTTACTCAGTGCCAAGGTCAAACCATGATCAAAATTACCCATTACATCAAAATTAGGATCATCGTTTCTTACGTCATTCATTAACTTACTCGCTTAATTCTGGCACCTAAACCTTGAAGTTTCTCTTCGACATGCTCATAACCACGGTCAATATGGTAGATACGGTCAATTACTGTATCACCTTCAGCAACCAAAGCTGCTAAAACCAAAGAAAAAGAAGCACGCAAATCTGTTGCCATTACAGGAGCTGCTTGTAATTTTTCAACCCCAGTCACTACAGCATCATGGCCTTCAACCTGAATATTAGCACCCATACGTGACAATTCAGGAACATGCATGAAACGATTTTCAAAAATGGTTTCAGAAATCGTTGCAAATCCGCGACCAATTGCATTTACGGCCATAATTTGCGCTTGCATGTCGGTTGGAAATTCTGGGTGAGGTAAAGTTCTAAAACTTACTGCTTTAGGTCGCTTACCTAACATATCCAATTCAATCCAGTCATCACCACGGGTGACTTCAGCACCCATTTCTTCAAATTTGTCTAAAACAGATTCAAGCAATGAAGGATCTGTATGTGTTGTTTTTACACGACCACCAGTAATAGCCGCTGCAGCTAAGTAAGATCCCGTTTCAATACGGTCTGCAACAACTGCGTATTCACAACCATGTAGACTTTCAACACCAGTAACAACAAGTGTATCTGTATCTATACCTTCGATTTTTGCGCCCATTTTAATAAGCATTTGAGCAAGATCAGTAATTTCAGGCTCACGCGCAGCATTACGAATAGTAGTTACACCATCCGCTAAAGCAGCCGCCATTAAAATATTTTCTGTACCACCTACAGTGACCATATCGAAAACCACTTCGCCGCCTTTCAGACGACCATCAACAGTGGCATGTACATAACCATTTTCAACTTCGATATGTGCACCCAATGCTTCTAGGGCTTTTAAGTGTTGATCTACTGGACGAGAGCCAATAGCACATCCACCAGGTAATGAAACCTTGGCATTTCCGTAACGTGCCAATAATGGCCCTAATACCAAAATAGATGCACGCATTGTTTTTACAAGTTCATAAGGCGCAAACTGGTTATCTAAAGTAGAGGTATCAGCTTTGACCGTATCGTTCTCATAACTGATCGTGACGCCTAAACCACCAATTAATTTCACCAAAGTATTTACATCTTTAAGATTTGGAACATTGGTTAATGTAATTGGAGAATCGGCAAGAATCATTGCCGCAAGTAATGGTAAAGCCGCATTTTTAGCACCAGAAATGCGTACTTCCCCTTCGAGCTTAACACCGCCCGTAATTAAAAATTTATCCATTAATATTTAAGCTCCGAAAAGGCTTGCTTTGCGCCATTCATCTTTGGTCATCGCACGAATTGTTACGGCATGGACTTCGCCACTTGCAATATAAGTATTTAATGGTGCATAAACTGCTTGTTGACGGGCAACAGTACGCTTACCTTCAAATTGATCATCCACAATACGGAGGTCAAATTTTCCAGCCTGTCCGCTCACCGCTACTTCCGCTTCAGGAAAAGCTTCTTTTAAAATTTGAGTGAGCTGTTCACTATTCATTGCAAAGACCTCTGGCACAACCTACGGTGTAAAACGAAGTATTTTACTATAACTTTTTCAAAGAATTCAGTACGTGTTTATATTTTATCAATAAAAAAGAGGCTATATTTCAAGCCTCTCACAATTATTAAAAACTTATTAAATAGAAACAGCAACTTGTGAATACGTACATTGCATTTTTCGATATTTTAACAATTGTTTTTTTAATTTTTCAGTCAGTTTTTTAATTGAAGTATACATGTCATCTGCTGTTGCTTGAGCAAATAGTTCAATTCCAGGTAACCGGACTATCGCTTCAGCCACATGATTAGAGCTACCTTTATGCGAGCGCTTATCAATCTGATGATCTTTCGTTAATTTAATCTGCATACTATTCACCTGATCAAGATGTTTCGTTAACTGATTAAATTTTGCTTTAATATTTTCTTCTATAGCGGGTGTAATTGCTAAATGATGTCCACGAATCGTTATTTGCATAATTCTATCCCTCACCTTTTTGGGTTATATAAAGAAGAACTAAAACGATTTAATGCAATCTAAAAAAGATGATTTGGGACAATTAAATCATTTTAGCTACTCCTCTTGGTGAAATTGAAATTTCATTATTTCGTCATAATGAATATCTAGAATAGTCATACTTCAAAATTTAGATCAAGACTTTTCTCTCGGATGACGATGGAATATGTAACGATTCACGATATTTTGCTACAGTCCTTCTCGCTACTTCTATCCCTTCATCTTTTAATAAATTAGCAATTGCATTATCAGACAACGGTTTACGTGGATTTTCATTAGAAACTAACTTTTTAATCATAGCCCGAATTGCGGTAGAGGAAGCTTCCCCTCCAGCTGTGGTCCCAACATGACTAGAAAAGAAATATTTCAACTCAAAAAGTCCTCGTGGAGTCAGCATGTATTTATTTGTTGTAACCCGAGAAACGGTAGACTCATGCAACTCCACTTCTTCAGCAACATCCCGTAGTACTAACGGCTTCATTGCTTCAGGGCCTATTTCAAGAAATGCTCTTTGGTGCTCAACAATACAACTAGCAACTTTCAATAAAGTTTTATGTCGCTCATCAATACTCTTTATAAAATTCTTGGCTTCAAGCATCTGATTACGCAGATATAAATTATCATCACTCTGATCAGCCCTACGAATCATACTCGAATAAAAAGAATTAATTCTTAGTTTTGGCATAACATCAGGATTTAACTGAACTTGCCAATGTAAATCCTTCTTAGCAACTACTACATCAGGAATTTGATATTCTGATTCTTGCTTTTCAAAATCCATACCTGGGTAAGGCTTTAATGTCTTCAGTAAATCAACTGCAAACTTTAACTGATCTTTAGAAAGACCTGTTTGCTTTAATAATTTATTGAGATCATTCGCAATCAATAATTCATAATATTGAAGTAGATTTTTAGCTTCTTTTAGATATTCGGTTTCTTTAGGCAAAAACTCTAACTGAACTTTTAAGCACTCAGCAAGGTTACGAGCTCCAATACCAATTGGATCAAGGCGTTGAATATGCTTTAAAACAACTAAGACTTCATCTTCCTCGACTTCTTCCTCAACATCCATGTCATTTAATAAATGTTGTACAGCTAAGATAATCTCTTCTACCTCAGCATCTAAAAAACCCTTATCGTCTAACGCATCCACAATACAATAAGCAATCAACTGATCTATTTTTGAAAAGTGCAGTAAGTTGACTTGTTCTAACATATGCTCTTTAAGTGTCATCTGAACTTGGCGGTTATCCTCGCGCTCTTCAAATTCAGGGGTAGCTAAAGCTGTAGACTGATGGGTATAAATATCATCCCATTCAGTATCCACAGGCAAGTCATCTGGTAAATGGTTTGCATTTAACTCTGTCGTAAGATCATCTGCTTCTTTTTTTTCTAAAGTGGATAAACTTTCTACTAGTGATTCATCTTCCACTTTTTCAAGTAATGGATTACTATCTAATTGAATCTGAATTTCTTGCTCTAATTCTAAACTTGAAAGTTGCAGTAATCGGATTGCCTGCTGCAATTGAGGCGTTAACGATAGAGAATTCGCAACTTTCAATCCAACAGATAATTTCATATATTTCTCTTTCCAAAAAAACAAGCAAAAATCATGCCTATTTGCTATTTATAGCATATAGTAATGGTTTCTCCTATATATTGACTCCGCATTTCATGAGAAAAATAGTAATTTATTCCTCTAAAATAATATTAAAGTTATTTCGAGCTGCGTCTAATAATCTATTTTAGTTATCGGAAAGATTTATTATTTAATGGATTAAGCTTGACTTTATACCACACAAAAAAACACCCCAATCTCTTTCGAGACCGGGGTGTTTAGAATAATGAGCTGGCGATGACTTACTCTCACATGGGTAACCCCACACTACCATCAGCGCTAAGAGGTTTCACTTCTGAGTTC